>CALLKD010000144.1 GCA_938008595.1 uncultured bacterium | reverse complement strand
CGCCGCGTGAGTGATGAAGGCCTTCGGGTCGTAAAGCTCTGTCGTATGGGACTAACACAATGAAGGTACCATGCAAGAAAGGATCGGCTAACTTCGTGCCAGCAGCCGCGGTAAGACGAAGGATGCAAGCGTTATCCGGATTCATTGGGTTTAAAGGGAGCGTAGGTGGCCTTATAAGTCAGTGGTGAAATCTCTGGGCTTAACCCAGAAATTGCCATTGATACTGTAGGGCTTGAGTACAGTTGCCGTTGGCGGAATATGACATGTAGTGGTGAAATACATAGAGATGTCATAGAACACCGATTGCGAAGGCAGCTCACAAAACTGTAACTGACACTGAGGCTCGAAAGTGCGGGGATCAAACAGGATTAGATACCCTGGTAGTCCGCACTGTAAACGATGATTACTCGCTGCTGGGAGGTAACTTTCAGTGGCTTAGCGAAAGCGATAAGTAATCCACCTGGGGAGTACGCCGGCAACGGTGAAACTCAAAGGAATTGACGGGGGCCCGCACAAGCGGAGGAGCATGTGGTTTAATTCGATGATACGCGAGGAACCTTACCCGGGCTTGAAAGTTACTGAATGATTCAGAGATGGATCAGTCCGCAAGGACACGAAACTAGGTGCTGCATGGCTGTCGTCAGCTCGTGCCGTGAGGTGTTGGGTTAAGTCCCGCAACGAGCGCAACCCCTATTTTCAGTTGCCAGCACATAATGGTGGGAACTCTGAAAAAACTGCCGCCGTAAGGCGTGAGGAAGGAGGGGATGATGTCAAGTCATCATGGCCTTTATGCCCAGGGCTACACACGTGCTACAATGGGTCGGACAAAGGGCTGCAACACGGTGACGTGAAGCTAATCCCAAAAACCGGCTCTCAGTTCAGATCGTAGTCTGCAACTCGACTACGTGAAGCTGGAATCGCTAGTAATCGTATATCAGCAATGATACGGTGAATACGTTCCCGGACCTTGTACACACCGCCCGTCAAGCCATGGAAGCTGGGTGTACCTAAAGTCGGTAACCGCAAGGAGCCGCCTAGGGTAAAACTAGTAACTGGGGCTAAGTCGTAACAAGGTAGCCGTATCGGAAGGTGCGGCTGGAATATCTCTTTTTTAGAGCTAGATATCTTGGTTCTATATTTCTTCCTAATTTTTCAAAATTATTGTTCTTTACTTTTCTTTGCATCGAGATTCGATAGACGATTCATACAATCGAAATTTCGAAAATAGTCTCGTAGCTCAGTTGGTTAGAGCGCTACACTGATAATGTAGAGGTCCGCAGTTCGAATCTGCGCGGGACTACATTTTCGTTCAACTCGAATCAAATAAGAGGGGGTGTAGCTCAGCTGGCTAGAGCACCTGCTTTGCAAGCAGGGGGTCATCGGTTCGACTCCGTTCACCTCCACAACATTCTCGATCGGATGCAAATCGTATTCGAAAAAGAAAAAAGTTCTTTGACATATTGGGATGGCAAAATCTGAAAGATGGTTTTGTTTTAAAAATCAATCATTGTATAAATTTTATAAAGTTACAAAGAGCACATGGCGGATGCCTTGGCTCTCGGAGGCGATGAAGGACGTGGTAAGCTGCGATAAGCTACGGTAAGGTGCAAACGACCATTACAACCGTAGATTTCCGAATGGGGCAACCCGATACTTTGAAGAAGTATCGTTCGATAGAACGCTAACCCAGGGAACTGAAACATCTAAGTACCTGGAGGAAAAGAAAACAAAAGTGATTCCCTAAGTAGTGGCGAGCGAACAGGGAATAGCCTAAACCATAACGATTTCGGTCGTTACGGGGTTGTAGGACCACGACGTGATTATATTATCTTAAGCAGAAGAATTCTGGAAAGTTTTACCATAGTGGGTGATAGTCCCGTATGCGTACAGTTAATATGATCTAGTGGGACCCTGAGTAGTGCGGGACCAGAGAAATCTTGCATGAATCTGCCGGTACCATCCGGTAAGGCTAAATACTCCCGAGAGACCGATAGCGAACTAGTACCGTGAGGGAAAGGTGAAAAGTACCCCGAACAGGGGAGTGAAATAGTACCTGAAACCATGTGCTTACAACCGGTCGGAGCCAATTTATTTGGTGACGGCGTGCCTTTTGCATAATGAGCCTACGAGTTACTCGTCATTGGCAAGGTTAACCTGTAATGGGGAGCCGTAGCGAAAGCGAGTCTGAATAGGGCGTATAGTCAGTGGCGGTAGACGCGAAACCTGTGTGATCTACCCATGGGCAGGTTGAAGGTGTGGTAACACACACTGGAGGACCGAACCAATAAGCGTTGAAAAGCTTCTGGATGACCTGTGGGTAGGGGTGAAAGGCCAATCAAACTGGGAGATAGCTCGTACTCCCCGAAATGCATTTAGGTGCAGCCTCGGAATGTAAGTGTTATAGAGGTAGAGCTACCGATTGGACTAGGGGGCTTCACCGCCTACCAAATCCTGACGAACTCCGAATGCTATAACACATGTCCGGGAGTGAGGCGCGGGGTGCTAAGGTCACGCGCCGAAAGGGAAACAACCCAGATTATCAGCTAAGGCCTCTAAATCTACATTAAGTTGTTTAAACGATGTTTGGTTGCTATGACAGCTAGGATGTTTGCTTGGAAGCAGCAATTCATTTAAAGAGTGCGTAACAGCTCACTAGTCGAGTGACCGAGCGCGGAAAATAATCGGGCATCAAATGTAGTGCCGAAGCTATAGGATTACGTAAGTAATCGGTAGGGGAGCATTCTGTCCTGCATCGAAGGCGATTCGTAAGGATCTCTGGAGCGGACAGAAAAGAAAATGTAGGCATAAGTAACGATAAAAAAAATGAAAAATTTTTTCGCCGTAAGACTAAGGATTCCTGATCAACGCTAATCGAATCAGGGTTAGTCGGGTCCTAAGGTGTAACCCGAGAGGGGCAACCGATGGAAAGCTGGTTAATATTCCAGCACCTGCTTATATTGCGATGGGGTGACGAAGTAGTGAAAGTACCGCGGGGTTACGGAATATCCCGTTAAAGCGTGTAGATGTTGATAGAGTAGGCAAATCCGCTCTTGAATCGAACGTGATAGTACTCAAGGTTTTCGAACTGAGAGATAGTGTACCTAATCAGACTTCCTAGAAAAACCTCTAAGCTTCAGGTATAAGCAGCCCGTACCGTAAACCGACACAGGTAGACGAGGAGAGTATCCTCAGGCGCTCGAGTGAGTCACGGCTAAGGAACTCGGCAAAATGGACCCGTAACTTCGGGAGAAGGGTCGCCCCAGCAATGGGGCCGCAGTGAAAAGTATCAGGCGACTGTTTAACAAAAACACAGGGCTCTGCAAAATCGAAAGATGAAGTATAGGGCCTGACACCTGCCCGGTGCTGGAAGGTTAAGGAAGGTTGTTAGCCGCAAGGCAAAGCTTCCGACTGAAGCCCCAGTAAACGGCGGCCGTAACTATAACGGTCCTAAGGTAGCGAAA
>CALLKD010000143.1 GCA_938008595.1 uncultured bacterium | reverse complement strand
TCATCACCTGGTCATGATGGCTAACAGCCAAGAAAGTATCGGAGTGGGAGTGGATCAGCACTTGAAAATTGGTGTTGGGCAGTTGTCGTTAGGGTTGTTCAAAAGGACGACCGGTCTTTGACTACCTAGGTCATGACCGGGTTCAGAAATGACCTAGTCAACTTTGGGGGGTAGGTCAGCCGGCGCTCGAGCGACCTAGCAACAAAAAAATCTCTTTTCAAGGGGCCTCGAACTCGTGTCGCGACAGTAAGTGACTTATCGATAGGTCGCTGAATTCCTCTGAGTCTGACTGAGGAGTCTGTTCTGTACGCGTACATGACGAAAGCACAAACAACAAAGCACAATCAGTCATCAGGAGATGATCATGATACATGAGGAGCTCAAAAAGAGACCTTCGTCGGGGGACCTAGGTCGGGGGTCTCTCGATCCAAGGACCTGGGTGGGTCATTTCTTGTCCGAAAATGACCGACCTAGGTCGACAATGGCCTTCAAGATGACCTACCCTGGGTCACCCGTGGGGTCAGTGACTGGTCGTCCCTGCCAACCCTAATTCATCTGCCGGCGTTGCCGGTACGTTGGTTTTGAGGTGGCCCAAAGCGCTCAATCATGACATTCATCATCACCTGGTCATGATGGCTAACAGCCAAGAAAGTATCGGAGTGGGAGTGGATGCACTTGAAAATTGGTGTTGGGCAGTTGTCGTGCATGCCCTCCCTCGGAGGGTTCAGATCTCGGTGTGTGTGAAAGTGTGTCATCGGAGTCGGGTACCAGTGTCTCATGCCTCAGGATGGATGTTAAGGAGCATTGCGAGAGTGTCAAGTGGTAGAAGCGGGAGCGGAACGGGGCCTTGTACACGTGTCGGCGAGACGTCCTCCAGACGCATGGCCAAAAATCCGCGAAGGGAAGATCTGGGGCAGGAGGACGAAAGTCTTGTTTGGAGTACTCGCATAAAGCTCTAAAGAATGTTCAGCAACGAAAGAATCGGGTAAGGCATGACTAGGCGGCATGTAACAGGACCGTGGCCACTTTGTACCGTGGTCCAAACAGCGGCCGCTAACAGTGGGACAACGAAAGCGAAAACATCATTCAGTGGTGTCGTATAAGTTCATGTGGTGTGAGATCGGAAGGAATTCGCAAAGGAGGGATAACTCCGAGATTGTGGCATAGCCACGAAACCGATGAGGTTTTTTTTTACGCTCCCCGTTTGTCTCGCTTCGCACGGCAGGCAGATGCTGATTCTGATGATGCTGCCAATG
>CALLKD010000142.1 GCA_938008595.1 uncultured bacterium | reverse complement strand
TACGAGATAGTACAAGGTGACTGGAGTTCAGACGTGTGCTCTTCCGATCTAGAAACTCGCGCCGAAGAAAACACCTAACATCCCGTATTACGTTAATCCGCTTAAGCGTCTGCGTGATATGACGGGCGGTTGGAGTAACCCCATATTGGGACAGTATGTGCCGCCTAAAATCATGACGGAATAAACGCTACTACTTTGTATCTGGCTGTTTCTTGTAACGCTCAACAATCTGCTTCATTTGCTCCTTCGTAAGCTGAATATCAAAAGGCTTGTACAAACTATCTGCTGGTCGAGCGAAGGAAAAAGAAAATCCGCGAAGACCTTTTCTTTCTTCGTACCAACAAGCTCACACTCCTCAGGACAGCCGCATACTCGCCAGAGGAATATCTTGCGGATGAAAACAAATTGCAGACAGAGCTAAATGCCCTGATGCAACAAGAGCAGGTTTCGGAGGAAGCTATGTCACTCGTGATTAAGGAAGTTGTACAACTTTCCGAACTGCTCCAAAACGCTTATTTGTATTACCAATACGCCAATGACCATGAGAAAGACCTGATTATAAGGAAAATCTTTTCCGAACTCAGGTATTCCCAAAATGGCTTGCATTTCCAATGCAAAAACGGATTTGAAGCTCTTTCCGAGCGTTTTGAGACTAAATGTGACCTCACGGGGAATCGAACCCCGATTTGATCCGTGAGAGGGATCTGTCCTAACCGTTAGACGATGAGGCCGTCTAGTAACTTATACGTTATACCAGCAAATACCAGATTTTTCTAGGTACCCTGCAGGGAATAGTAGCTTTTTATTGTTTTTGTTGTATAAATGTATTTAGGCAGCAACAGGAGGATTGCCATGGCAAATGAAAGTGCCACATTGGAAGGACAGTATCTAAATAGGGTCGTTTCGTTCAGAAAGATGATCGGTTCAGCTCTGGTTACTTTAACTGGGTGCATAACCCGGATCGCGGAGACCAAGCCGCTCATCTTCGAAGTTCGTTGTCCGTATGGGAATGCGTATATCAATGAAGAGATTTGTCATTCATATGCCACATTTGAACCAGGGCCATTCCGACCCAAGGCAGACAATGTGGGTGAAAACTGACCCCAACGAACCTCCCTTAGCCCCCGGCATCGTCCGGGGGTTTTGTTTTGCTATACTCCTCACATGAAATGGCTCATGAAGTCTGAACCAGAAAGCTATGGCATTTTCCACTTGGAGCGTGACAAGAAAACAGCATGGACTGGTGTACGAAACTATCTTGCACGTAATTACATGCGTGACGTAATGCAAGTAGGGGACACTGTCCTTTTCTATCACTCAAGTTGCAAAGTGCCTGGAATATACGGCATTGCTACCGTAGCATCAGCACCATACCCAGACCCCACACAATTTGATATCGCTAGTCACTACTTTGACCCAAAGGCAACAAGGGAAAAACCATTGTGGTATGTCGTAGACATTGCCTTTAGTAGAACACTTGCAACACCACTATCCCTTACCGAAATACGCAAGGAGAAAGCACTCCACACCATGCAGATACTCCAAAAGGGAAACAGACTTTCAATTACTCCCGTAACTGAAAAGGAGTATGAGGCCCTACAGGGTTTGGGACTATAGCATGCTATAGTCTGTCTGGAACAACTAAAGGAAATACATATGCACGAACTCACACCCCCCAACTAATGTTCCCACTCCCGGCTTCTACTACCACTACAAGCACAATCCAGAAGACCCTCGCGGCATACATAACTACGCATATGAAGTGCTTGGTGTCGGGCACCACACCGAAGACGGCTCCTTCTTTGTAATATACCGGCCGCTCTATGACTGGGCGCTTGTATATACGCTCGGCAAGATGTTTGATGTGCGTCCCCTCGAGATGTTCATGGAGGAGGTGACGAAGGACGGAGTGACGTTCCCTCGCTTTACGAAAATTGAAGACGAGGAAGTCCTTGCAGTACTTGCTCAAAAGGCACGAGAAATGTACTAAGCTCGGACTGATGATAAAACCGGCAGCTCTACGGAGGTGCCGATTTTTACCTTAGAACCGCCTACCCCAGAACCGTAGCGGACCAAAGGAATGATATTTTCCAATCTTGGTACGGGTAATGGAAAGTGCAAAGGCTTCAGTACCAAATTGAGACGCAATACGTTTTGTGAGGGTACGCATGTAGCTCCCGCTTCCACACACCACCCGAAGGGTAACAACGGTAAACTCACGAGGGCCAATATGATCAAGGAGCGTACGCCACCCTGGACGAATAACTTCTTGCCTAAAGTTTGCACCAAGTTCTTTAGACGGCTCGGTAGAGTGGGGGATTACCTGTAGTGCTTTTTCAATACGCTCTCGTAGTGCCGGTGTAGCAACCTTGTCTATAGAAAGTACTGACACTGAATGAATAGTTTCTGCATGCTCAGGAATTGTAATAGAGGAGAGGGTGCCCTCAAGTGCGTATACAAATAGTGGTACACCTGCAACTGTCTTTGAAGAGAATGCAGGGTAGGGAACGGTGTGGGTACCACGCACACGTGTAATGGCTTTTTGTAGTGTGTCTTCTGTAACATTTGTTGTGCGTGCGCCATAGCTTGGAATACCAAGTGCATCAAGCGTGTCAGTCTGAAGATCAAAGACCATCTCCACGTCGTATTCCTTATCAAACTTTGTGTACCAGCGCTGCCGCTTACACTCGTTACCAACGAGTACCAACAATCGACCCTCTGCCATGGGATCTAGTCTGCCTGCATAAGATCGG
>CALLKD010000141.1 GCA_938008595.1 uncultured bacterium | reverse complement strand
TGGTGGTGTTAGTACCAAGGATTAATATACGTTTTTTCATTCTGAAACTACTTCTTTTTCTTTCAACAAAGCTTCATATTGAGCACGTTTGTGGTAAAGATCTTGAATAGCAAAATTCAATTTCTTCCCTTCCATGACATCAGTTACTACTTGAAGCTGTTGATTCAATTCGCTTGCTGAGGTAATCAAACCCAACATACGGGTTTGAATTTGTTGTGATGTTAATGTTGCTGCTTCTGATGCAAGGATATCAACAAGATTGTTACCCTCGACATCAGCATGTGCAGCTACTTTGACAATTTGTACTGTCACACCTTGCTGACGAAGATTTTCTAGCAAACCATCTAAAGCCTTCCATTGTTCCAAATTGGCAATGCTTTTGCGATCAGGTTTCCGCCAACCATTCTCTTTCCAATTAGGTAAATATTGATTAACACCATTAACAACATAGTTGCTATCTGAATGTATTATCAATACTTCAGCAAACTTTTGAGGGTTTGGTTTGTATTGGTTGAAAACTTCAATAACTGCTTGAAGTTCCATTTGATTGTTAGTGGTATTTGGAGAATATCCAAAATACTCACGACGGCTGACGTGCTCTGAAACTTGTAAAGTAAAAGCCCAACCACCTTTTCCGGGGTTACCTTTACAAGCTCCGTCTGTATATGCTAATACAGTACGTTGTTTCAATGAAGTGTTCATAACACACTCTCCTCTGGGTAAAATCGTTTATTGGTTGGTACGCAAACAACACATACCAACGATAAACAATCTTAATTCACTAAGAATAAAATTGCTAAAAGACAAACAAAAGCTTCAATAAAATCAGCAATCATTTCATTCAACCGCAATCAAACTGAAATATGCTATAGTATACGCAATTGAGATAAGAAAGTAGTGATCGTACTTAACCACATAATTCTTATACCCACACCAGCGCATACAATGCTTCCATACTAAAAAGCCAAGATAGATAAGGCTCAATAGATGGAAGAAATAGCAAATCAGTTGTAAAAAGATTTCATGACTCATTGAAATACCCCAAAGCAATCAAAACATTTTGTCGAATCATTTGTGCTCCGTTGACACAAAAAGCACCCTTTTGTAACTGATCAGACAAGAAAGAATTTTCTTTCTGATAGCACAAATCAATTGCATAACGTCCAAAAAGACCGGGATGCAAGAGTGGAGATTTTGGTACGGTATTGATGACCAAATCAACACTTTGACTGTAAGTTGAATTACGAGCCAAAGCGATGATATTCGTATACCCTTTAGCTGTCAGCAAACCAATCAATTGATTTGCCATGCAACCTGTACCAATAATACAAATGGGAGCAAGCTTTGGAACCAACTGAATGATATTTTTATACGCTTTCCAAAAAGCTATCATATCAGTGTTGTATAGAGCGCGACCAATTACCAAATTACCACCAAGTGCAGACTTGTATGGCGAGGTGATAAAACAAATGTCATGATCTACTACAATCTGAGCTAGCTTTTCAGAAGAAAGCTCAGGAACAGAAAACTTCGTGCAGTCATACGAAGAGCCAAGAAGTTGTGGTACGAGAGTTTCAGAAACATCGTCACCAACGATTGCTACAGTGTTCATAAAAGTTTCTCCTAAGGAAACAAAATGAGGTTAAATAAAAAAGTGAGGCAGTCCGAAGACTACCCCACCATCACTTTATGCAATAGGCTTCCACCATTTTTCAGCCAGCTTCTTGCTTTGTACATCCACAGCATTTGTGTATTTGGCTACAGCAATACCAGCCTGAATCAAAGGACTCAAGGTACGTTCAGAAGCCTTGCATAGATCCACAACCAAGTCGTCGTTGACTTTGATAACCAAGTCAGACTGAGGAGTCACATACACAGACACAGCTTTGTTTTCAAACACAGTGCGTGGTGTCAGCAACTGAGCCAGAGGCTTGATACGGCCTTCTTCAGTAGGTGAGAAACCCATGAAGCTTTCGTGCTCAGTTTCAATGATCTCTTCAGCACGTACAACAAGTGAGTGAAGAGCGGTGATAACAGCAACAGAGAGAGTCAAACGCATGATAAAGATCCTTACACAGAGAACATAAAAGAAGAGAGAGTATACATGACTAGGTATGCAGACGGAATAACATACCAAGCCTTACCCGACTTTACACTAACGAAACCTAGTGTAATGCCTGCCGCAAAAGCATGGATTACAGCGCCGTAAAGACTACCGTTGAATACTTCAAGTAGTAGTCCATTTTGGATCATGGCTAAGCACCAGACGATAAGAAGATATCCAATCATTTCTGCTTACCCTCCATAGCCTTGGTGATTACACCTGCAACAACCATGAGTGCAATCTCTTTGGCAGCACTGACAACTTGCTTCTTGGCATACACCTTGAAGCCATGTTTGTGCCAAATAATAGCCGAATCAATTGAACCAGCAGTGCCTGATACAATTGATGCACTGTAACTGCAATTTGCTAACTGAAGTCCAAGTGCATAAATGTGCATTGCACGAACGGTTTTGCTTTGAGCTTCAACTACGTGCAACCCAGTACACAGAAGCAGACCAAGACGGCGGGTAGGCATAAGCTTGTTTGCTTGCTTGGTTAACTCCATGTCAGCAGCGATAGCTTTCTTGAACACAGGAATGATGTTTTTCATGGGAGGATTTCCTTACAGGTTTGGTTTGAACGGGGTTTGAATGTCGATACGTTTTGCAGCAGAGATACGCTGGCGTACCCCTACAACGCTCGGATGAAACAAGGCGTTATGCCGAACATCTTTAATCAATGCATTGGAATACAGCAGAGTACAAAGTACACTATCTGCTTTCTCAATACAACGAAGATTGTTACTCTTCTGGCGTAACTTTGGATTCTTCATGTAATCATCAAGACATTTGAATACCAAAGCAAAGTACTGAGTAAACTCAATATACTGCATGGTATTCTTGTTACACTCTACGTACACAGATGCACGATGCAGAAGAACCAGAGAGTTAGCTTCTTCCGCAGGTAGAGAGTAATTGAAGAGTTCAAAGGCTGTTGCCAACCCTTGAGCGTCTTCACCCCAGTTCAAAGGCATACCAGTACCTTTATTCAGTACATTAGCTTTCATGTTTAAGCTCCTTAAGTGCACTGCCTGCAAGATGTTTAAAACGACGTTTAAGTGTTACACTCATCTCTCCTTTGTCTTTATCATGGAGAGATGAGTGTAACTCCCAAGGTGTGTTATCGTACCATACACGCTCGGTAGCACATTTCTGACGATCATACACACGAGTCATCGCTTGGTTGTCAAACCGCTCCAGAGGTGGTTCGAAAGGTTCACGAGACAGCTTTGAATACGCTGCAAGCAGATCAAGTTTCCAACTTCCTTCCATTGCAACAGGTTCTTCTGGATACTCAGAGACTGTCTCTTCTAGATCCATTACCAATTGGTCAATGAATTCGTACATTGTGCTCATGTTGCACTCCTTCCTTACAGTTTGTTGAGGGCTTTGTAACGGTGTTGCATAAGAAGACGAGAAAAGAATGGATAATCCTTCACCACAGTCTTCAAAGCTTTGATGATAGCATCCTTGCCAACTATTGCCGCTGCATATGCATCAGCTTCCATTTCTTGCTGAAGGTACTTTCCTTTGAAACCAAATACATCCCAAAGAGTCGGTGTGTTGTTTTTATCACTGTGCTTATGTACAACGTGACCCAACTCATGTTCAAACACAGGTGCACGAACATCTTCAGGAAGTTCCATAAATTTATTATTACAGAATATGCAGTAAGTAACCTCACCTTCCCGCTGAGATGGAAAGCGAACGGGGCAAACACCAACAAAAGGAACAACGTTGTTCAGACACATACTCTGACAAACATCATCAGATACATACACAGGAGTACCTTTGTATGTTAATTGAGGACCTTTAGCAGTCGCACGACCCACTGCTAATTGAAACATAATCATTTTGATATCCATGTCATACTCCTATTGAATGACAAGTTGACG
>CALLKD010000140.1 GCA_938008595.1 uncultured bacterium | reverse complement strand
TTGGAGGATGGTCCCCCCATATTCAGACAGGATTTCACGTGTCCCGCCCTACTCAATTCATCATGTGTGCCCTTTCGTGTACGGGGCTATCACCTACTATGGCTGACGTTTCCAAGTCATTCCACTAGAACACACAAGACTTAATGGGCTAATCCCAGTTCGCTCGCCGCTACTAAGGGAATCTCAATTGATTTCTGTTCCTAAGGGTACTGAGATGTTTCACTTCCCCTCGTTCGCCTCGCATGACTATGTATTCATCATACGATACCTACCTTATGGTAGGTGGGTTCCCCCATTCAGACATCTCCGGATCACAGGATATTTGCCGCCTCCCCGAAGCTTTTCGCAGGCTATCACGTCTTTCATCGCCTCTGACTGCCAAGGCATCCACCATGTGCACTTCGTTACTTGACTATACAACCCCAAACAGTCGCATCTGATCTACAAGTTGGATCAGAGAACTTATCTGGCGTTTTGCTCGGACTTTCGTCCGCGCCGTACAATCGTTTACGGTTATACCAAGAACGCTTGATTCAGTGTATCGCTTGCTCAGTCTTCGTTCTGTCATGTTGCTGTCGTAAAACAGCTTGACCGAACAGTACTGAGCGAAACAACAACTTTCAGACTCAATTTGCCAATCTGTTAAAGAGTTATCTACCTTCTCGTCGAAGCGTAGAAATTCCTACAATCATGTCAGCCGCGCTATTGCTTGGGTGACACAATCAGCAGAGGTTAGCATGATTGCTAAGCTATGCTGACTGTTTTGCTGAGTTTTCATCAGCTTGCTGTATTGCGGGGCGCATAATCTACCACACTGCATTTTCACTAGCAACCAAATCGTCGATCGTTTGATTAACGTTTGAGCTTGCAAGTGGTGGAGTCTAGCGGAGTCGAACCGCTGGCCTCCTGCGTGCAAGGCAGGCGCTCTACCAACTGAGCTAAGACCCCATATGCATGCCGGCTAAAGTGGTGGGTCTGACAAGACTTGAACTTGTGACCCCACGCTTATCAAGCGTGTGCTC
>CALLKD010000139.1 GCA_938008595.1 uncultured bacterium | reverse complement strand
CGCAAACACTTATCGGCTATGCAGTACAAGACCGAATGTGCGAAAGAACAGCTTCAGGAACTATCAAACGATATATCCAGTGCATTAGACAAACACAAGGACGTACAAAACCAGCTTCTTCAGCTTCAGAAAGAACTACGTTCCATTGAAACAAAGAAGAACGTCCAAAAACTCATTTCTAAGGCTTCAGAGAAGTTTTACGGCTTGATTGGAAAAACAGTCAACGATAGGGAAAAGGATGCCTTAAAAGCCAAAGTAAAGGCTTTAGAGGGGGAAAATGAACAGCTATCCGATAGACTGGGAAAGGCTATACTTGAAAAAGAGCAAAACGGCACAAAGGCATTCAAAGCCGAGAATGACAAGGAGTATTATAGACAACAAATGGACAACGCAAGGACAACCAGTAACCGATTAAGGACGGAGAACCAAGAACTAAAGACCGAAACCAAGGAATTGAAAAAAGAACTTGGTAAGATGAAAGACTTGTTCAATTCCGAACAACTGGAGGCTTTAAGGCATCATTTCCCAAACATATCAAAAGCTATGGAAGAGGGGAAAGACCTACTCAAGCAAATCACCAGAAGCAGAGGTTTCGGTATGGGTATGTAACCCCCCCCCGCCCCCAAAGGGGGAGCGACCAAACGGCAGCCTCTCTCAATGGAGTGTTACGTCGTTCGGATTCGGAAGAAATTTTGCAGGGTTCGGAAAACGGTTGTGTGCTTATTCTAAAAAAAGTTTATGGTGTGGCGCTCGTCGGGACGGGTGGTCCCGCCCCTTGCCGCTAGGCGCTCCCCGACCGATGATTTTTAAGTGACTGATTTTGTGCTGTTTTGGGGGTATATTAAGAATAGAAGAAATAGAATAAGTTAAGTACTTGATACACAATATAGGGCATTTTCCATATTGGAAATTCTCATTTTCCAATCTAGAAAATACTGATTTCCTAATATAATACTAAACAGGAAAATAATATTTCCCTTAATATTGTTTTTATGGAAAATAATAGTTTACTTTGTGGAGAATAATATTTCCCAAAAACACATCAAAATGGAAAATAAAAAAGCAGTTAAGTTAACCGATTTTCAAAAGAACGAAGAAAATCCTTTTATGAAACAAGCTATAGAAGGTATTGAAAATCATGTTGTTAAAAAGTATAAGAGTAATAGTGGTGGCGATAAGAGAGCCGTAGTAGCTTTAGCCGACACTGAAACTGGAGAAGTGTTTAAGACTTCGTTTATCCGTCAAATAGAAGTAGATGAAGAACAATTCACTAAATTGTATCTTTCTAACTTTGCTGCATTCTTTGACCTATCACAAGCAGCTATTCGGGTTTTTGGTTACTTTATGACCTGCATGAAACCCAAAAATGATTTAATCATCTTCAATAGAAAAAAATGCCTAGAATATACCAAATACAAAACAGACAAAGCCGTTTATAAAGGACTTGCAGAACTTGTAAAAGCTGAAATCATAGCCCGAGGACCAGCCGATAATCTTTGGTTTATTAATCCTCTGATAGTATTCAATGGTGACCGAGTGACATTTGCTAAAACATACGTTCGGAAAAAGACTTTAGCTGCCCAAAAGAAAGAAGAAGCAGAGAAACGACAGTTATCACTTGGTTTTGATGAACTGTAACACTCCATTGAGTGAAGCTGCCGTTTGGTCGCTCCCCCTTTGGGGGCGGGGGGGGGGATAGATAAAGTTCCTCTATGTAAAGTTATAATGGGGGATGAAAGGCAAGGTTCGCTAACCTTACCCCGATTGTTTATGCTTCCCAGCATTCAATCTATCCCCGTTTATGGGTTTCTCTTTCACCCTACAAAGATAACCTCATGGGGGAAAAATGTCCAAGAATATGGGGTAAAAACTATCAAGTCGGTAGAAAATAAGTATCTTTGAAGTACATTTTTAGTAGAGGTACTGGTATGCCTAGACGAAGCAGATAGGCAAAAATAAAGCCGCTGGAGATGTCGGATGTCCGTCAATTAACTCCAGCGGCTTGTATTTTGGTAACTCTCCCGTATCGGTCGGCTACCGTTTGGTCAGCAACAAAGGTAGTACTTTATTGTCGCAAATCCAAATGTTTTCCCCTTTATTTGTGCATTTACAAAACATTCACTAACTTCGCACCTATGCAGTATGGTGATAGCACACTAGCACCCTAAAGGGTGCGTGTGTAAGGGGACAAGCCCCCTTAACCCCCTGTCAGCCGGCTGTCACCGGCTGTTATCGATTGTCACAAAAATGTTAACTTATGGGAGCAACAAGTATTCATGTACAAGCAGTGAAGCCGGGGAGTGAGATTCACAACTTTAGGGAAAAAGAGTTGGACTATGTTCGTCCCGAACTTAGTCATTTGAATGAAAGCTGGGTTGGAGATAGCATCTCCCATCGGCTGGAAAGTGCGAAACAAAGATATCTCGATACGGTTGGGCAGAAGATGCAGGCTAAAGCCGCACCCATACGAGAGGGAGTAATAGTAATCAAACAAGAAACCACCATGCAGGAACTCCAGCAGTTTGCCACGGTCTGCAAAGAACGTTTCGGTATCGAAGCATTTCAAATCCATATACACAAGGACGAAGGATACATGAACGCAAAGCAATGGACACCTAACCTTCATGCCCATGTAGTTTTCGATTGGACGCAGCCGAATGGGAAAAGTGTGCGTTTATCGCGTGATGACATGGCAGAACTCCAAACCATAGCATCTGAAACACTGGGCATGGAACGTGGCGTTTCTTCTGACCGCAAACACTTATCGGCTATGCAGTACAAGACCGAATGTGCGAAAGAACAGCTTC
>CALLKD010000138.1 GCA_938008595.1 uncultured bacterium | reverse complement strand
CCTAAGGTAGCGAAATTCCTTGTCGGGTAAGTTCCGACCCGCACGAAAGGCGTAATGATTTGAGCGCTGTCTCGACAATGCATCCGGTGAAATTGAAGTACCAGTGAAGATGCTGGTTACCTGCGCCAGGACGGAAAGACCCCATGGAGCTTTACTCCAGTCTGGTACTGGGACTCGGTATTGCATGTACAGGATAGGTGGGAGGCTAGGAGATGGTAACGCCAGTTGCCATGGAGCCGCTGTTGGGATACCACCCTTGCAGTATTGGGTTTCTAACCAGCCGCCGTGACCCGGCGGTGGGACAATGCCAGACGGGGAGTTTGACTGGGGCGGTCGCCTCCGAAAGCGTAACGGAGGCGCCCAAAGGTTCCCTCAGAATGGACGGAAACCATTCGAAGAGTGCAAAGGCAGAAGGGAGCTTGACTGCGACACCGACGGGTGGAGCAGGTACGAAAGTAGGACTTAGTGATCCGGTGGTATAAAGTGGGATTGCCATCGCTCAACGGATAAAAGCTACCCTGGGGATAACAGGCTTATCACTCCCAAGAGTTCACATCGACGGAGTGGTTTGGCACCTCGATGTCGGCTCATCGCATCCTGGGGCTGTAGTAGGTCCCAAGGGTTGGGCTGTTCGCCCATTAAAGCGGTACGCGAGCTGGGTTCAGAACGTCGTGAGACAGTTCGGTCCCTATCCTATGCGGGCGCAAGATACTTGAGGGGACTCGTTCTTAGTACGAGAGGACCGGAATGACCGGACCGACGGTGTATCAGTTGTCACGCCAGTGGCACGGCTGAGTAGCCATGTCCGGAAAGGATAAGTGCTGAAAGCATCTCAAGCACGAAACCTACCCCAAGATGAGGTATCTCTTAAGGACCCGGGGAGATGACCCGGTTGATAGGCGATAGGTGGAAGCACAGTAATGTGTGAAGCCAAGTCGTACTAATAGTCCGTCGGCTTACCATAAAGTAAGTCCTCTACAGGTGTCGTAGCTCAATTGTTGACACATCTTCATGACTCGGTAATGTTGCCTTGTCATCTGTTGATAAAGTAATCTATAATTATATTACCAATAACTATACTTGGTGGCTATATCGCAGGGGTCACACCTCTTCCCATTCCGAACAGAGTAGTTAAGACCTGCTGAGCTGATGGTACTGCTCCCGTCGGGGAGTGGGAGAGTAAGTCGCTGCCGGGTTTTTCTTGCAAAAGCCGTACAAAACTGTACGGCTTTTGCCGTTTATACGCACAAATACTGCCTTCTATCATAAATACATAGCTAAAACTCATCCCGGTGACCTAAAGCTCTGCCAAAAAAAGGTTAGACCTTTTCTGCAAATTACCATATAAAATCTAAAAA
>CALLKD010000137.1 GCA_938008595.1 uncultured bacterium | reverse complement strand
CTGGAGTTCAGACGTGTGCTCTTCCGATCTCAGATAAAAACAATTCTTCTCGCCCCCGGAACATGTGAACAAGACATGCATAATGATCATGAATATCACCCCTGACACTACTGCTGTCCACACAGTTCGTTTGGAGAACAATGCAAGGGCCACAAATATCAGTCCGCAAGATAAGGAGATTGATATTAACTCGGATTGGTTGGTGTATACTGAAAGAGGCTCCGTGCTGACGTAGTAACTGTAACTAAAGATGATACCGGCGGTGAGATAGAACCCTACGAACTCAAGGCAGACCAATAATAGGAAGACACGTATGCCATATCGCAGATCCCAGCTATTGTGAGTAAACCAAAGTCCGTATTTGCGTGGCAGCTCTTTGGTGTTGAGCACAAAGAAGAAGCAAGTACCGGCGGTGGCAAAGACTATACAGGTGCCTTGAATGGCATCAACATTCCCCATCTCAGAAAGATGTTCAGCTGTATGTCCCGTCAATCGAGTGTTTCATTCGAACAAAGAATAAGACAGCAAACATACACACACTGAGATAGAGCCATTCAATTACACCTGTGATTTGATTTGATGAAACACAGCCTGCTGGATCTCGTAGATGTTGATGCTTCCTTTGGTGTATCCTATCTCACGCAGGGATTGCTTTCGACTGCACAAGTCGCGCAACACTTGCTCCCGAAAGTACTTGCTACAGTTGCGCAACGGCTCGTTCAGAAACTGTGCAAGTGGGAACGCCTTGTGCAAGAAGTCTCCGAACAACAGTGCAGCCTTGGGCGTCAAGGCGTCTTTTCTCAAGATGATGTCAATGTGCAGCAAAGGACTCGTAGGTAGTTCGTCAGGAATGAGTTCCAGTAACACTTTCACTAGCAATACACACCCTTTGAGCAATCGATTCAGTCGATCGTGAGCCTCGGGTCGTGTCTCTTTCCACTCAGGATCTTCATCTGGCAGCATGAAGTACACAGTAGAGCGAGGGGACTCAAACAGTTGTCTCGCACGACGAGTTCCCTTGACCACAAGATTCTTGTTCGCAGCTTGTGGGTTCAAAGCGATCATTCGCTCAGTAGCTTCAACGGTGTACTTGTCCACGGGATCATACCCTTGCAGCACTTGCTGAGACAATCGCTTAGTGACTTTGGTGATTGAACGAGGAACAAT
>CALLKD010000136.1 GCA_938008595.1 uncultured bacterium | reverse complement strand
AGTCGGAGCAGTCGGAGCAGTCGGAGCAGTCGGAGCAGTCGGAGCAGTCGGAGCAGCGTTGTACTCTCTAACCTTCTCCGCTATCGCATCCGGGTCGGTAGACGCAACAATGAGCCGGGTCCGGTCTGCTACAGACGTGCTTACGTCATTAACTGCGGCATTCCACTTAGCTAAGTTGATCGGGGCCAGCACCTTTTGAACCTGATCACTAGGCACGACGAACGAATCCCCAGTGGCGTAGCTGGTGAGTTTCGCGTTGCCCTGCGCGTCGATCGCATCTACGTGATACGTAGTAGCCGCCGTACTATTGACGAACATAACCGTAGTGTCCGGCATCACTGCGCGACTATCAGTAGCGAAGTTAGCCGGGTGTAACGGATCAATCTTACTAATTTGTTTGAGCGCCTTAGTAACAGTCTCTGCGATAATACTGCGAACGGGGATATTTCCAATCTTCTTAATTGCGTCGGTAGCTTCCTGTCTGCGCTGCGCTCGCGCTGCCGTATCGACCTCTCCTAGTCCTAACCGAGTGTTAAGCGAGGCCTGCCGGACGTTGTTCGCGATGCGGTCAACCACCGCGGTATATAGCCCCTGCGCTTTATCTACGCCTGCGCCTTCTACCTGCTTCGGGTCAAGACCTAGTTTAGTAGCAACGGAAGTAAGGTGCGCAATAACCTTCTTTAGCTCGTCTGCCGTACCTCCGAACAATACACTACGAGACGTATCATCTGCGTACTGAATACCAAGCACGCGAGCGACTTCTCCTTTAAGCACGACGGGGTTTACGGCTACCGCCGCAGATTCGTTCTCCGCTCTACGACGTTCAGTAACCGTGAGAATATCTTTAAGAATGTCCGTGGAAGTCCTGTTCTGCGTAGGCACGCCAATAGCGTTGGCGGTGGCTTCTAACTGAGATCGTGCTTGCTCCGCAGTCTGTCGTGCGGCTACATCCGATTGCTCATTAGCACGGATAGCGTCCGTAACTACCCCGTAAATGTCTAGCAGCCGAGCAGACCCAGAAGACTTAATACCGGAGATATCTACCCCGTTAGCCGCCGCGTACTGTTCATACACCGGGGTCAGATCAGCCACAGTAGGTGCGCGATCGAGTTGCGGGGTAATACCAATAGCTTCTGCCAGCCGCGTAGCCAGATCGACCCGATCAGCTTCGCGCTTCTGCGCCACATGTCCGACGCCGCCAAGTAGACCTAGCCCGCCGCCCATCCAGGGGGCCATCTTCAGGGCTTGCCACGCGGCGTCGGATAGCCTCTGCTGCACCTCCGGCCTATCCACGGTGTATTCCGGGTCGTACGTCTGCCGCGCGAGTACCTGCGAATACTCCTGCGCCGCCTCAATCGGGGGCTCCGTGATGGCGCTGGTTGCAGCGCCAGCGGCGACACCCGCGGTAAGCGCTCGCCGAGTCGAGCCCTGTTTGCCTGCGAGCGCGTTGACCACCGGGCCGATCACCGGACCCGCCACGGGGAGACGCCGCGACGCCGCAGCGGCCACTGCTCCGACCCCCGTATCCAGGGCGTCATTGCCAAGTTCGAGCGCCGCCGAAGCCGCGGCGTAGGGGAGAAGATCGGACGCTTGCCCTCCCTTGCCCGTGGCCACCTGCTCCTGCCGCATCTGCCCGAGTTCGGACAAGAACGATGCCGCGGTGGACCCAAGGAACCCACCGATCGTACCGCCGACCAAGGCGCCCACAGGGCCGCCAGCGGTTCCGATCGCCGTACCAATCCCGCGACCAATCGCAGCCCCTCCGAGCGCACCCGCAGCCGACAGCGGGGCGGAAGACGCCAGGCTCTGCGAGATATTGAACTGCGTTTCATCGGCATACCCCGCCCCCGGCTGCGCACCCGGGGCAGCGGCGGCGGCCCGCTCCGAAATCCCCGCTCCGGCCTGACGCAGGCCCGCCCCCACAGCCCCCCCGCTAAGGGCCTCCCCAAGCGCACCAGCGCCCTGCACCGTCATCCCGAGACCAGAGGTAGCGCCCTGCACCACGTCGCTCCCTGTGGGCGCAACGCGGGCGGCAGGCGCGGGCGTCTGGTCATCGAGCGTGCCGGCGTCCATGCGAGCCATAATCGTATCGAACATGGTAGAGGCCATGCGTATTATTCCTCTGACGATGTGCCGCCGATTCCGGTAGTAGGTTGCGTGGTTCGCTGACGAGTCGTCCTCTGGCGGTATGCGCGGAGTAGATACTCCTCACGTAGCTTCGCCTCGTCAGACGTGCCGAACTCAGCTTCGAGCTTAGCCCTCTCCTCCGGCTTACTCATAGCGGCGTCAAAGTATCGGTTTATATCTGATGTGATATTCGCGCGTAGGGCGGCCGACGCAGCTTCGGGAGTAACCCCCGATCCGACGTACTTCCCCTGTACCGCGGTATGAATGATACCCGCTTTATTTTCAGGAGTAGGATTACCCGCTATCTTACCAAACACAACGGGCACCTCCTCCGTAGTAACCCTACCTCTACCCGCGACATCCGCAGCTAATTTAGCGCGTCCGAGGTCGAGGCGATCGGCCTCTCGCTTATCCTCTGCCGCTAGCCTAGCATTAGCAGAATCGGCGCCGATCCGAGCAATGGCTAAGCTGGTAGCGTCCCTAGCAGCCGCCTGACTTGCGTTAGCCCGCTGCTGCGTAATATCGGCGATATACTTCGCTTGGGTGTTCTTAGACAACCCCGAAGAACGAACGCTGCGGATGGCAGCGTCGAACGGGTCTTCCTCTCCGACGATCCGCGGAGGGCCGCCGCGCGGATTAAGCGCCTGCATGTCCTTAGTAATCTGAGACACCGTAGCTACTGTGTCAGCGAGCCCCGGGTCAACCGCCTGCCCACCAAATGTAGTCTGCCGTGGGGTGCCGTCCGGGTTGTAGATATCCGGCCGCTGAGCCGCAAGCGTTGTACCCATAGCGTACGCTGGGGCGGAATTGAACCCGATACCGGAAGTACCTCCGGGAACGGTACTAAGCACGGGGACGCCGGACGAATCATTGCGGTAATACGTGCCTCCAGCGTACGGAACGGCTATCTCGGGGGAGGTAGTAACTGGCACGGATGGAGGCGCACTATTATCCGGGGCAGCCAAAACCCCAGTAGGAACGTAATGATGGTCTGGATACGGCCCGTCGTTAATAAACACGTTATCTCTACGGGGATACCCCATCATGTAGTCTCTAGCATCTACCGGGTGAGCCAATACCCGTCCAATAGCAGCGATTCCTTGCGCCGCTGCGTCACGAGTAACAGCCGCGTCCTCGTACGGGCGGTTTGCAGCGCGGACGCCGGCCTCCGGTTGCCCCCCTACCTGATTCATAGACCGCTCATATAAGGCCGCCCTATCTATAGGTAAGCTACCTCGCGGCCCGCTAACAGGCGCCCATTCTTGTATCGGGTAAGAAAGCACCCCAGTTTCAGGGTTCGCCGGAAGGGTCGCCGCCGGTGTACTAGGTATGGCAGCCGTCGGGATAGTAGCGCCCTGCAACGCAAACCCGCGCGCGTTCGGATCGTAGTTAACCGATGCCCCCGCGTCGCTAGACCCGGATAGCCACTGGAAGAACTTCTCCAAACGGGTAGGCGGGCGCGGAGTAGACTCCGGGTACAAATCCTGCATCATGTCACGTTCTTGCGTATTCGGCATCCAGCCCACTCCTCCAGGAGAAGTACGCTGTACAGGAGCAGGAGCCGGCGCAGGAGTAGGCAGCAAATCTTGCCGCGGAGCTACAGGCTCCGGAGGTTCCGGCCAACGACCGATCGGGCGGCCGTTCGCATCATACGCGCCACGAGGCATCGGTCTGTAATCAGCCATAATCGTAACCCTCAGTAATCCGCCCGGAAGCTCCAGTCCACGCGCCAGTCCGTACCCTGGCTGTTCGTGTACTGAGCGCGGTCTTCAAACCCAGTGCTTGCGTGTAGCGCAGAAGTAGCGCCAGCCGCCAACTGAGCATACGTCTGTGCGATCTCCCCCATAGCTTTTTCTATAAGCTGAAGGTTCGCAATCATCACGTTGTTTTCGATCTCTGACCCACGTAGCTCCATCGTGACTCGTTGAACAAGCGCCTGGACCTTAGCGCCAAACACATCGGCTTCCGCCTTCAGGGCCTCTGCGTCAGCGTTACGGTCCCCTATATAAATCGACGCCTCCGCCTTATAGATGTCTGTAATCGCCCCTAACGCCTGCTGAATACACAACGTGTACTTCTGAATCTGCATATCTTGGGCGCGAGTCATTGCCTCGAAGCTAGCCTGCAACGTAGCGTTAGCTACCTCCTGCTGAACGCGATCAAGCTGCGCATTGAGCATACCCGGCGGAAGGCTAAACCCCGCAGCAGACCAGCGGGAGGCGGCCTCGTCAGACAGCCGCATGCCCTCAGCTACGGCCCTATCAGCCGCGCGGGCGAACGTAGCCGCCTCGTACGCACGCCGTACTACCGGG
>CALLKD010000135.1 GCA_938008595.1 uncultured bacterium | reverse complement strand
ACACTCTTTCCCTACACGACGCTCTTCCGATCTCAGGATCTGGCGGCAATTCCGCAGCAGATGGATGATTCCTTGATCGGCCACCATGGACTGATCGTGGCCGTAAAGGGACCGGACGGTCAAACCCTGTTCGCTACCCACGATGCGCCCTTCCCCCAACCTTTGCTGGATCGGGTCAAATCACCTGAGGCTGAGCGCCCTTACGTGTGGCAAGTCGACGATCAGTTATCTTTTCGAGGCATCGTGGCTGAAGCCCCCACCGGGGTTCAGGGGTGGCAGCCTGCTGTCGTCGCCGTAGCGACGGACATCTCCCACCACAACAGCTTCATGGATTCATTCATGAAGACCCTCTGGAGTGTGGTCATTGGAGGCACCTTGGCGACCGGGCTGCTCGGTTGGTTTGCTGCCCGTCGAGGCTTGGCGCCACTTCGCGAGATGAAACGAAGAGCTACGGAAGTCAGCGCCCAACGTCTCGACCAGCGTTTGCCCGTCGATGCCGTCCCTGTCGAACTGGCTGAGTTGGCCGAGTCCCTCAACGACATGCTGGCCCGGCTGGAGGAGTCCTTCAAGCGACTTTCTGATTTCTCATCAGACCTGGCCCACGAGCTCCGGACGCCGGTCAGCAACCTGATGACGCAAACCCAGGTTGCCCTCTCCAAGACCCGTAGCTCCGCAGAATACCGTGAAGTCCTGGAGTCTAACTGCGAGGAGTTCGATCGTCTGTCGCGGATGATTTCGGACATGCTGTTTTTGGCCAAATCGGAAAACGGTCTCATCGTGCCGGGCCAGGAGAGCTTTGATCTGGCGGACGAGGTCACGGCCCTGTTCGACTTTTACGGTGCTCTGGCGGAGGAGAATGGCGTCTCGCTAGGGCTTGAGGGCTCAGGACAGGTGACCGGAGACCGACTGATGCTCCGGCGCGCCATCGGCAACCTGCTGTCCAACGCGCTTCGCTACACACCATCTGGCGGGCGCATTGTCGTGACGGTCAGCGTCGTACGAGACAGTGCAGACACCGAGACAATTCACCTTGCTATCGAGAACACCGGGGAGCCCATCCCGTCGGAACACCTGTCACGTCTCTTCGACCGCTTCTACCGCGTGGATGCATCCCGTCGCCACACAGGGGATGGCGCCGGGCTGGGCCTTGCCATCACTCGCTCAATCCTGCGATCTCACGGAGGCGACATTGAGGGACGGGCGGGGGAAGGAAGCAACATTTTCGAGATGTGGATACCGACATCGATCGTCACGCCCCGCAGCGCGGACTGACCTGTTTGGATGCTCACAGCCATGATCTGCTCAAATGCGCTCTCTTCCCCGAACGGCTTGTTGCTTCAAGCAACGATCCGTCGCTTGGAGGATCTCGGCCTTCAGACACTCCGGGCGACATCCACTGGGGACGCTGAGGCGGCTATCACCCTATTTGCCCAGTTCACCGACTGTATGTACCGCAGCTTTGCGTTAGAAGAGCGCTGGCTCAACACCTGGTTCTCTCCCGATCGGGATGCTCATGTCCGGGAACATACGCATCTGATCGAACTGACAGTCGAGCACTACATGAGCGTCATGACGGATGACCGGCTCACCTGCGCCTCCATACGTCGCGCACTTGAGGGAGCTATCTTGCCGCACATCGTCACTAGGGACCGTGCGCTCTTACAGCACCACCACACAGTCGCACCATGACTGCCAGAATGTATGGATTGCGTACGTCCTCTTTTTTGTTCTAGTATCTCAAAGCCTTCCCTTCGCACGGAAGGTGTTCCCATGTTCAGACCCGATGCCATGAAGCAACCCGCTCGCAGCCTTCTCTTGAAGAAACACGCTTCGTCCCTCAAGGCGAAGAAGCGGCTCGTCGTGTCCATTGAGTCTGTCCGGTCGACACCGGCAGTTCAGGAGCGCGCGGAGCAGCTGGCCGCTGCCGCTCGCCGTGCCAAGGAAGCGCATTTCCTGGACAAGTATCGGGTCACGCTGCCTGGCTGATGCTGACTGACGAGGGATAGGGTTACCTCCCCATCACGGATGGTTGAGCCGGCGACTCTCGGCACATTCTCGTGTGTCAAAAAAACGCGCCTAGACGGCTTTCTGACCGCACAGGCACCGACCTTGCACGAAGCCAGACTGGGCTTAACCGGCGTGGTCTTTCATCAACAGTTCGAAGGTCCGGTCGGCTACTTCACACTTGCCAACGACGCGATCAAGCTCAACGACTCTGAGAAGTTCTAGTTGGGGTTCGGTGAGCACGTCGAGTTCGCAGCTGTTCCCGCCGTCAAGATCGGGCGACTTGCCGTCCGCCAGGACGTGCAGCGTAAAGGAGTAGGCCCCGGACGATCAAGATGTATCGTGACGTCTTCAAGGGCCTCTGAGTACTCAGCTGCGGCCAGCACCTAAGGCTTCCAGATAGGCTGACCATACGCCGTTGAGGAGTTGTCGGTAGCGTTGAATGTCGTCCAGGCGCACGAATAGGTCTTGTCCGAAGAGCGGCGTCCCAATGTCCGGCTTGTGGACAACGACCGTCGGGTCATCGAGCACATCCTGCTCATAATCAGCCAGAAACAGGTGAGGCGCGGCCGTATAGAGTTCTTGAGCCGATGCGCCGTCGCCGTGTTTGACGGTATTAGCCAGGAGACGAAGTTCATCTAGGCCAGATCGCTGCTCCGTGGACAGAACGGGATCCGTGAGCGTCTTGTCCCACGCCTTCAGTACATCAGACCCAAACTTGAGCGTGACCCGGCCCCGATTTTTCTGGACACGAATTTGGGGTAAAACCGTGTCACAGG
>CALLKD010000134.1 GCA_938008595.1 uncultured bacterium | reverse complement strand
GTATACGAAGGAACCTATCCCTCCGGGGGCCAACAGGTGGTAGCCGTATAACTGTGGAGGAACTATATAGTCCTTCACTACCTGCACAATCGTACCCGACTCCGCTGTTACCTCCCCGCCCGCGGGGGTCAGCATAAATAGCGGCTTTTTAAGCGTAGCTAATCTCATTCTAGCCACTCCACTTCCTTGCTAAGTTCGTCCAAATCTACCCACCTGCGCCCCGCGCTCCCGGGGGCGATCAGGATCGCCATGTCGGGGTCGTCCCAAGGTTCTGCTCCTACTACCTGTACAACCGTCCCCGCGCGGATAAACGCTTCATCGTGTGACGGGGACTCGCGGAAGAACCACTGTGGCGTACGCAGGCGGGCGAGCATCATCTCTTCGGTCTCCAATTCGGGCACTGCTTAGCGGGGCACCAGCCGTTACATAGGCCGGATCGCTTCATCGGGAACGCTTCCGCTGAGTGTTGTAGCGATGCGTTGTCAATCTCCCTAAGTTTCACGTCCCACGGATGGTTCGGCGCGCGGCTTTCCTCGGTGAATCGTACTTCTCCTGAGTCGCCGTCTTCTTCCCGTGGGGTAACTACCCCATGATTGTACCATATGAACCGGTATTGTACAGCCTGCAACGTCGGGAATGTATGAGATAGCAACCATGCGTAGAAGTAGGCTTGCTCAGGGGAATGCCGTACTTTCCCTGACTTCCAATCATAGAGCTTAGCGTAGACAGGGGTTGCCAAGTTGTCAAGCAAGATCAGGTCGGCTTTCCCTACGGCCCACGCGAGCTTCGGCGGCAGCACGACGTGGCTCTGACCGATCGCCAAGTCATGTTCGATCAGGGGCACCCACCGGCCGGAGTCCACCGCCTGCTGGACGACCCGCACGTAACCGCCTACGGCGGCGTCCAGCGGGGCCGGGAGCGGGGCCTGCCCCCGTAGGGTGCGTTCGATCTGCGCGTGCTCCTCGACGCCGCGCAGGGCCTCCGGCCCCATTTCGGATCGGCATGACCGCTCCACGCGCTGATGGAAAAACTGCCGAGGGCAGGTGGTGTACTGCTTCCAGGAGGTGTACGAGTGGGCCATCATTTTGCCTCTGCGTAGTTAGCGGCGATTTTGCCTTCGGCCCCTAATGGTATATCACGGTACCAGTCTCTTCCAGTGGACATTATTGCTAATGTCCTGTCGAACACTGCCTGCGCTTGATCCTTATGGGCGACCTGGATGAGTTCGTCGTGGACCGTCAGTGCGATCCGAGACACGCCACGAAGCTCCCGGTCCACGAGCAGCATAGCGTCCGTCATGATAATTCTACTAAGCGCCTGAGTAACATTCTCCGCCAGTTTACCCCCGTAAATGCCTAGCCATGACTTTCCGTTCCAGTAAGCATATGAGCGTCCTTCCTGTCGCAGTTTCGTGTACGCGAGCCGCAGCCCGTTCGGAAGGCGGATAGCGTCTTTCTCCGTACGCAGCGGCCCGAAGTCAGCTTCTACGCCGTTAAGCATGTACTTGAGCATCAAGTCGCAGGTAGACCAGTACCTAACGATGTTCGGGCTCGACGCCCGCCAAGCCGTAACTAAGTGGTCCGCGACCGCGCAATGAGTTTGTATAGCTTCTGCGTCTATCGGGTAGAAAAACCCACTGCGAACGATATGATCTCGTTGCCGGCGTTGCTTATACGCATCGGCAGAAAACGCCCCTACATCTACGCCTAGTCGGTCGGCGTCCACGGGGGTGAACCGGATTGATGGTAAGCCCATTAACCCCTTAAAAACTTCGCTCGCAAACTTCGGCGACCCCATGTTATACCCAAGGCCGAGCACAATTACCTTGCCGACATTGCGCTCCGGCATCCCCTTAACGATCTTCGTCCCGTAGATATTCGAGGCCGTGTATGCGTACACGCACTCGCCGGTGCGGAACACTGCGAGTACGCCCTCTTCCCCCGCGAGCCAAGCGAGAACACGGGCTTCGATAGAAGAAAAGTCCACGACGACCAGATCATGATCTGGCGGCGGAACAACCGCCGATCGTAGCCCCTTACCGCGAGGAAGGTTTTGCATATTTACGTCGTCAGTACCGCTAAACCGGAACGTGTTCTCCGCCCCGCAGTAGGCTAGCGGGATAGGCAGCAGTGGGCGCCCCGTAAACGCCACGCTGCGCTGCGCTATACCGATGAACCGCTGCGCTCGCGACTGTCGTAGCGAGGATTGATTACCGAGCTTAGCGTCTACGAGAGCGACGACTCTTGGGTCATCATGGTCTCGAAGGGCGAGTAGTTCCTGATCTGTCTTTGCGAATGCGTACGTCATCTTCTCCGGGTTCGCCGGAGACGGCTTCATCGGAGGGGATACGCCGAGCGCAGTGAGCAACGCAGCGAACTTCGGAGCACTGCGCAAGTCCGCTAATGTCGTGCCGAGGTCTGAAAGAGTCGTGGTTCGTTCGTGCTCCGCCGTATCGTAAATATCTTGGCATAAGCCCGCGTCTACCTCCATCACAGGCTTGGTAAACATCTCAAGCGTCAAGTGCTGCACCAAGAACTCTTTCAGCGGTATGCGCGGCTTCAGGCGGTTGTATATTTCTCGGCACAGCCACGTATCCTGGTTATTATATTCCGCGAACTCAGCCCGCATGGCGAGACTCATGTCTTCTACATGCGTACCGTTCATGAATTTGTCAAGCGCGTCGCCTTTAGGCGGTAGGCCGTAATACTCCGCGAGCGTTTTCAAGCTCGCTTTTTTATGCCCCGCCGCCCGTGCCATTCCTAGCGTATCAACCATCAGCTTAGGATAAACGCCTAAACGCCAAGCGAGGATGGCGAAATCGAACATGCCGTTATGGGACGCAAACGGATGAGACGGGGCGGCGGAGCGGAGGAACGCGATGATACCCGGCCACTCAGGGGTGTCCGCAAAGAAACACCGCGGGGGCCGATCATCCACTGCGACCGATACAGACACAAACGCAAATTGAGGATCGCGGATGTAAGATTCAAGCGTCACCCCTTTTGACCGAAGTGAGTACTTAGCCTTACTGTTGTAATAAGTTTCCCAGTCGAGGAAGATCACGTTACTCCTCCAAAATAGATAGCGCCGCTTCTAACGTAGCCCGGATTTCGTTTAACTGGGTTTCCCCCGACGTACGCACTGACTTCCGCATATACGCAATCAATTTAATCATGGCGGAGCATGCCTTCCGCGCCGTCCTATCTCTGTACGCACTTATAGCCCTACGCCACCAGCGAATGTCGCCGTTGCTGCTGTAATAGCAGCAGAAATACCCGGCGGAAATCATTTGATCATACTTACGGTCCTTCACGTTTCCATCCCCCCTTAGTGATTACCCATATCCGCCGGCGTAATTGACGGCGCCTAAAAGCGTATGTGTCGCCATTACTTTCTACTATTGTATATGGCCCCCACGACGTTTTCGCTCCTACACGGTGCCTACTTCGTATCATCTTTACGTTCAGTACCGTGTTCTTCGACAAGCCGAACAGCGGTCGTTTCAAGACTACCATGGCGTTGCATGTGTAACACACCGTCCATCGCAAGGGGTAGGTAGATACGTGCGACTGTTTTAACGCCTTATCACAGTATTTATTTTTCATATATCCTCCACGACAAGTTCCCGTAACGCGATTCGTCAGTTATTCGCCACGCAGACCAGTCAATCATCGGAAACTCTACGTCGCCTTCTGCCTCATACTCGACGGTAGTTACATACATCCTATCACAGAGGCCGACAGATTGCGCATATATGTTCGCCCCTCCGATAATCATAACCTCCGGCGCGTCCGAGAAAGCATCCAGCGCGGAAGTAAGAGACGAGAACGCCCACGCGCCCGGAGTAATTAAGTTTGGGTTACTGGTGATGACGATGTTATCCCGGTTAGGCAGCCGTCCGGGCAGTGACTCCCACGTCTTGCGCCCCATGATAACTGGCTTACCGACGGTAAGCCGTTTGAAATACCGCAAGTCCTCCGGTTCATACCACGGAATACGACCGCCGTCGCCGATTACTCCGTTCTTACTCATCGCTACGATCAACGAAATCATACCCTCTCTCGCAACAGCCGAAACAACGTAGTAGGGTTAGGTATCCACTGCTTATGTACCGCGCCGCCTAGTGTAGACGGAATCACTGTGTAACGCAACGTGTGGTAGTACGTCACCATGAACTTAGGGTAGTACGAATCGAACAGCATGTGGTGTTTAATGTACTCCCGCTGTAGGTTAAACCATTCGTCGCGCCGCATAATCTGCACTATCCGGTCCAGCACCTCTTCCGGGTACGTGAGCGACGCTACCATGCCGATCAGGTCGTCGTCCTTGTAGCCCTTAACGTAAGGGATCGGAGTAGACGTGTCGTTCATCCGGTCGTACAGCGGAGCGAGAAGATACGGGCGCTCGCAGTCCCACTGGCCGAGGGGCGTACCGTTCCGGAAAAACCCATCTATGGCCTTCGCCCGCTGCGTTAACGCAACCGCGTCAGGATGGGCGCGGATGAAGAAGTATAGGAGTTTCATAGCGACTCGAAATACTCGTGGAACGTAGCGTCGCCCACCCAAGCAAAACCACGTACTCCGGGAAAGTACACGTCGTATCCCCCATTAAAAAGCCACTTATACTGCACGATCGTACCTATCGGCGGTTTATCTATATCACTCGGCGGGTTAATCAGCGCCCATATACCCCCGGTACGAATCACCCTAGCTAGTTTCATTGTCTAAGGCCTCGAAATACCAATTAAACACACAACCAGACATAGGGGCGTACCCAAGTATTCCGGGGAAGTATACAGAGTACCAG
>CALLKD010000133.1 GCA_938008595.1 uncultured bacterium | reverse complement strand
GAGGCTGAACCAATATTTAGCATTTCAATGGTTCCTGCATTAGTAAATACGAGACTCTGTCCTTCTGCTGAGAACGTAGGTGCGGTACCAGTTCCAACAACAGTCTCCTTTCCAAGGGTGGGATTAAAGATTGTTAGTGCCCAGTCCTTCTCTATGAAAAGATCCCCGAGCTTTTTAATGGTCTTTGCCTGATACGCAACACGGTTATAGGTTGCGTCGTATGTCAGATTGTATTTTGTTGTCGCTGAATTCGTTAGCTTCTTAGCATCATCACTACCTTTTTTGTAATAGAGATTTCCCTGCTGTGTACTTGTTGCCTCCTGAAGAATAACGTAGGTGCCTCCAAGGTTGTCGTGTACGAGACTAAGTACTGGCAGGCTAACGCCATCACGTACTGGAAACGTAATTGGTGTTACCTTCTTATGCTTCACATCAACAGTAAAGAGTGGGCTTACTGGTGTGGTTCCAATTGCAGCAAGGAATGACTCCTCACCAAAGGCTGCATGCTTCTTATTCTGAGGGTGCATCCAATTGAAATATAGAACTGCAATAATTACGCTTGAGATGAACCCGGCGACTAAGAGCACCATCATGAGTTTTGAGACTCGTACTGGTTCAGTTGAAAAAGGAGTTTGGACTACACGTTCTGTTTCGTTAGGCATATTCAAATTCTACCGCCTACAAAAATATAAAGATATCTCCTCTGTGGACAAGAAACCTATCCACCAAGTGTATTGATGTCTGCCTGGAACTGATCTGCAAAGCCCATCACCCCGTCCCCATAGAAGGCATATGCTGGGTTACTCGCATTACCCCACCCCGCAAAGTATCTAAGTGCTGCAGTTCGCTCACTTTCACGCGTACCAGCCGTTGCACCGTTGTCTGCCATAAGCATTGCGGTTGCAGTAAAGGCATCAAGATTATTCCAAGGATTTGCTGGAGTATTTGGGTGTCCTGCGTACTTTGCTACACGATCCTTGTATAGCATCCAGGTGGAAGGAATAAACTGTCCTGGACCCATGGCTCCACCGTATCCATATGACGGTGGGCACGAGACTGGCTGTGAGTACGGATCAATACCAAGTGAGGCAGTAATTGCCATGAAAGGATCCACGTCACGTGTTGGCTTCATTACCCCCAAGACAGGCGTGCCTGTGTTCTTTCCCTTTCCATCTCCCTTTGCAGGGTTATTAGTAAGCAAACACTGTCCTACATTTTTCCCCAGATTAGTTTCCTGCTTAAGGATTGCGAGAATAAGTGCTGGACGTACACCAGTAGCAGCACCTGACTGCTTGGCAAGAGCGATAGCAGAAGGAAGAGCAATTTGTCCTGAACCACCAGCAAGTGCAAACAGCTCTGCACGAATTTGGTTTGCCGTCTTTTGTTTGGTTTCAATAATACTTTGATACGTAGCTGCCGTTGATTTATTAACCGCAAGAAGTTTCTTCTTTTGATTTTGCTGGTCAACAATTTTCTGCTGTTCAGATGCCTGGAGGTCGCGTAGTTTCTGCTGCTCACTCTTTTGATCTACCAACGCATCTTTTTCTGTGAGGGTCGCAGTGCGGGTACGACTAAGCTTCTGCGAAGAGGCATACAATTCCTTTTGGAGAGCAGCAAAGGAATCTAGGTCTGCAAAGAAGTTTGAAATATCTTCAGCAGACAGTACTACTTCCACAAGTGAGAAGTCATCCATCTGTTGTGTCTTCCGCAAGATTTCTTCAACTGCTTTTTTCTCACTCTCCAATCTAAACGTTAGTGTGGTAGCAGTCTTTGCATGAATACTAATGTTTTGTGAGAGTGCTTCAATCTGCACTTGCGTAGCCTTGATCTGAAGCTGTGACTTTTTAATACCTGCATCGAGAATACTGATATCGCGCTGAATAGATTGTCCCTCTCCTCGCAGCGTGGTGAGCGTTCCTTGTGTCTGTGCTATCTGTGCTTCAAGCTCATCGAGCTGCTTCTGAAGTGCTGCGCGGTGAGCAGCAACATCATCGGTAGTTTGTGCGTTGGCTACATAAAACGAAGTACATAAAACGGCTCCACACAGTAGAGCAGATACAACATAGCGCCGCACAAGTGGAAAAAACATACAGGATTGATTATATCATGCTGATTTTTGTGGCTCAGGACGTAGAGAGTTCTAGAGCACGGTTTTCCACACGGACTTGACTTATATTTCCAAACGTAGTATGTTTATGGCAGGAACGAGGCCATCCTGGCTTCGAATTTGTTACCCATGAAAGGGGTTGAAAAATGCGAATGTTTCTCATCGTCTGCGCCCTGTTCGGGCTTGCAACGCCTGCGGCGGCCGTGACGTCCCTCTGGGATTGGAGCTACCTGCAATCCCGGAGCGTGGTTTCGTTTCATGGCACGTTCGCCGCGAACACCACTGCAAATCCTGACGGTTCGTTCACAATCTCGCCGACACGCCTGCCGACAGGTGTGGTAACGACGGCGACATTTTCGAACGTCGCGATCGTCGGCTTCAGCTGCTATGCGAACGCAAGTCTCAGCTGCGCCGACACGTTCAATCCGACAGGTGGGGCTGGTACCTCGATGGGATTCCTGCTCGCCAACGGCGATGAACTTCGGATCCGCTGGTTTCCTGGTCCTTCGGGATTCACGGGAAATCGCTGGGTCGACCTGTTCAATTCGCCCATTGGCGGCGCAGGCTTTGGTCCCGGCCTTCTGACCTTCAGTCCCAATCGCGCCGGCGCGGTTCCCGAACCCGCCAGCTGGGCAATGATGATCGCAGGCTTCGGCCTCGTCGGCGCCATGGCGCGTCGTCGGCGCTACGCCATCGCTGCCTGAGCCGGTAGCAACTTCTAGGCCCCCTTTCTCACTGAGATTGGGGGCCTTACCTTTTTACATACACAAAAGAAAAGAGCGGTACAGACTGTGCCGCTCTTTTCTTTTAATGTGGGTAGATACTACTCAGCTCCCTCTTCTGCGTCTTCACTCTTTCCCTTCTTTTCTACTTCAATTGCGCTCATGTCAGGACCGCTAGATGCAGACTCGTCTTCAGTTGCAACTTCCTGCGCTAGAACAACTACCTCTTCAGCATCTGCTGTTGCAGTTACTCCCTTTGGAAGTTTCAAGTCGCTAACGTGGATCTGGCTTCCGACTTCAGTAAGTACTGAAATATCAACTTCAATTTCGTGTGGAAGGTTTGCGGGGTCAGATTCAATTTCAACTTCGTGCATAACTTTCACGAGGTTAGCACCTGCCTTAACAGCAGCTGAGTCACCAATGAATGAAAGTGGTACAGAGACGGTAACCTTTGCCCCCTTCTCAATTGCATAGAAGTCAGCATGACGAGGCTGGGTTGTGACAGGATCACGATCAATTTCGTGAATCAGCACCTGGAAAGTCTGTCCTAGTCCTGTGATTTCAATAACAGAAGACTCACCTTCATCACGAAGAATCTTGTTAAATGCAGAAAGTGAAACGGTAATAGATTCGCTCTCGTGCTTTGGGCCGTATACGACCGCTGGCATCATATCGACAAGGTTTTCTACCGTCGCCTCATGGCGCATAGCATTACCTGTCTTTTCTCGTTTGCTTGCAACTAATGTAATCATAATAGAGTGGAGTATGCCCGAAATTTTGGATTTGGGCAAGCACTACGTCCAATTCGTACCTATATAGGTATGGTTATGGCCTTTTGCTCAATCGCAAGGCGTCTAAGGAAGGCTTCCCGTGCCTCTGGGAGGTTTTCCTCCTTTCCACCCCAAATGGTAAGCGCTTCGTCCTGTAGGGCGCGGGCATATGAGAACGTTAGCGGCCAAGGCGCATTCTTTTCCTTTGCGTACCGTACTATTGCAGCGAGGTTTTCAGTTGCCTGCTCGGTGCTCTGTCCACCTGAGAGAAATACAATACCGGGAATACTTGCAGGTACAGTGGCTAGCAGCGTGTCTACCGTGTCCTTTGCAACTTCTTCTGGAGTGTCTTTCTTTCCACTCTCACTTCCAGAGAGCGCCATCGAGGTTTTAAGAATTACCGCACTCATATCAACGGCTTGATCTTCAAGCGCTCCCATTAACACCGTTAGTGTGTCATGCAGCACTTCTTTTGACCTTAGTCTGCTGTGTGTTCCCGTAAGGAGCACTTCTGGTTCAACAATTGGCACCATTGCAACCTTTTGTGCTTCAAGTGCATACGACGCAAGACGCTTTGAATTTTCATGGAGCGCTTGTGCTGTTGGCAAGCGTGTACCATCAATGTTCACCACCATACGCCACTTGGTAAATCCTGTTCCAAACTCAGTACGGAACGCTGCGAGTCGTTCAGGGAGTCCAAGGAGACCGTTGGTTATCGACTCATCAGGACTTCCTGGGAATGGTTCAACTCCTTGGTCTACTTTTATGCCACTTATGATTCCCTTTTGTCGCAAAAGCTTCGGAAAGGTTTCTCCTGTGTTTGCTTTTTGTGAGAGAGATCCTTCATACATGATTACTCCTGTTATGTATTCTTCAACTCCAGGCGTAGCAAAAAACAATTCTCTAAACTGCCGCTCCATTTCTTCACCTCCAGCAATTCCGTGACTCGCCAACCACGAATCTGCATGTGCGGGTGTTTCATCTATCGCAAGTATTCCTTTCCCCTCTTCAACTAATGCGCGCGCGCATTCTCGTAGATCAAGCATATATAAAAAGTGTATCACGTAGACACGCCACATTAGGGGTAGCGGCACTGTTTACTACCAACTCGACGCAAGCGGATGAAGACCTTACTATACAAGTATGAATACTATTGATTTGCTTGCCGTTGGTGATATCACCACCGATACTTTTATTCGCCTTAAGGACGCAGAAGTAACTTGTGACATTGACAGTGCGAACTGCAAAATATCCATGCGATGGGGCGATAAGATTCCCTATGAATTTGCAGCCGAGCTCGCAGGCGTTGGAAATGCTGCAAATGCTGCAGTTTCAGCAGCACGGTTAGGTCTTCACGCAGGACTACTTACTTGGACCGGTACTGACAAGGACGGAGATAGTAACCTACAGGTACTAAAGAAGGAGGGGGTAGATACTACGTATGTCACCCAAACTCCTGGCATCGCCTCAAACCACGACTACGTACTTTGGTACACTAACGAACGGTCAATACTTATAAAGCACAGCACGTTCCCCTACAAATTCCCTGAAGATCTCGTGCCTCCCCGCTATGTATATCTCTCCTCACTTGGAGACCCTAGTGGTGAAACTCACAAAGCAATTGCAGCGTGGATTTCCCTACACCCAGAGTCAAAGCTAATGTTCCAGCCTGGACAGGAGATTGCAATGGGTAAGGAACTTCTTGCTGACGTATATGCCGCGGCATACTTAAGCGCATGTAATAAAGAGGAGGCTGAAAAGATTCTTGGGTACACAAGTTCACAAGATATTTCTGTGCTCCTTACGGGAATGCGGGAACTTGGTCCAAAGATTGTACTTATTACTGATGGACTAAATGGTGCCTATGCCTATGATGGAGAGCGTATGTTGCGTGTACCACTATATCCTGATGTTCGTGGCCCCTATGAACGTACTGGTGCAGGAGATGCCTTTGCCTCTTCTGTTGCCTGCGCACTCACTCTTGGTAAGCCTCTTGATGAAGCACTTCTCTGGGGTCCTATTAACTCAATGAGTGTGGTGCAGGCCATTGGTGCACAGGAGGGACTACTTACTCGCGAGCAACTTGAAAAGTATCTTGCTGATGCTCCTCCTGAATACGCTCTAGAAATAATCTAATACTATATGGAACATCCAACCCCAATTGAAGCACTACGAGTAAAAATATTTGGTGATGGCGCTCAGGAGAAAGATATTCTTGAGATGGCTGAGAAGTCATACGTACAGGGATTTACCACGAACCCTTCACTTATGCGTGAGGCAGGCGTCTCTAATTACACCGAGTTTGCAAAGGGTCTTTTGACGAAAGTAACTAATAAGCCACTGTCATTTGAGGTGTTCTCTGACGACCTTGCTTCAATGGAGCGTGAAGCGAGAATCATTCACTCATGGGGAGAGAATGTGTATGTAAAAATTCCAGTGACCAACACCTCTGGTGAATGGACGACCCCACTTATTAAAACGCTCGCACGGGAAGGGATAAAACTTAATGTGACCGCAATACTGACTCCAGCGCAAGTTGCAGAAGTTGCGGGAGCGCTTTCAAAAGAAACTCCTGCTATTGTTTCTGTATTTGCTGGGCGTGTTGCCGACACCGGAAGAGATCCGCTTCCGCTTATGCGAGAATGCAAGGCACTACTACGTGAACTTCCTCTTGCAGAACTTTTGTGGGCTAGCTGCCGCGAAGTGTATAACATCTACGAAGCTGAGGAAGTTGGGGCTGACATCATAACCGTTCCGTACTCTGTACTTCATAAGCTGGGAAGTATCGGTGTTGACCTTGAGGAGTTTTCTCTAGAAGGAGTCAAGGCATTCTATAAGGCAGGACAAGACTCTGGATTTACTATTTAATCCCCCACCTCAGTAAGAACAAGCTCAGAACCGCTGTACGAGAGTGTAGCGTTTTTGAGTGCATGCACAATGAGAACGCCTGACGTAAGTGCAACGATTGAAAGGATGAGGATTGCGAGCGTACTGTTTATTCTGTGCGCAACTAACATACCTACTTATTTCGAGAGTACACGCTGTACACTCTGCACTATGCCGGTTACCGAGAGGCCATAGTGTTCTAGTAACTCATCTGGAGTTCCTGATTGACCAAACTCATCCTGTATCCCTACGCGTGTAACAGGTACTGGGTAGTGTGATCCAAGGCATTCAGCAATTGCACTGCCGAATCCACCTGCCACCTGATGTTCTTCTATTGTTACCACTTCCCCTGTTTCCTTTGCACAGGCTATAACTGCTGCAGTATCAAGCGGTTTAATTGTGTGTACGTGCAGCACAATTGAACCAATACCAGAGGCGTCGAGCGCGCGTGCAGCCATGAGTGCGGTATGACTCACAGCTCCCGTTGCCATAAGCGTAACCTTTGGACGCTCGCTTCTCCACAGTACCTGCGCCTTCCCTATCTCAAATGGTGTCTCCTCTGTAGTAAATACCGGCACTGGAGCGCGTCCAAATCGTATATACGTAGGGAGTCCATTCTTTCCTGCAGCAACAACTGCCTTCTCTGCTTCAATCGCATCAGCAGGATTAATCACCACCATTCCCGGAAGCATACGCATGAGCCCAATGTCTTCAAGCATTTGATGTGTTGCTCCATCAGGTCCCACAGAGACCCCTGCGTGCATTCCCATTACTTTCACAGGCACTTGGTTAAGCGCAATGGTGGTACGAATCTGTTCGTAGTTTCTTCCTGGTGAGAATGCGGCATATGACGTGATGAACGGTATCTTGCCGGCAAGTCCGAGTCCTGCTGCAAGTGCGGCCATATTTTGTTCTGCAATACCCACTTCGATAAAGCGGTTTGGAAACTCTTTTTCAAACACTTCTGCGCGTGTTGACTCCTTTAGATCTGCACAAAGCACAACGATACGCTCATCTTCTTTTCCAAGACGTACGGTACCAGTACCAAAGCCATCTCGTGTGGCCTTTTTAGTAATCGCAGAATCGAACACCTCTGCACTAAGTTTTGATTCGGATGTAATCATATTATGAATATTCGTGCGGCACCGAACCTTTCATGGTGCGTAGTTCCTTTAAAAAAGTCTTTGCTTCTTCAGCAGAAGGCGTTTTCCCATGCCAATGATAGTCAAACTCAATATCAGGTACTCCCTTTCCAGGTATGGTGTGCGCGATGATGACCGTTGGTTTTTCAACGATAGTCTTTGCTTCTTCACATGCCTCTACAAATGCATGCATGTCATGTCCATTTACTTCAAGTACATGCCACCCAAACGCACGATATTTCTCTGAAAGACTTTCAAGTGGCATTACTGCCTCCGTCATTCCATCAATCTGTATATTGTTTCGATCGATGATGGCCGTTAGGTTTGATAGCTTTTCTTTTGCCACCCACATCACGGCCTCCCATACATTTCCTTCATCCTGCTCGCCATCTCCCATCACCACATATACGTGGTTTTTCTTCCCGTCCATGCGAAATGCATAGGCAATACCTGCAGCTTGTGAGAGTCCCTCACCAAGCGGTCCTGATGTCGTCTCAAGTCCTGGAAGACGCGTGCGCTCAGGGTGTCCTTGTAGTCGTGAGCCAAGCTTACGTAGCGTGCTTGTTTCACTCACTGGGAAATATCCTGCATGTGCCATGGCAGCATAGCGCACCGGTACGGTATGACCGTTACTTAATAGGAGCCAATCACGCTCGTCCCATTCAGGATTCTTAGGGTCGTGCTTAAGTATATGAAAATAGAATGCAGAAAACATATCTGCCATGCCAAGTGGGCCTGCCGTGTGTCCACTGCCTGCCGCAACGAGCATGGTGATGATAGTCTCACGAATTTCTTCGGCTTTCTTTTCAAGAAATAACACTTCTTTTTCTACAAGCGCCATATCGTATATGGTAGCACGCGCTCTTATGAATATATTTGTGTAAGCTCTTCAAACTTTTCCATTTGCTCACCTACGGTACCAGCATTCCAAAACGCAGAACCAACAACAATGCGTGAGACTCCTGCAGTAAGTAGTGACGGTGCCGTAGTGAGTGATACACCGCCATCTACTTGAATTGGCATCTCAGGATATTTCTTCCTAAACGCAGCAATTTTAGGAAGCACACGCGTATCAAACGGCTCTCCCTGCTTTCCAATATGCGCGATGCCCATGAACTGCACATAGTCACACTGTTCAATATATGGCTCTATGAGAGACATGTCGGTATCAATACCAATTGCAAGCCCCAAGGAAAGTAATCCTGGTGCAAAGTCCTTATCATGCCCATACTCACGTTGGAAATTAGCAATAAACTCAGGGAGTTTCAGAATGAGGGCCGCATGTACGGTAACTCGGGTCACCCCTTCACGAACAAAATGCCGCATAAGAGGCTCTGGATCACGGGCCATAATATCCACCTCATACGCCATCGTTCCAAGAAACGGGAGGGGCTTCTCGACAGCAGCATCACTCTGCAAATCACCTCCCAGCCAGGTTTTTGGCGCACCAAATGACCCGTCAACCAAATCTATTTGTACACTTGTTGAGACGCCTTGCAGCTTCCAGAGTTTGTCCTCAAGATCTTCTCTCGACGTTGGAAGAATTGCGGGAATGATTGTACTCATCGGATTTAGTATAGCTCTCTTTTAGTCTGCCATTAGAACTTTGCAATACGACGTACGTGTCGCTCATCTCCTGAAAATGGCGTCTCTAGAAAGAGCTTCACTGCTGCACGAGCTTCCTCAAAAGACACAAACCGTGCACCAAGTGAAAGAATATTTGCATTGTTGTGCGTACGAGAAAGCGTAACGATGTCATGTGAACCACCATAGTAGAGGGCTGCACGCACGCCAGTAATTCTGTTTGCGGCCATCACTTCTCCCTGTCCTGAGCCCCCGATAACAATACCGAAAGTGTCATCACTCCCTGCCACTGCTTCTGCGCACGGAGTTATAAAATCAGGATAGTCATCTCCTTCGTCGTGCGCATAAGCACCGTAATCCTTCACGCTATGTCCTTCGGCGGTAAGGTGCTCAGTGAGTAATTCTTTTAGTGAAAATCCTGCGTGATCTGAGGCAATGTATATATTCATAGTATGTGTTGTTACCAAGCTCCTGGAGCGGTTACTGTTGTAAGTGGGTCTGGACTATATTTAGCAAAGTTTCCAGCGGGCTGTATGAGTCTTGGGGACGGATTCTTTGCCGCGCTATATGTCTCATCGGTGCCTGCCATCACCATGTACGACTTACCATCAGATATGTATCGATAACAGTCGTATCCAGTGAGAAAGGGCTTTAATGGCTCTGCAGGCAACTCCTTAATGTAAGTTGGCGCAAGGTTTGGCACCCACCCACTAGGGCCGGTAAGTGTATGAAATCCTCCGCAATCGCGATAATAGCCTCCCTCACCATCACCGAGATTAGGCGTAGCAGGATATCCTCCGTTATCACTACGATATAACTCAAGGGCAATCTGTACTTGCTGGAGATCTGATAGGCGTCTTGCGTCGCGGCCGCGTGCACGTGCAGTATTTAATGAGGCAAGTACAACACTTGAGAGAAGTCCGATGATGGCAATAACAACAAGGAGTTCGATAAGGGTAAAGCCCTTTGGAGCGTGAGACCTATTTTTTGAAAGATGGGTAGATGTCATTTTTGTTTAAGTGTTGGTCGATAGTCAGGTGGTGGCAGTCCTCTATTCCCATCATTATTCCACTGCGTTGTTCGCTGAAGTTCTAGGCTTGCAACAGGTGCCTTGTACCCAAAAATAGCAGAAAATCCAACAGCAAAAAGAACGAGAGTGATAGTTATTGCGAGTAGTATATTGCTCGCCTCAGTCTCGTTCTTTGCATAGCCCTTGGCAACAAAGAATTCAATTAACCCCTTCCGCTGTTTACGCCACCTATTTTGCACAGACCCTAAAGTGTGTGCAGTTATAGGATCGTTATACTCATCAAATTGTACTCTTTGTGTAGAGTCCATACACTATTTACTACTCTACTACTGGAGTTGTCGTACTTATATCACTTGGTTCTGGCGCATATCGGTTAGTATCGTGAGGGGTTTGCCGTACGTCTGAACGTACACCCCAAGAATTTTCAACGGAAGAAAGTGTAAGCCCGTCCCTAATGATTACTGGGGCAATTGCACCAAGAATAAGTGCAAGGATCACAATACTAATACCAAACAGGATGCGAATTCTCTTTGCTTCTCGGAGTATTGCCTCAATTTTATCTTCTTCTGTATTCATAGCTAGCTGAAGTTAAGATTTTGATTGTCCTGCCTTAATCGCATGCTCCACCAAGGTGTGTGTGTACCCTGCTTCGTTATCGTACCACGCAAGCACCTTGACCAAGGTACCGTCTACAACGCGTGTCATGCCAAGATCTGCAATTGATGCAAAGCGTTCTCCAATAATATCGCTTGAAACATATTCTTCATCA
>CALLKD010000132.1 GCA_938008595.1 uncultured bacterium | reverse complement strand
AACACCCCATTAGAGGGGTTAGGGTTATACAACAAATTTATAGGGTACAAGAGTGGTACATGACTGAAAGCTTTGTATTCTTATCACTACATGTGTTGTGTACAGTATTAGGTAGGGTAGATGATATTGAGGCCAGGTTGTCGGGTGGCAGTTTGTTTAGCACCCCACTAGATGCAGCATCGCGCTGGTTGCCGCGTGTGTGGCACCAAGAGCAGCTCGCGGTTTCGCAACTGGAGCTCATATTCCTATCTTAAGGGCTTTGAGGGAGTGGAGTTTACAGTGCCCAAGTCAGATGTTATATGTGAGAAATGCCATCAAGCTTCAAGGCACAGCACTTTGAAGGTTTGAACCATCTTGAACCAATTCTCCCACTCTTTCGCTGTCATATGCCAAGTAGAAAACCTACATCTCTATCATATTCTCCTCAGCAGAGCTCAGCAGAGCTCATCTTGTGCGTCTGCATCTATTCCAAGATCGATCTAACATACAAGTCAGAAACCTGCGGCAGCTGAGGCCACGGAAGTAGCTGCAAAGGGTGCGCCGAACAGTGATGTGTTGATGCTAGAAGGGCGCCCACCAGTTCAAGCGAGACGGGAAGGTCCAAAACTTGGCACTCGATGCAAGATGGGCTGCTATGTGTGTGGCAAAACCGTTTCCTCGCATTTCCATCGGTGGCGCCATAGCAAACTTGCTTTGTATATCGAGAAAATCAAGGCGCAGCGGCCCGATTCAGAGGAAATATGTGCTCGGTGCTTGTTGCATCTCCATAAGGAGCTTGGTACTACAGAGTATCACGAGGTACAGTTGTCTCAGGCTCACCACTTGGTTGCTCTTCCCTGTGTGTATGTATTATGTGTGGATGAGAGTGGAGGGTTTTAGCTATGCGATATAGTACTCAACCTTGATCAGATGAGTGATGGAGCTCAGGTGATCATTGATGACAGCCACATGGAGGATGGGCAAGCCAATGAAGCACTTGAGCAAGTAAGCGCTCATTCACAATTGTTGCTGCATTCATTGCCAGCAGTAGCAGCAGCTGCACCACTACTAGCTGCCTCAGCTGGAAGCAAGCAGTATCACAAGGCAGCAGTTAAGCGATTGCTGGCTGCAGAGAGTGACTCCACAGTCGATGACGAGCCATACGACAAGGCAGCCAAGCACAGCAGATATGAGAATAAGGACAAGGAAGAGGAGGAAGAGGAGGAGGAGGAGGAGAAGGAGGAGGAGGAGCAGGAGCAAAAGGAGGAGGAGGAGGAGGAGAAGAAGCAGAAGAAGAAGAAGAAGA
>CALLKD010000131.1 GCA_938008595.1 uncultured bacterium | reverse complement strand
GGTGAAGTCGTAACAAGGTAGCCGTAGGGGAACCTGCGGCTGGATCACCTCCTTTAAAGAGCGCCGGTTCTGTATCCGTAGGCGCGAGCACCCACACAAACTACTCAGTCTGCACGCCGAGAGAGCCCGACCGAGGGTCTGTAGCTCAGATGGTTAGAGCGCACCCCTGATAAGGGTGAGGTCGGTGGTTCGAATCCACCCAGACCCACCACTGTTGCGGGGCCATAGCTCAGCCGGGAGAGCACCTGCTTTGCAAGCAGGGGGTCGTCGGTTCGAACCCGACTGGCTCCACCACGCTACGGGGTGGGGGAGGGGAAGCGGATCTGGCGGGAGCCGGAGCCGTGGGGGCGCTCTCGGGGAAGTGATGCAGAGTCAAGAGGCATGCGGAAGGCGCGCGATCTCGCTGAAGCGAGGTGCGAAGTCTGCATGCCTGTTGATTCATGCGCGTCCAGGCGTGTGAGTGTTCTTTGACAATGTGGTGTAGTGAAGTTGGTGCATTGCACAAGCACACGGCTGCCCTGGAGGCGAGCCTGCCGCGAGGCGGGAGCGAGCGAAGGGGTGGCGTAGTGAACTTGTTCAAGTGGTGTCGTTGCGCGTGTCGCAATTCGAGAGCCAGCGCCGTATGACCTCAGAACGCTTGGGGTTATATGGTCAAGTGAATAAGTGCACACGGTGGATGCCTTGGCGGCAACAGGCGATGAAAGACGTGGTAGCCTGCGAAAAGCTTCGGGGAGCTGGCAAACAAGCTTTGATCCGGAGATGTCTGAATGGGGAAACCCACCCGCAAGGGTATCTTGAACTGAATCCATAGGTTCAAGAGGCGAACCCGGGGAACTGAAACATCTAAGTACCCGGAGGAAAAGAAATCAACCGAGATTCCGTCAGTAGCGGCGAGCGAACGCGGAGTAGCCTCCAGTCTTTAGCCAACGTGCTAGGGGAACGGTCTGGAAAGACCGGCGATACAGGGTGATAGCCCCGTACCTTAAAGCAGGTTGGTGGAACCAGGTCTGGGACAAGTAGGGCGGGACACGTGAAATCCTGTCTGAAGATGGGGGGACCATCCTCCAAG
>CALLKD010000130.1 GCA_938008595.1 uncultured bacterium | reverse complement strand
GCAGGTTTGATTTACTGAGATTTCTCCATATTGAGAGACTCTCACTGTACGTGACCCTCCTCCTTCGGGAGCTTGTATATATAGTTCAGCACAAAATCCTTGCAAGAATTTACTAGGAGAAAACTGATGCATTGAAATTATCGGGGTCATATTAGGACGAACAAATGTGATATTAAGATTATCGATTCCGTTACTTGAAGGATCGTCAGAGCATCTTTTTGAGCCACTTGAGGGTTTTGCACAGAACTTCTGTACATTAAACCCCTTCGTAAAGTTAGTCGTTTTCAAGACGGCGTCATATCCTCCAGAGCGATATACACAATCCCCCGGTTTTGCATCTGGCTTACCAGTAGTACCAAACGGGCACCACGTGGTGCTTCCCTTCCAGCTATTATTTGAGTCTGTAAACAACAAGTACTGACTTGGAACTGTTCTATCAAAATAGACTCCATATGAAACATTATTTATTCCTCCTGACTGCTTTCTACTTGAAAGACCTATCGCTTGCGCTTCACGTAGTGAGTACGCAACAGAATATGCCGTGTCATTTAATATGAGTGTCTTATTAAATGTTGACTGCCCTGAAAGCACCACCAGAGAAAGCACGGTCATGATGGTGAGCACCACGAGCATTTCTATGAGCGTGAAGCCACGCGCAGGTGTAGCGGAGGGTGTTATAGGAGAAATGGGAGTGGGTTCCATAGGGTAAAGAATGCGAGAAGATAACCAACGGCGAGAAATGGCACGAACGGTACTTCTATACCCATTCTAGGTCCACCCTTCCTCATAAACAATATGCCAAGACCAACAACTGCTCCAATCCAGAACGAAAACATAAGTCCTGGTAGGGCTGCGGACCCTACAAGCATAGCGAGTGCAAATACCACGGGCGTATCCCCTAGCCCCATCGCTCTACCCCGTGAGAAATAGTGCAGCAGGAAGAAGAAGGCAGCTATGCCAAGCGCTATCATTAAATGCACCAAGAGCGCATGTGGTGATGCTGCATGTAGTACTGCAAACAACACCGAGAGCACAATGAGAAGATTTGAAGAAGCACGTGGTACTACGGTGTGCCGTAGATCATAGATAACGATAAAGCCAAGTACGCAGAGTACGACAAGGAATACAAAGAGGTCTATAGTTAAACCAAGCTTTTGATATGAGATTGCGAACAAGACTGCCATGAGAAACTCAAAGGCAACATAGCGTACAGGGAGCCGCACTCTACAGCGTCTACATCGTCCTCTATAGAAGACCCAAGAAAAAACCGGGATTAGATCTCGCACTGTCAGGACTTCCCTGCACGAATTACACTTTGATCTCCCGCGCTTCCATGACTGTCCCGTATATGCACGTTCAGCAATAACTCCAACGAAGCTTCCACAAAGTGCACCGAGGAGCGAGAAGGTTAGTAGTGGAAGAATATACATCGTTGAGTAACAAGAGCACTAAAACTTTTACTATGGGCAGCTAACAACGTTAGCAACTGGAATAGTTGTTGCTTTAGAGACCCCAAGAGAGTCCACACACCAACCTGTGTTACCACTTATGTTGTTAGCGGTTGGTACATATACTGTCCACACCTTTGCTCTCGTTGTTGTTATGTTGTAGTTGGCAACGGTATTTGAGTTACCGATCTGACATACAACCTTTGACAAACTGGCAAGGTCTGTAGCAGTTCCTCCTGCTGACTTATCAGCGGCAACTAGTGCAGCTGTTATATTCGTATCATTAAAGAGAGACCCTGTTGCAGCACAAGCAGCAGAAGTTGGAGTGCCGATCATACCAGAGCCTGAAGCCGAGTTGTAACTGTAATTGTTTGAGTCGAAGAAAATTATTGACTGTGTACGTACAGTACCAAGATTTGCCTTAATAGACGCGTCACTTCCCTTTGAGCGGGAGGTGTTCAGGGCAGCAAGAACAACTGAAGACAAAATACCGATAATGGCGATAACAACGAGGAGTTCGATGAGGGTAAAACCTTTATTAATCTTCATACGAGTGTGCAAATTAAGTTTCTTTAATACTTATCGTCATTACAGAGATCG
>CALLKD010000129.1 GCA_938008595.1 uncultured bacterium | reverse complement strand
TCTAAACCCAGCTCACGTTCCCTGTTTATGGGTGAACAATCCAACGCTTTCCCTCTTCTGCGGGGGAATGATAGGAAGAGCCGACATCGAAGGATCAAAAAGCCTCGTCGCTGTGAGCGCTAGGAGGCCACGAGCCAGTTATCCCTGTGGTAATTTTTCAGACACCTCTGGTCCGGCTGGGCCGGTTTAAAACCACAAAGGATCTCTAGGCCATGCTTTCGCACACAGGCAACCCTCAGGTTTGCCTGTTTAGACTTGCTTTTGCCCTTGTACTCTACGTGTGATTTCTGTTCACACTGAGCAAGCCTTCGGACATCTGCGTTTTGGTGTAACAGATGTTCCGCCCCAGACAAACTCCCCATCTGAATGTTTTCCAGGCCCAGTCTCATAGTACACACGGGGTGCCTTAAAGCTAAGGACCGGCGAACCGGGTGAGACATGTGCCTGTGAGCAGAAAGATATACGCAGTGGCGGTCTTTCACTGTTCCGAAACCCCGAAAGGCTGTCCGCCGGCCTGGGTTGCCCCGAAAGCCCTTTACTCCGAAGAGTGGCGGTCTCCCACCTAGACTACACCTGACGTCTTCTTTCTACGCAGACAGACTAGAGTCAAACTCAACAGGGTCTTCTTTCCCCGCAATCAGACTCAAGTCCGTTCCCTTGACTGCTAGTTCGCCGAGTTGTAACCAGGGACAATGGGAATCTCGTTAACCCGTTCATGCACGTCACTAATTGGATGACGAGGCATTTGGCTACCTGAAGAGAGTCATAGTTACTCCCGCCGTTGACCCGTGCTTGGGCGGAATTTCTTCCACGTTCACAGACGTGGCACTGGGCAGGAATCACCAACAATAGAGCATTGAGAGCTTTAGCAGTTAGCTATGGTTTAATTAAACGGTCAGATTCCCCTTGGTAGTATCAGTTCTGCAGTCCATTGAAACACAAGCACGATGCCACACATTGAAGTGGTCTCTCGGCGCGGCCTGCCCCGAGAGGCTAGCTACACACGTGAGTCCTCAACAAACGCGTTGTGCCCGAGGGCAAACACCACACTAGCATTCCAGGCACAGAGCCAACCTTCTTACCGAAGATACAGGTCTATTTTGTCGACTTCCCTTGACTACTTTATCTCGGAAACCAAAGGCTTTTCGCCTTGGAGACCAGTTGCGGTATAAGGTACGGTCCAAACTTCTCCACTTGAAGTGCGACTTGAGGCTTAGTTCACAAGTGGGTTTTCCAAAGCGAGCCCCGAACTGGATTCACTAAACAGCCACAGAGGGTTATTCAGTCTTCTGAATCACTAACACCATAGCAGTGTGATACTACTTAAGAGTTGGCTCTTCGCGAAGAAGAGAAGAAAGCTCTCCCGAATCAGTTGCAGGTCTCGACCCCACTGTGAACATGTTCCGTTTCCAGAGAGTCCAAGTTGAACACTACGAGTTGTTTGGGCAGGGGAATAGCAACCCCTTTTGCTTTTAGACATTCACCCAGAGCTGTACAAGACCCTTGCGGGACAGTAACAGCTTTGGAACTTTCCATTCATGGTGTTTTCCCGTGTCTTTAGCTACCGGCTCTGCCGTGGCAGAATGACTTGCTCACGGAACCCTTCTCCACTTAGGCCTTCAAGCATTCCACTTGAATAGTCGCTACTACCACCAAGATCTGCACTAAGGATAGCTCCGGCCAAAGTTACCCATGACCTTCACAGCTAACCCCACGCCTTCCTACACACAAAGCTCGTCTTAGAGCTGTTTCAACAATTGGCTTTGTGACACTGTATCGACATACACCCCTTGCTTAAGCGGCATCCATTATCGAGGTACACAGATTCGGCGGGTGAGTTGTTACACACTCCTTAGCGGATACCAACTTCCATGGCCACCGTCCCGCTGTCTATATCTGAGTACGCTCTTTGGGGGATCACTGAGCAAAGTGAAAGCCGTCTTAACAGTGTGTTCGGTTGATCCCGCATTACCAGACCTGCTTACCAGGCGTGGTCCACTTGGCCACGCTTAATACGAACCTTCTTTCAGAACAGTGTTCTGTTTAAAGTGCCTCGGTTATTGGGAGTGTGATTGCAGTCGAAGGGCAAAAGAGCCCCCACGTACTTCAATCAGTCTCTCTACCTCACGATACTTACTTTGACCTCGAGAGACGTAGCCAGCTATCCTGTGG
>CALLKD010000128.1 GCA_938008595.1 uncultured bacterium | reverse complement strand
GGCGACATTGAGACCGACGGTCCCGACATGGAAAGAAATTCCATGATTTGGCTCGGTGTATTTCGGCTTACTGAATCGCTCGGTACTAAATTTGAAGGGAAAATACGACCCAAAACCAACACTTGGAATTCTGAGGCATTGGGAGTAACCGGACTCAGTCGAGAAGAAACCATGATGTTCGAACGCCCAGAGATAGCCATTCCAGGGTTTGTGGAGTGGGTCAATTCCAACACGGAACCAGGAAAGCGAGCCTTGTTTTGCAGCGACAATAACGGGTATGACTGGGGATGGTTAAACTACTACTTGTGGCGTTATGCAGAAGGAAATCCTTTCGGACACACCTCTTGCAACATACGGAACTTGTATCAGGGGTTGATGGCAGGCCGTGCTGCAGCCGGCATTAAGGAAAATCATCCTCACAGTTCTTTTGAACATTTGGTTATGACGCCTCATGACCATAACCCGGTCAACGACGCACGAGGACTCGCCGAAGCGCTGCTTGGAATGCGACAATACGGGCTAGCTATACCAGTCTGAAGTCTTGGTTAGTAAAGTGACCGACTAGTTACATGGAGACATACGACCCTCGGGTACGGTGTCTCTTTTTTTTTACATCCTTACTTCCTACAAACTCTTCCCATCAAACGGCATACGCTCTAGCGTGCCAAGATCAATATCATCTATTGTTCGGAGGTTAATTGCATAGGTGTCATTCCCTTCTTTGTCCTTCCCCATTCCAAAACACTCTACCCCACACACCTTACAGAAAAGGTGTTGTATCTTCTCTTTGTTAAAGCGGTATTCAGTAAGTGAATCCTGTCCCTTTAGCACTTTCATCTTTTCATCAGTAACAAAGGAGAGAAGGAGTCCTTGGATCTGACACTGAGAACAGTTACATTCCAGTGCTGGCTTTGTTAAATCAATCTCTACCTCATAGCGCACAGCACCACAGTGGCATCCACCAGTCTTCTTTTCCATATAGATAGAATTAGCTCTCAATCGTATCTACGTGCACAGTTTTTTCGTCAAGATCAATGTGCATCTTTGGATCCTGCTCTGCTTCTGCCTCTACAGTAGCTGACTGATCCTGTGGTAGTTCAACATGTACGGTTACAGGATCTGAGAAGTTAGCGCCATTTTCAATGGTGACACCGGGAATAGCAGATGCTTGCGCTCCTGCTTCTGCATGGACCACTTCATGTGGAGGCATGTCTGGAATCTCTTCATGGGTAACTGCCATTCCACCGAGACCTGCAGCAATAGCGCCGGCCATCAGAGTCTTAGCCTTAATGTCCTTCTCTTCTTGCGAAGCGGGTGCAGCAAACATTTTCTTAAAGGGATTATTGAAAGACATGGGTAGGTTAAAACGTTGATTTGTATGTCCGTAATAGTACCACGCCTGCCCCGCCACGTTGCCCAACTTCCCTGCTCGTAGTACTCTAGCGTAGGTCCAGTTACGGGAGATGAAAAATGACAGGGTCAGCAGTGATTGAGCCTGAATTCAAAACTGAAGAAGCGCGTGCGAAGGCTGCAGAAGTGGAGCGAGAGCGGCAAGCAGATGCCTTCGGCCTCGTCCTGAGCGCGTGCTGGACAAAGATCCGGGAGCACGTCAAGTACATGGCCAAGACACCAAAACCGAGGACGTACACGATTAACCCGGAAGACTGGGAAAGCGCCATCGTCCAGCGATTCGGGAACGTCTTCAAATAAGGCAGCAATATGCCAGCCTCGACAGAGCCTTGCTCTTGTCGGGGCTTTGTCATGCCCAAGAATAGATATTTAAAGGCTTATATGGTATAGTTTCACTACTTTGAGTACAGAAAAGTTTAGGATGAATAAGGAGATCCGGGCAGAAGAGCTCCGGGTAATAGGCGCCGAAGGGGAAAACCTCGGCGTTATCTCCTTTGCTGAGGCATATAAGGCTGCCCAGGCGGTCTCGCTTGACCTCATCGAGATATCGCCTAATGCCATGCCGCCCGTTGCGAAAATCATGGATTATGGTAAATTTCAGTACGAGCAGAAGAAGAAAGAAAGCGTCGCTCGGTCTAAGAGTAAGGTCTCTGAAACCAAGGAAGTACAGATAAAAGTGGGTACGGGAGAGAACGATATGCGTCTCAAAGCCAAGAAAGCGGCCGAATGGCTTGCTGACGGGCATAGAGTACGTGCCGAACTCTTCCTTAAGGGACGATACAAGGGCATGGAGGAAGCATTCCTCAAAGCGCGCCTTGAGAAGTTCCTCCTCTTGGTTCCGTATGCATATCGAGTCGCCGATCCGATAACTCGCGCTCCGAAAGGATTCGCTGCTATCATCGAACGTGATCCGAAGGCAGGCGCTTCCGCACCAAAACCAACAACACCAAACCCAGAAATCTCATGAAAACTAACAAGTCATTCACCAAGCGCATCCGCGTAACAAAGAAAGGTAAACTGGTGGCCCGCAAGTCTGGCCAGGACCATTTCAATGCAAAGGAAGGCGGCCGCACAAAGACCGTTAAGAAGCGTGGACAGAGCATTGAGGTATCAAACCGTGTTCGTCGCAGCTTCCTTTCTACGGTAAGCAAGTAGTCATTTAATTTATTTAACAAACAGCGTATGTCTCGAGTAAAAGGAGGAGTAAATTCAGCAAAGCGAAGACGCAATATTCTCTTGCGTGCAAAAGGCTTCCGCCATGGACGCTCTACCAAGGTGCGTCTTGCTAAGGAGTCATTGGTACACGCTGGAAAGAATGCTTTTAATCACCGCCGTGACAAGAAGACTGACTACCGCCAGCTCTGGATTGTACGCTTGAACGCTGCTATTCGTGAGAACGGATACAAGTCATACAGCACATTCATCGACATGATGAAGAAGAAGGAGATTCTCCTTGACCGTAAGGTACTTTCTGAGTTTGCTCAGAAGCACCCAGACGTATTTACCCGCATTGCAAAGCAGGTACAGGCATAAGCTGCACAAAAGAAAACACCCCGCATGTGCGGGGTGTTTTCTTTTGGATGATTCTACTTTCCAGACACGCCCGTCACCTCCTTCACCCCGGTCTTTGTAATCTCAAATACCTGACCCTCTACCGGCACAATTGAGTGTCCACCAAGATAGTCATGAATACGCTGTGCAAGGAATCGTGCAGACGAAGGCTCACCAAGCGCTACGAATACTGTGTGTGCACGTGGAAGCGCGGCCTCAGCAAACTTTAGGAGCCCATCACGATCAGCGTGTGCAGACCAGCCGGTAAAGGTCTCAACCGTCGCCTTCACCCGTATATTCTTCCCCGAGAGACGTACACGCGGTGCCCCGTCCTGCAGGAGGCGTCCCGGACTTCCAGGAGCTTGGTACCCAACAATGAAGAGTGTGGTGCTTGGATCAGGAAGGTACTTCTCTTCCCACTTCCCTATACGTCCACCATGAGACATACCCGCACCAGCCATGATTACTTTTGGATTTGGTGCATGTGCAATTGCTTCTGAATCCTTTCTGTCAGCAGTCTCTGTTAGAAACGGAAACTTAAACAAGTCATGTTCCCTATGCAGCTCATCTTGTGCAGCAGGCTTGAAAAACGCAGCACCGTACTTTTCATATACTTCGGTTACTTTAATCGCAAGTGGCGAATCAAGGAATATAGGGAGTCGTGGCAGCTCACCTGCATCAAAGAGATTTGAAAGCTCGTACAAGAGAAGCTGTGTACGCTCCATCGAGAACGCAGGCATGAGAATAGTTCCACCACGAGCAATGGCGCGCTTCATGGAGTCACGCAATTGCGCTACACGGTCATCCTTCTGGTCATTTACTCTGTCACCATACACACTCTCAATGACCAGCACATCAGCATCATCAACAGGCTCAGCATCAACAAGGTATGGCTGTGGTGAATTTCCAATATCTCCGGTAAAGGCAATGGAGACTCCCTCTTCGTCCCGTATACGAACACTTGCAGACCCTAGAATATGCCCCGTATTACGCAGGTAACACGAGAGACCGGGAGCTGCTTCCCACTCGTGGTGGTATGGAATGACCTCCACACGGGCCATAAGGGCATCCACATCGCGTTCATCATAGAGAAGCGGTAGATTATGCTTCCTAGCGTCCATGGCAAGGATCATGGCAGAATCACGCATTATGAGCTCCATGAGCTCTACCGTTGGGGCTGTGGCATACACCTTCCCTTTAAACCCTTCCTTCATGAGTTTCGGTGCTCTCCCTACGTGGTCTAGGTGTGCATGCGTAATGATGAGCGCATCAATACTAGGAACGTCATAGGTAAAGGGTGCATACATACACTCCTGACAAAAGTCCTTTCCTTGTTCAATACCGCAATCTATAAGTACTTTCCCTCGAGCACCCTCGATTAGAAAGTTAGAGCCTGTTACCGACTCAGCACCACCAGCAAATGTTACACGGAGCGCCATATAGTTTTTCTAGCAAATACGTAGCTAATAAAAGCACCAACACCATCATTGAATACATCATGAGCGGTGTCGAAATAGTACTGGGGCTGCCCAGTAGATATCCTAAAAACATATTCAAATACTTCCCAGCCGAGAGCCACAAACAATATGCCTGCTATATAGAGCGTGCGGCTTCTGTATGGCACAACAGCAAAGAATGATGCGCCTACCATTGCCCCACCGAGGATATGCATAGGGATATCAAACCAACGGTAGTGCCAATAAAGATAGTTGTGAAGTGCATACAGATGGAGTGCAGCAAGAACGCTAGCAAGGACTAAAGTGGCAAGAAGCCAGCGCATATTCATACCCCTCATTTTATCATGCCGAAATACAAAAACCCTTCCGAAGAAGGGCTTTTGTAAGGAACCACCCCCAGTGTGGCAACTGTATGTAGCCACGTGGGTGTCCGCACAATGCACACGTAGAACCGAAGCTCACAGCGTACATTAAATCTAGAACTCCCGAAAAATGAGCAAGTTGCGTTTTAAGGGATGGTCCCGGAGGTAGTATACCGCCTACTCCATTATCCCGTCCAAGTTCACATCGTACAGAATTGCCTCGTTAATAAGGCGGTATGAAACAACCTCATCATCGGTAAACCAGAGCTTAATTTCATTTTCAGCGTTCTCTGGAGTATCTGAACAGTGAATGAGGTTACGAACTGCACGATCATCCACGTTTGCAATTGAGTATGAATCGATGGTGTAGTCACCACGAATAGTACCCACATCTGAATCTACAGGTGATGTTCCTCCGGTTATCTTGGTAACCACAGCAACCGCCTGGTTTCCTTCCCACACCATCATAACGACAGGCCCAGCAGTCATGTACTTGTCGAGTGCGCGGATAATATCCTTTCCGTACTCTATTGGCTCCTTCTCAGCAGAAAGTCCTGCAGCAGCACGATTCTCTGCAATCTTTGTTCCCTTTGCAATAAACCACGCATCATCCTTGCTGTAGTGCTTCCAAATACGATCACTGTCAGGCACCATAAGCTTAAGTGCTGCGAGCTTGAGTCCTGTGCGCTCAAAGCGAGCAATGATCTCGCCAATGAGACTGCGCTGTACACCGTCTGGTTTGATAATAACGAACGTTCGCTCTGTCTTAGGGTGTGCAATAGCCATAGATAATAAAAATAAATGCGCCTCTGCGCTAATGGTTTGAGTATAGCAAAACTAGCCCACGAGGCTAGCTATTCTCCCGGTCTTCGGGTAACCACCGTAGTGCCAGAATCCTCAATGAGAATGGTGTGTTCAAAGTGAGCACTTCGTGAACCATCACGGGTACGGTAGGTATAGCCGTCATTCCCAAGCTGTACGTACCCCTTTCCAAGGTTTCCAATAGGTTCAAGTGCAAGAACCATTCCAGAGACAATCTCAGGACCGGTGCCTGGATACCCAACGTTTGATACGAATGGCTCTTCGTGTACGTGATCCCCCACCCCGTGCCCTCCAAGAATCTTCACTACACTAAAGCCCGTTCCTTTGTATGCCTTTTCTGTTGCGTGTGAGATGTCTCCGATACGAGCACCAACCTTGGCTGCTGCAATTGCAGCCTCAAGTGATGCCTGTGTGGCTGCCATAAGATCATATGAAGCCTTGTCAGTCTTCCCTACTGGAACGGTTAGTGCTGAGTCAACCACAATCCCGTTATGGGTTAACCCAAGATCAAGAGACACAATGTCTCCTTCTTTAAGAACACGAGAACCAGGGATGCCGTGCACCACTTCGTCATTTACTGAAATGCAAAGACCTGCAGGAAATGGGAAGGATGCTCCCTCTGGCTGATAGTTCTTAAAGCAAGGAATATCACCTCCTTCTATAATGAGCTTCTCTGCAAGTTCATTTAGCTCTTGTGTGGTCTTGCCGGGAGCAACCACTTTCTCAAGCTTGTGCAAGACAACACCAAGACGCCTACCTGCCTCTATGAGTGACTCGCGCTGTTCAGGTGTTCGTACGATCATACGAGTCCAAGTGCTGCGTTAACGTCATGTGCAACTTCTTCTGGTGTTTGCTCTCCATTAATAGTGATAAGCACGCCAAGCTTTTCAAAGAGCTCAAGTGCCTTTGAAGTGTAGGTGCCGAACTCTTCAAGACGCTCGAGTACTGCATCCTGCCTGTCATCAGACCTCCCCTCTATTTGCGCTCTCCCCACCAATCGCTCTTTCACATGCTCATCTGACACTGCAATATTAATTACAACAAACTCTCTTCCAATCCACTTGAGTGAATCAACGATGAGCTGCGCCTCCTCTGGCTTACGATTGAAACCATCAAAGATAACACTGGTATTTTCATGTACAGAAAATAGTGCCTTCTGGTATAGGTACATAGCAAACCAGTGTGGCATCAAAAAGCCGTTACCAAGCTCCTCCCTAACCTTACGGCCTACGATGGTGTCTTCCTCTGCAATTGCACGGAACTGTGCTCCTGAGGCAAGAACCGTCCACCCAGTCTTTTGAGCAAGCAGTTTTGCCTGTGTACCCTTTCCACAGCCAGGTTTCCCTATGAAAAATACGGTTCTCGGTTCGGCGGTTGTCATAGTATGACTGTAGCACAAACTCGGTTTTAGATAAGCAAAACCCCGCGCCTGACAATGTGCCAGAACGCGGGGTCAAAGGACAAAGTTCAAAGGACCGAGGTCCTAGGTTCAATGTTCCAAGTTCAACTTGCACGCAACAGAGCGGGGCAGTGGTCGTTGAAGTCGTAGTCGAGCCAGTGGCTGCTCCAGTGCCACCTGCCGCCGTTCCAGTAGAGGTAGCGGACGTACAGGTTGCCATCGCGGTCGCGGTAGACCGTACCCCAGAAGAAGATGTAGCGGGGGTTGCCCGCGCCATCAGTCTTCCAATCCTCGAGAATGAGGTGCGGGTTCTTCAGGAGGTAGTCGAGGACATTGGCGTTCATCACGGGCTTGTCGGCAAGTTCCTTGCGGAGCTTGTAGATCGGAAGAGCACACGTCTGAACTCCAGTCACCTTGTACTATCTCGT
>CALLKD010000127.1 GCA_938008595.1 uncultured bacterium | reverse complement strand
AAGTCATCAGCTTGCGTTGATTACGTCCCTGCCCTTTGTACACACCGCCCGTCGCACCTACCGATTGAATGATTCGGTGAATTCTTCGGACTGTGGTTCGGACGCTTTCGGGCGACTGAGCTGTGGGAAGTTGTTTAAACCTCATCATTTAGAGGAAGGTGAAGTCGTAACAAGGTTTCCGTAGGTGAACCTGCGGAAGGATCATTACCACTCCAAACCTCTGAAATGCTTCGCAAGAAACATTTCAACGAAAGTTCCGAAGGGTGTCACAACCCAGAAGACTTTTGTGTACCTGAGATAACCCTAAGAACCGTATCAGCGTGTAGGCTTTGTACTCACGTGCAGCTTTTTTAAAACCCTTTAAAATTGAAAGAAACTTATATAAACCTTTACATTATCTATGATAATGATCCACACTTTCAGCAACGGATGTCTGGGTTCCCACAACGATGAAGAACGCAGCGAAATGCGATACGTAATGCGAATTGCATAGATAGCGAGTCATCAAAACTTTGAACGCACCTTGCACTTCCGATTACTCGGGAGTATATCTGTTGGAGTGTCTGTGTTATCTACCTACGTTTCCCTTCGGGGAAATCAGTCGGCCTTTCTGAAGTCACTTGTGACATGAGAAAGAGCTCAGATGTAAGCGATCCAACTAGGCGGCCTTTCTCGGACCACTTTCGGATAGCGAACTCATCGTAATTTTTTACAGTGAGGGAGTTGAAGATCGGACAACGTTAAAGGGTTACAACCGACTAGGATGGTGGTTACATTTCGGAAACACACAAACTTTCTGATTTATTTCGGACCTCCAATCAGATAAGAATACCCGCTGAATTTAAGCATATAACTAAGCGGAGGAAAAGAAACTAACAAGGATTTCCCTAGTAACGGCGAGTGAAGCGGAAAAAGCGCAGGCCGAAAACCTTCGGGGATGTGGTCTTAAGAATATGCATCCATCGGAAGTACACGAATCAAGTGGTCTGGAAAGGCCCGCCATGGAGGGTGATAGCCCCGTTCGTATTTGTGTATGGAAGGAATGGAGTATGTTCGAGGAGTCGAGTTGCTTGGGATTGCAGCTCAAATGGGTGGTAAATTCCATCTAACGCTAAATATGGGTGGGAAACCAATAGCGAACAAGTACCGTGAGGGAAAGATGAAAAGCACTTTGAAAAGAGAGTGAAATAGTACCTGAAATTGCTGAAAAGGAACCGTTGGGAAGCAGTGTTGGGCTAGGCAGTTCTGTCTGGTCTCTAGTTAGGCTTGCTTCTGCGTGTGAGAGATTCTTCACTGTGCTTGCACTGTGTTTTGATGTCATGCGTGGGAACGACTCTGACGAAATGCTTCTCAACATCCCGTCTTGAAACACGGACCAAGGAGTCTAACATGTGTGCAAGTGCTCGGGAATTGATTCCCCAGCGCGAAATTAACGTAAAGGCAAGCCTAGCTTGCTGAGGTAGGAAGCCGCAAGGCTGCACTATCGACCGACCATGATCCTACGAGAGAAAGGTTTGAGTGTGAGCATACATGTTGGGACCCGAAAGATGGTGAACTATGCCCGAGTAGAACGAAGCCAGGGGAAACTCTGGTGGAGGTTCGTAGCGGTTCTAACGTGCAAATTGATCGTCGAACTTGGGTATAGGGGCGAAAGACTAATCGAACCATCTAGTAGCTGGTTCCTCCCGAAATTTCCCTTAGGATAGCTGCAACCGAACAGTTTTATCAGGTAAAGCGAATGATTAGAGGCATCAGGGGTGGAACGTCCTTGACCTATTCTCAAACTTTAAATGGGTAAGAGCCCTGAGTTGCTTAAGTGAACTCGGCGGTTGAATGACGGTTGCTAGTGGGCCAATCTGGGTAAGCTAGATTGGCGATGCGGGATGCTCCGAACGCAAAGTTAAAGTGCCAAAGTATCCGCTAACCTAGATCCCACAAAAGGTGTTGGTTCATTAAGACAGCAGGACGGTGGCCATGGAAGTCGGAAACCGCTAAGGAGTGTGTAACAACTCACCTGCCGAATGAACTAGCCCTGAAAATGGATGGCGCTGAAGCGGATCACTTATACTTTGCCATCATGTCAAAATCGACGACATGTTGAGTAGGGGGGCGTGGAGTTTGCTGCGAAGTCTGTGGCGCAAGCCGGGATGAAACGGGCTCTAGTGCAGATCTTGGTAGCAGTAGCAAATATTCAAATGAGAACTTTGAAGACTGAAGTGGAGAAAGGTTCCATGTGAACAGTAATTGGACATGGGTGAGTCGATCCTAAGAGATAGGAAAATTCTGTTTGAAAGCGTGTCTTCCTCGGATGACACCGACTATCGAAAGGGAATCAGGTTAATATTCCTGAACCAGAAAGTGGATAATGAGTGGTAACACAACTGAAACTGGGGACGCTGGCGAGAGTCCTGGGAAGAGTTCTCTTTTCTTTTTAACAGCTGACCAGACCTTGGAATCGGATTGCCCGGCGATAAGGTTTGGGAACTGGCAGAGCAGTATTCTTTATGTACTGTCCGGTGCACTCTCGACGGCCCTTGAAAACCCAGTGGAATGACTTATTCGCACATCTGGTCGTACTCATAACCGCCTCAGGTCTCCAAGGTGAGCAGCCTCTAGTCGATAGAATAATGTAGATAAGGGAAGTCGGCAAAATAGATCCGTAACCTCGGGATAAGGATTGGCTCTGAGGGTTGGGCCTAAGAGTCTTGAGGACGAAGGATGGACTGATAGGAGGAGACTACGATTTCGGTTGTGGATTCCACCAGTCGGTTGTCTGGAGACTTCAAGATCTGCCTTCGGGTAGTTTTCTCTTTGTGCGTAGAACAACCAACTCAGAACTGGAGCGGACAAGGGGAATCCGACTGTTTAATTAAAACAAAGCATTGCGAAGGCTGGAGACGGTGTTTACGCAATGTGATTTCTGCCCAGTGCTCTGAATGTCAAAGTGAAGAAATTCAACCAAGCGCGGGTAAACGGCGGGAGTAACTATGACTCTCTTAAGGTAGCCAAATGCCTCGTCA
>CALLKD010000126.1 GCA_938008595.1 uncultured bacterium | reverse complement strand
TGGAGTTCAGACGTGTGCTCTTCCGATCTAAAGAACTGAATGGACATTGCTTCGTCTCAGGACTTACCCGCCACCAAGCGAAGACTAAGGGACTCAAGTTGAATCAACACGGTAATTTTGAGGGGCAGAAAGAACTGGTGAAAGCCATGTCTTGGCATCTTAAGACGATACCGAACTTAGTTGTGGACAGGACCTTACTTGATATCTTCGCCTACACAGTTCATCACCGAGATAAGGGCGGATTGAATAGCCGCGAGCTCAATTACATACGCAACAGGGCTCGGCAATACCAGCACATGTTTGATGTGGTCTTCTACATAAGGCCTGAGTTTGAGATCAAGGGGGATGACATGCGAAGTGCGGATCCAGGCTTCGCCATCGAAGTGGCCGCGATCATTGAGCACGCTGTTACACTGGAGCCTCTAGGTACTCGTGAGATCGTAGTGGTCTCAGGCACAGTCAAGGAACGATTAACAACGATCAAGAAGTGGTTACATGAACATAACATTTGACGCGACAAAACTAGTCAAGCTCTTAAGCATGATGCGGACGAGTCTCCCAGGCGCACAGAAGATCGCAGCCGATGACCTTATAGGGTTAGGTGCAACGGAGAACCACCTGATCGCCTATGGAATTACAACGGGCTTTTGGGTGCGCATAACAACACCATGTACGGTGAAGACACCTGGCTCAGTGATTGTGAACAGAAGTCGTTTCCTGACAGTACTGGGGGCTCTCAGAGACGAGACAACACTCGTCAAGATCCCTAGCGGTAAAAGCATCGTACTCGAGACGAAAGCCACCAAGAGTAGCTTCACGTTGGTGACGGTCAATAACATGATGTCTAGACCAGAGATCCCAGATCCTAAGGTAACATCGATCGCACCAGGTCCTTTGAAAGATCAGATACGCTTGAACAGCCTTAATGGTGAATTAGCGGGTGGAGGTTATTCAATCAAAGGCACGGGACAAGAGATCAGCATAATGGCCTCTGACATGCAAAGGTTCGTCATCACCAAACAACACCTACCCAACTCAGATATCATGAACCTCCTGATCCACTCGAAAGCGATGGACGGCGTAGGGGAGA
>CALLKD010000125.1 GCA_938008595.1 uncultured bacterium | reverse complement strand
CTATCCAAAAGTAATAGGGAGGTGGGCATGGCCTGGATACGAACGAGTAACAGGAGATTTCCTTGTGGAGGCAACGGCATTTCATAAGTTTGGTACTGCCGGTAAACCACTCGCCGCAATGAAATTCATTGCGAGCGATCAGCACGGAAACAGCACCTCACAAACAGTCACCACAATGACAAAGTCTACCCGCACTGGTGACGCAAATAATAATGTTCTGGTATACGCCGCAACAATACCAGTAAGTAGTTTTACGCAGGGCGATAAAATAATGGTGAACTTTGAAGCTTATCCGTGGATCGGTATTGCAAGCTCCACACTTAAGTCAGCAACCACCTCTGATGGCGTTGATCAACCAAGTGAGCAGCTAGGACCACTTACCAACGTGCTAGATAAGACAGGTGCCTATGGGGTTGCATATGTGCTTCTAGACCCACTTGGAAAAACTGGGACTTCAACAGGTGCTGCTATTTACACCTCACAAGCTGCTGCAGAGGCAGGAGGTACTGCAACCGCCTTTAGTAACGTTCGCAATGCGTGGACGGCAATACGCACCTACAATACCGCTAACTTTGGAAGAACTAATGCAGGAGGTGGGGTGATTCTCTTAAATCCAGGGACATATAACTTTGCAACAGGGACTCTTCCTATTTCCACCACAATGGATACTTGGCTTATTGTAAAACCAGCTTCCACGGCACTCGCCTCAAGTACCATTCTAAACGGAGCAGCAAGTCCCAATCTTAACTTCACAGGATTGATTAAGTTGGAAGGGGTAACGATAGTAGCAACCTCAACTGTGTTGCGTGACATTACCGGATCAGTGTCTGTGTGGTTACACAATAGTTATGTGAACTCTACAGGAGCTTCTAGTGCCCAGCCTTTTATTGGTAATAAGGTGTTCTATATTACCCAAAATCAATTTGCCGCCATAGCCGGGGGTACCCTATGGGCAACATTCAGCACAAGTAAGGGACCTGCTGCGCTTGTGCGAGGAAATAGCTCAGCTAGCGTTGTGTATACGCACCAATATGCAACCTTGGGTAACAAAAACGTTATAACCGGGCCCGCAGGGGAAGGGTTTGTAGAAATCGGTGACTCTGCCGGTAATCAGCCAAGCAATAATTCAATATATGCATTTAACTCTGCATACAATGTAAATAACGTAGCGCTATATGCTATGGGTTCTGGAATGAGCAACGTGGCGGTGGTGCAAAATGTGCTGGAAAGCCAGAACGCGGTATCTCCTCTAATACAGATTGCCGCGGATAGCAGTGTGGGCACCATGAACAATGTAATTGTTTGGAATAACACTGCTGCAGGGCAACGAGAAAGTTTTGCATATAACGAATATGCAACCACTTCAGAACCCCGTTACAACTGGTCCATTAGAAATAATGCCTTTCAGTTATCGGGAAGTAAATCAGATACATTTTCAGTAGACCCTAATGGACTTCGTATTGCGAACTGGTCTGCTGTTAACATGGTGGGGTCATCAAACAATGTGACGCAGACAAACAACGCCTTTGTGTTTGAGTTCTTAGGTCTTTCATCAATTTTCAATATTGGTAATAGTTCAACAACACCCTTGTGGGTTAATGATAGATCGCGACTAGGAGCAGGGGGAGGAAATGGAGACTATAACCTTGTCTTTAATACAGTTGCAGTGGATCTTGCAACCTCTACTATTGCCCAGTATCAAACATTGCCGTACGACTTTAATGGAAATCTCATATATGGAACGGTTGACGCAGGTGCGTATGAATATATTCCTACACTTCTCATGGGAACCGATCAGGTGAGTACCTCAACCACTATCCGTCTGTATGGTGATGAAAAGTTTAGAAACGAATCAACACCTACTGGGGCTGGTACTGCAAACCTTACGATTAGCATCCCTGGCACAAACACTACAGAGTGGCTCGATGTAAATATTAGTACTTGGATTAATACAGGTACAAGACAAAAGACATGGTCAGAGACTAGTAGCACCACTGCGCTTAATAACACAGTACACACGGTGGGGGATCTTGCGGCAAATACTCCGTATACCGTGACTGTGGATGGAACACTCGCCACCTCTACTATTACTGGCTGTACTAACGGAGTCTGTACGTCTGACGGCTCGGGGAAGATTTCCTTTACCTATACTGGTGGGTACTCTACACACACGTTTGACGTAGTGCAGGGAGCTGGTGATACCACAGTTCCCATACTTTCTTCCATCTCTGTTGCAACAACCACAACTGCTGCCGTTATTACCTGGACCACGAGCGAGCTAGCAACCTCAACAGTGAGTTATGGACTCACTACAGGGTATGGAACTGCCTCATCTTCGGCAGTAAGTACCACCTCACAGAGCATTACACTCACGGGACTTACACCTGCGACTCTGTACCATTACCTAATTAGTAGCGCTGACACAACTGGCAATACAGCAACATCAAGCGACTTAACTTTTACTACAGCCGCAGCACCTGATACCACCGCACCGGTGATCTCTTCAGTGGCTTCAAGTACCACAAGTACCACAGCTACAATCACGTGGACCACTAACGAAAATGCCTCTTCTACCGTTCTCTATGGTGCAAGTTCCGGCTACGGCACTTCCTCAACCTCAGCGTCCATGATTACAAACCATTCTATTTCTCTCACTGGTCTCACACCCTCAACCCTCTATCACTTCCAAGTCGGAGGAGCAGATGCGTCTAATAACATTTCTACCTCAAGTGATTTAACCTTTACCACCACTGCTGCTCCTGATACCACAGCCCCTGTGATTTCAAGTATCGCTTCAAGTACCACTAACACAAGTGCTACTATTGCGTGGAATACCGATGAGAACGCAACATCGAAACTCTCATTTGGCACAAGCCCTGGAACGTACTCTGTAGGTTCTTCTTCGGCTTCACTTGTTACTTCACACACCCTCAACGTTGCCACACTTTCTTCGGGTATTACGTATTATGGTGTGGTCGTGTCGGCAGATAGCGCAAACAATATTGCAACATCTAGCGAGTTTAGTTTTACTACGACAAGCACTCCAGACACCACAGCTCCCGTAATCTCTTCAGTATCTGTGGGGCCAATTGGGGAGACCGATGTGACTATTACATGGACTACCGATGAGCTCTCAGACACTCAAGTAAACTATGGACCAACTACTTCATACGGAGCATCAACAACACTCGACACACTGCTTACGACAAGTCATTCAGTAACAGTTTCAGGACTTACTGCTGCAACCCTCTATCACTATCGTGTGCGATCAAAAGACTCCTTTGGAAATCAGCAGGTAGATGTTGATGGCACATTTACCACTGCGAGTGTACAAGTAACGGGAGGGAAGTCACACTCTTCTTCGAATACTGGGGGTGGATCAACAACTGTAACTACTGTCTTCCCACAATCAGGAACGACTAGCGACTTGCGCCGGGAAGACCGGGGATTATTGGTACTACAGCTACAAACACAGTTGGTAGCTCGGGGATACATGGCTATCCAGTACATTACCGGTTACTTTGGTCCTATTACAGAAACTGCAGTTATGGCATTCCAGAAGAATTCTTTGTTGGCTTCTACAGGAGTGGTGGACACCAACACCCGAGCACTTTTGTTTGGAACAACAGCACAAACAAGTACAACTACTAATGTCCTAACAGGTGACTCCTCCATACTGTTTACTTCACCACTTAAAATTGGGTCAAAAAGTAACGAGGTCCTTAACTTGCAACATGCACTAATAGCTCGGGGATACATGGCAGCTAAATATGGCACTGGTTACTTTGGACCTATTACAGAAACCGCGGTGGGCAAATTCCAGACTAAGTACGGTCTAGCGTTTCCAAATGAGAGGGTGTATGGGCATGTAGGACCCATTACCAGAGCAAAACTAAATATGCTAGTTCAAGGCGGGTTAACGGAATAAATAGGGGATTTTGCATACCAAAACTGAAAAGCGTATAGTAAGGAATATGGCAAAGAACTATTACGATATCCTTGGTGTCGACAAGAAAGCAACAAACGATGACGTAAAGAAGGCGTTCCGTAAGTTGGCACAGAAGCATCATCCTGATAAGGGAGGTAACGAGGAAAAGTTTAAAGAAATCACTGAGGCGTACAGTATTCTTTCAGACGAAAAGAAGCGTCGTGAATATGACAACTATGGGCAAACCTTTGCAGGTGGAGGACCACAGGGTGGCAATCCATTTGGCGGATTTGATTTTAGCGGCTTTGGTGGACAGCAGGGTGGTATTGAGTTTGATCTTGGCGACTTGTTTGGCAACAGTGGCTTTGGTGACATCTTTGGGGGAGGTCGTACTCGCGCAAAGCGTGGACGGGATATATCAATTGATATAGAAATTCCCTTTAAGGAGTCGGTGCTTGGTGGAAAGCGCGAAGTGCTCATCACAAAGATTGGTACGTGTGATGTGTGTTCTGGTAACGGGGCAAAGCCTGGTACTGAACTTGAAACGTGCAGCACCTGTAACGGAGCAGGGAAGATTCATGAGACTCGTGACTCAGTCCTTGGTGCGTTCTCAAGTGTACGTGCCTGTCCTACCTGTGATGGTGTTGGAAAGATGCCAAAGACTAAGTGTGAAAACTGTGCAGGTCATGGCGTAGTACGTAAGCAAGAGGAAATTAAGATAACTATTCCTGCTGGTATTGATGGTGGGGAAATGATTCGTATGCCAGGACTGGGCGAGGCTGTGAAGGGAGCTGCAGCTGGAGACCTCTATGTAAAGGTACATGTGAAGCCACATCCAGTGTTTAAGAAGGAGGGTATGAATCTAACTATGGAGCTACCTCTAAAGCTCACTGATGCACTCCTTGGAACCGAAGTTACCGTAACCACCATTGATGACAAGAAGCTTGATGTAAAGGTGCCTGCTATGAACACCACTGAGCAGACGCTTCGCATCCGTGGGAAGGGTGTTGCTACTGACCGAGGAAGTGGCGATCTTTACATCCACATCACCGCTACATTCCCTAAGAAGCTCTCAACAAAGGCAAAGAAAGCTATTGAGGACTTGAAGGGAGAGGGGCTCTAGGTGCGGTATACTAGAACGCAATGGGATCTCTAGGAAACGTTAGCCAAACGATTACTACCTACGCTGCACACGGTGCTTCTACCGCATGGTTGTTTATTGGAAACTTCCTTGTGCTTGCGGTGCTAACCCTTGTCATGATTGGCTTTTCGTATAAGTCAGGACGCGGTGGTATTATCTCTCTAATCGTTGCGTTCTATGCAGGCTTTGCAATATACAGTGTGTTTCCATATACACAGGATATTATTTCTGCCGGAGGCACCAAACTTATAAAGGCAGGTATTAGTGTGGTGCTCTTTGGTATTGGAACCATGGTGCCATTTCACTTTATTCAAAGACTTACGGGAGGAGGCTTTGGTGTACTCTCCTTTGTGCCACGCTTTGCGCTTTCATTCTTAAGTGCAGCCTTTCTCCTTGCGCTTGCGTATAACGTATTCCATGTAAATAACATATATACGTTCCCTGAGCCTATTAATAAGATATTTGAACCAGATGGGTACTTCTTCTGGTGGTTTATAGCACCCCTTGCAGGCCTTATCTTCCTTGTTCACTAGGTGAATTAGGGTGTGCTATATTTTTTGTATGACTTTAGCTGAAGACCTACAGGCTCGTGGACTCATTGAGCACACCTCGGCTGAAATTGAAACGATACTGGGGGAAAAGAGAACCGTATACCTAGGAGTAGACCCTACTGCAGACTCTATGCAGGCTGGAAACCTGGTTGTGGTACTCCTACTAAAGCGTCTTGCCGATGCAGGCCACAAGATTGTGCTCCTTGTTGGTGGCGGTACAGGAATGATTGGGGACCCTAAGGAAAAGGGTGAGCGACCGCTTTCTGATGTTCGTACGGTTAACAGAAATAAGCGTGCACTTAAGGCACAGATGCAGCAGATTCTTGGCCGACGTATTACCGTAGTTGATAACGCAGACTGGCTTCTTAAGATTAAGTTGGTAGATTTCCTTCGTGACATTGGAAAGCACTTTACTATTAATGAACTCATTAAGAGAGACATTATTAAAAGGCGCCTTGAGAACCCCGATGACAGCATTTCATACACGGAGTTTGCCTACTCACTGCTACAGGGATATGACTATCTCGAGCTTAATAAGAAGTACACGTGTGACCTTCAGGTGGGAGGGTCAGATCAGTGGATTAATATCCTTTCTGGTGTTGAGCTTATACGCCGCAAAGAAGGGCGTGAGGCATTTGCCCTAACCTGTCCGCTTGTAACCGATGCGAACGGGAAGAAGTTTGGTAAGTCTGAAGGGAATGCCGTATGGCTTTCTGCAGAGAAAACCTCACCGTATGTCTTCTATCAGTTCTGGCTCAATCAATCAGACGAGGTGGTGGAGAAGTATCTTAAGTTCTACACCTTTATGTCTGTACGGGAGATTGATTTTATATGTGAACTACATGCTCGTACTCCTGGAAAGCGGGAAGCACAGAAGACACTTGCACGACTGGTTACTGAAATTGTGCACGGGAAGGAGGTGGCTGCAAAAGCTATTGCGGCAAGTGAGGTGCTTTTTGGTGATCGCTCACTTGGAACACTTTCTAAGGATGAGCGTAAGGTGCTTTTGAAAGAAGCACCGTCCATTACGGTTACTCCTGACTCGTTGGTGGTGGATGCTCTTGTACAAAGTGGGCTTGCAACCTCAAAGACTGACGCCCGTAGGCTCATTGAGGGACGAGGAGTTTCTATTAGCGGAGTCATTGTGGAGCAGGCTGATGCACCGATTACACGTGAGCAGTTTGAGAACGGTTTAGCACTCCTACGACGTGGAAAACAGCTTTCAGTACTACAAAGCTCGTAGACTAGAAAAGTAGGGTGAACGCTGGTATAGTGGGCAGTATTGCGTCGGTGGTAGAGTGGTCAATTACAACAGACTGTAAATCTGTCGGCTTCGGCCTACGAAGGTTCGAATCCTTCCCGGCGCACCAAAGTACGTCCCTGTATAGCACAGCTATACAGGGACGTTGCCCTATACAAATACTTGATATTGGGGTATAGTCTCCTGGTCCTCATTTGGGGGATGTTCTTTTTTGAAAGGGGTACAACGTGTCACAAAATGACATCTTTCTTTTTACCGAAGGCAGGTACACTGCGCTCGGTTCCCGCGTCAATGAACTGCGCGAGCAGATCGCGAGGCTGAAGAAAGAACTTCAGCAGGTGCCGGCGAAGTGGACTGGGATCTCAAACGGCGACGTGCACGCCGACCCGAAATACGACCACAAGGGTCAGCTCGGGATCGTAGAGGCGCAGCTCCGCGAAAGCGAGCACATGTGGTCAAGGGCCCGCATCGTACCGCGCGCCACGTCGGCAGAGGTCGTTGCAATCGGCGTAATCGTGAAGATCCGCCGCTTCAATGCCAACAAGCGACTCATCGGCGACGCCGAAGAATTCTTCGTCGACGGGCACTACCACCTCGATCACGAACACGGGATCCGCTGTGCGGGGTACTATGCTCCGCTCATCGAGAAACTGTTCGAACTGCCCGTATCGACCTACACCACCATGGTGGACGTCGAGATCGGCCAGACCAAGTTCATTTCTTTGCTGGAAATCCGGTTGCCGGAAGCCAGCCAGGTTATGGACACTGTCGCGGCATAACCCGCCTCCACGCTCCCGGTCGCTTAACGCGACCGGGGCGTTTTCTTATCTCTTTTACTCCGCTATACTGTGTATATGAATACTAAGACACTCCTTTCAGGTATAAAACCAACTGGTGAGATCCATTTAGGGAATTACTTTGGTGCAATTAAGCAGTTGGTTGATCTTTTGAATACTGGAAAATATGAGGGGTACGTATTTATTGCTGACTATCACGCACTAAACTCCGTACAAGATGCTGAGGAGATGCGACGGCTTACTCATGAGCTAGCACTTACGTATATTGCCTGTGGCTTGGACCCTGAAAAGGTTGCGCTTTTCAAGCAGTCAGCGGTGAGCGCGCACACCGAGCTCGCATGGATTTTCGATACTATTACCACCATGCCGTATCTTATGCGTGCGCATGCATTTAAAGACAGCGAGGCAAAGAATAAGGAGATCTCGGTGGGTACCTTTAACTACCCAATGCTTATGGCCGCAGACATACTCCTGTATGACTCACAGGTGGTACCAGTAGGGCAGGACCAGAAGCAGCATATTGAGTACACACGCGATGCTGCAGAGAAGTTTAATCGTGTCTTTGGCGAGACGTTTACACTTCCAGAGGCATACATACTTCCTAACGTTGCAATTGTGCCTGGTACTGATGGACAGAAGATGAGTAAGAGCTATGGCAACACCATTCCACTCTTTGCTTCAAGAGATGAAATTGAAAAGAAAGTTATGAGCATTGTTACCGGTTCGGGAGATGAACGACCTGAACATGTATATGCCATACACAGACTAATTAAGAGTGAGGAAGAGCTTGCACCGCTATATAAAGAGCATGCTGGGAAATATAAGGCACTAAAGGATGCGCTTGTTAGTGACCTTGATGCATATGTTGCACCAATGCGCGCAAAGTACATGGAGCTTAGAGAAAACCCTGAGATTGTTGAGCGTGCACTCATGCGTGGAGAAGAGCTTGCCCGAGCAAAGGCCGAGGAGAAAATTGCTCAGGTACGGAAGGTGATAGGAGTACGATAGTTGACAATACAATACTATTATTGTATTTTAGTATAGGTAACAGAAAGGAGAGTTCAATGAACTCAATTAGTGGGACACTGCTACTCGTTCTCGCCGTGCTGGCGATTGCGGGAATCCTGGTCGTGCTCATCCACGACTCCAAATGGTCCTTTGGGATTAAACAGTTCTTGTACGGACTGACTTCGTTCAGTGCCGTACTCGGACTTGGTGCAGTATTGCTTCCGTTCTACTAAAACACTACTGCAACAACCGGCCGCGACCAAAAGTCGCGGCCGTGGTAATTTATACATATATGAAAGAACGAGTACTAATAGGAGAGCTATCAGCCCACACAGGGGAAACCGTCCAGATTGCTGGATGGGTTGATGTTAGACGAGACCAGGGTAAGTTGGTTTTCTTTGATTTTCGTGACCGTACCGGCCTTGTGCAGGGTGTGGTACTCCCAGGCTCAGAGGCTACTGAAACCGCCAAAGAGACACGCACTGAGTTTGTGGTTACGGTAACAGGAATAGTGAATAAGCGGCCTGAAAAGAACGTGCAGGAAGGCAAGCAAAATGGAGACATTGAGCTTGAGATACTCACCATTACCATTCTCTCAAAAGCTGCAGAGCTACCGTTTGATAAGGATACGGATCTTAATATTGATACTCGCTTTGACTATCGTCCCTACACGCTCCGTAGCCAACGAGACCGTGACATCTTTAAGGTTCAGGCAACCATACTCGATGCCTACCGCAACTCACTTAAGAGACAGGGTCTTACTGAATTCATAGCACCTGCACTTGTGGGCGGTGACGCTGAAGGTGGGGCTGCGGTGTTTAAGGTGAACTACTACTACGACCAGACGGCATACCTCGCTACGTCTCCTCAGCTATACAAGCAGATTATGGTTGGTGTATTTGAGCGTGTGTTTACCATTGCAAAGATCTTCCGTGCAGAAAAGAGTGCAACAACCAGACACCTTTCAGAGCTTACCCAGATGGACTTTGAAATGGGGTTCATCAAGGATGAGTTTGATGTTATGGCCGTTCTTGAAACCGTACTGCGTGATGTGGTCCAAGAAGTAGCAGAGAAACATGGAGACGAGTTCCGTAGACTTGGTGCAGAGGTACCGCTTCTTGGTACGAAGTTTCCAATCCTTACACTTGCAGAAGCACACCAAACACTGGGAGTACCGAGCGAGGACGATATGACTCCTGAACACGAGCGTGATATTTGTGAGTGGGCAAAGCGCGAGCATGACTGTGACTTTGTATTCATTACTAAGTTCCCAACAAAGGCACGTGCCTTTTATACCATGACTGACGAGGGGGAGATAAGTCGTGGATTTGACCTCCTATTCCGAGGCCTTGAAATTAACAGTGGTGCACAGCGAATCCATTCATACGATGAAATGGTTGCTCGTATCATTGAGCGCGGTATGGACCCTGAAAAGTTTGCCTTTTACCTACAGGCATTTAAGTACGGTATTCCGCCACACGGTGGTTGTTCAACAGGACTTGAGCGTCTCACTGCCCGCATGCTAGGGCTTTCCAATGTAAAGGAGGCGAGCACGTTCCCACGCGATATGAATCGTATCGACTCACTGCTTTCTGCATAGGTATATGGAGGAAACCGAAACAACACCGGCTTCCACAGAGAACTACCTTGTACGAACAGGGAACTATGAAGGACCTCTTGAGCTGCTGCTTGATCTTATTGAGAAACGGAAGCTCCTCGTAAATGAGGTGTCGCTTACGCAAGTTACCGATGACTTTATTCAGCATGTAAAAAGTGCAACGGTATTTCCCATGGAGAGGGCTGCAGACTTTATTTCTGTTGCCGCTACGCTACTCCTGATTAAGTCAAAGTCACTCCTTCCTGATCTTGAGCTTACACAAGAGGAGGAGACTGATGTGCGTGATCTGGAGACACGACTCGCATACTATGAGAAGGCACGTGCTGCAGCAAAAGAACTTTCTCGTATATTTGGCCAGTCATACCTGTATCCAGCAGGGGCACGTGCGCCTGAGGTGTTCTTTGCACCAGGTCCATCACTCACCACTGCACAGCTTGAAGTATTCATCCGTGCAGCACTTGCTACCGTAGAGGCTGAAGTGAAGCTCCCTGAAGTTCGCATTCGTCCGCTTGTATCAATTGAGGAAATGATGGATACCCTACGCACTCGTGTGGAGCGTGCAATGTCTCTCTCCTTTAGTGAGTTTCGGGGCTCTGCAGTTGAGAAGGTGGAGGTAATTGTTTCATTCTTGGCCCTACTTGAACTAGTGAAGCAGGGAAGTGTAGACGCCTCACAGACAGGTGCCTTTAATGATATCCAGATCTCAACCACCCAGACGGGCATGCCACGCTATTAGGTAGGTGATTTTAAAAACGACTCCTTGTGCGGTATTCTGTACATATTATGGAACTAAGCCCTTCTGCACTTCTTGAGGCCATACTTTTTGCGGTGGGTGGCCCAATCGAACGGCATGAGCTCGTACGACTTCTTGAAATTACTCCTGAAATGCTTACGCTTGCAATCGAAGAGCTTACGAAGGACCTTGCAAGCCGTGGTACGACGCTCATTGAGGCGGGTGATGAGATTGAACTACGCACCAGTCCTGCCGCTGCCGTGTTTGTACAGAAATTGTATGCGGGCGAGCGTTCAAAGGAATTAGGGAAGGCAGCAATGGAAGCGCTCGCTATTATTCTGTACCAGGGTAGCGCTACCCGTAGTGAGATTGATTACGTACGTGGTGTTAACTCAACAGCTGCACTTCGTTCACTTCTTATGCGCGGCCTTGTCATCGGCAGCGAGGACGAGACTGACCGGAGACGTGCACGCTATACGGCAAGTAGTGAGGCACTTGCACACCTTGGACTTAGCTCAATTACTGAGCTTCCTGGCTACACAGAGATTGCTGGCACACTCGCTCAAAGAAAGGAGGAGCGTGCCGCATAGTTCTGTATGGCTAAACTCTCAAAACTATCCCAGAACACTGCCATTGCCATAGTAGTACTTGGTGGGGCACTGCTTTTTGTACTCTATTTCGCCCATACAAAGGAGATGCAGGCAGTACCAGAAGCCGTAGCGCCGGTACGAAATACATTCCCAAATCCATATGAGAACATTCCACTCACGGCAGAGGCTGCCATTGTGGTAGATCTTTCAAACGGGCACACACTTTATTCAAAGAATCCTGACACACAGCTGCCTCTGGCCTCGCTCACTAAACTTCTTACGCTCTATGCCGCAAGTCGGGTACTAAGCCCAAACACTCCTGTGGCAATTACAGACGATGCACTTGCTGAAGATGGTGATACGGGACTTAGTAAGGGACAACGTTTCACCTTTAAGAACTTGGCAGAGCTAACCCTTGTGGCGTCTTCTAACGACGGAGCTCGTGCAATTGCTGACACTGCAGGGAATGTGCAGTCTACCGATATCCTACGGCTCCTTTCCGGAGCAGTAGCTTCAGCAGGCCTGTCTAGCACCTATGCGCTTAATGGCACGGGGCTTGATGAGAGCACAAACACCTCAGGCGCATACGGCACAGCACGGGACATGACAAAGCTCGCCGAGGCCTTTATTACCCAATCTCCAGAGCTTGCCGAGGCGACCACACACCGCTCCGTGACTGTTCTGGACTCTGAAGGCACGTCCCACACAGTGAAGAATACTAATCAGGAGGTGGCAACAATTCCTGGCATTTTGCTCTCCAAAACAGGGTATACCGATCTTGCGGGAGGGAATTTAGTAGTAGTATTTGATGTAGGCATAGGACATCCAATTGCCATAGTGGTACTTGGATCAACCCACGATGACCGGTTTACCGATGTTGCAAAACTAACCAAGGCAACACTGCTTTATTTCTCTCAGGACCAATAATAATCTATGCTTTCCTTTAACGCCGCACGAGTGCTCGTACCCTTCATTACAAGTTTTGTGATTGGTATTGGACTTACGCCAATAATCACGCATTACTTGTATAAGCATAAGGTGTGGAAGAAGGTTGCAGGGAAGCAGGCACTTGATGGTACGAAGGCTGAGCAGTTTAATAAAATTGATAACGGTAGGGAGGGCTACACTCCTCGCATGGGCGGTATCGTAATCTGGGGCTCAGTCATCATCACCGCACTACTGTTTTCAGTACTGGCCACTTTAATTGGTGGAGAGTACACAAAACTTAATTTAATTAACCGTGGGCAAACATGGCTTCCGCTATTTGCACTTCTCTCTGGAGCAATTATCGGTCTTGGTAACGATATTCTTGATGTGGTTACTCCTGACGCACGGGGACTATCGCTACGATACAGACTGCTAGCAGTCATTCTCGTATCGGGTGGAATTGCATGGTGGTTTTATTCCAAGCTCGGTGTCTCTACGGTAGGACTTTTGTTCTTTGGTCCTATCTCACTTGGCCTTGCCTTCATTCCATTCTTTATACTCGTAACCCTGCTCATGTATGCAAGTGGGGTGATTGATGGCATTGATGGGCTTGCTGGTGGTATCTTCGGTATCATTTTCATGGTGTACGCAGGTATTGCCTTTGCACAAAACCAAGTAGCACTTGCAGCCCTTTCAGCAACCATTTCAGGCGCCACCTTTGCCTTTCTTTGGTTTAACATTCCCCCTGCTCGCTTCTGGATGACGGAGACGGGGACCATGGCACTCACCCTTGCACTTTCTGTTATTGCATTCTCTGCCGACACGCTTGGTGATGGGGTGGGGGTATCAGTGCTTCCTATCATTGCACTACCGCTGTTTGTAACGGTGATTAGCAACGTGGTGCAGGTTGTTGCAAAGAAGTACTTTGGCCGTAAGGTGTTTCGCATTGCACCCGTACATCACCACTTTGAAGCCATTGGTTGGCCTTCGTATAAGGTGACTATGCGCTATTGGGTTATTACCATCCTCTGTGGAATTATTGGCCTTTCTCTTGCGCTTTTGAAGTAGCGTAGAATACGAGTATGAAACTTTTTGGCGACCGCTACTTTTCAATAATCGTACTCATCTTGGTCTTTGGCGGTATCGCACTATTCTTTTCTGCATCGCTTGGTCTTTTGGCACGAGCAAGCTCTTCACCATGGAAGATTGTATTTAACCAGGTGATGCTTGGTCTTATTCCTGGCTTTATATTGCTCTTTGGTATTCGGTTCTTCCCACAAAAGATGCTTGTACGGCTTGCACTACCGTTCTATATATTTACGATCATTCTCACCAGCTTAGTATTTGTTCCGCATGTGGGTCTTTCCCTTAATGGCGCACACCGATGGATTAATCTTGGCTTCACCACATTCCAGCCAGGAGAGCTTTTGAAGATATCCGTTATCCTCATGCTTTCTGCATATTTAGCACGTGCAAAGGACAGTATTCAGTCCTACACAAAGGGCCTAATTCCATTTGGGATTATTGTTGGAGTTCCCAGTCTTCTCCTCATACTTCAACCAAACACCTCAACGCTTATGGTGATTGGTATTTCTTGTATGGCGGTGTATTTTCTTGCAGGCGCACCCCTACGTGACTTTGCCATCATGATTACGGGAAGTGTCGTGCTCCTTACCGGCCTTGTGCTCACACACCCGTATCTGCAAAAGCGTGTTGATACCTTTATTCACCCTTCCCATGCACCACAGGGAAGTGGATACCATATTCAACAGTCACTTATTGCCATTGGTTCAGGGCAGGTAATTGGGCGTGGTTTTGGACAGAGTGTGCAGAAGTTTAACTATCTTCCCGAAGCAGAGTCTGACTCTGTGTTTGCCGTGTATGGCGAGGAGTTTGGATTTGTTGGTACGGTATTCCTTGTACTGTTGTTTGCTGCCTTTGCCCTGCGTGGACTCATGATTGCCGCAGCAAGCCCAACCATCTTTGGTACGCTTGCCGTAACGGGACTTACACTCCTTATTACCATTTCTGCCTTTCTTAACATTGGTGCCCTTATTGGAATCTTTCCCTTAACCGGCCTTCCACTACCGTTTATTAGTCACGGAGGAACAGCACTCCTTTCTGCCCTTGCTTCAGTGGGTATTATTCTCAATATTGCCGCACATAAGGGAAAGAAACGGTAGGGTATACTACTAACAATTCTATGAAAATTGTTTTTACTGGTGGAGGTACAGGGGGTCACTTTTATCCCATTATCGCAGTGAGTGAGGCTATTACTGCCATCACCCAGCGAGAGCGCCTGCTACCGCCAAAACAGTACTTTCTTTCTCCAACACCGTATGACGAGCATGCACTGTTCCAAAATGGCATTGTGTTTATACAGACACCTGCAGGGAGACTTCGTCGGTACAGGGCGTTTGCGAACATCACTGATATGTTCTTTACACTTATTGGTATTGGTAAATCATTTTTCATTCTTCTAAAGATCTACCCGGATGTGGTGTTTTCAAAGGGAGGGTTTGCAAGTGTGCCAACCGTACTCGCTGCACACCTACTACGCATTCCCATCGTCATACACGAGTCTGATTCCAAGCCTGGACGTGCAAATCTGCTCGCTTCTCGGTATGCAACACGTATCGCTATTGCATTTGATAGTGCGCTACCGTTTTTCCCAAAGAAGGTGCAGGACCGTATTGCACGCACCGGTATACCGGTACGTGATCTCCTTGCAAAGCCACTACCGGAAGGAGCACACCAAGAGCTTGGACTTGATCCCACCATTCCAACCGTACTCATACTTGGTGGCTCCTCTGGCTCTATTCGTATAAACGAACTTGTCCTCTCTGGACTCCCTGACATTGTTTCCTTTGCTAATGTTATTCACCAGACAGGTAAGGATAACTATGACGAAGTGCTTGCAACAAGTACGGTTATCTTGGAGAAGAGCCCACACAAGGAGCGGTACCATGCCTTCCCGTATCTTTCCCTTGAGTCTATGCGTAAGGCTGCTGGTGCTTCTACACTGGTGGTCTCCCGTGCAGGAGCAACTGCTATTACTGAAATATCTCTTTGGCAGAAACCGTCTATTCTTATCCCTATTCCAGAAGAGATTAGTCATGACCAGAAGACAAATGCCTATGCCTATGCACGAACAGGTGCAGCGGTGGTGCTTGAAGAGGGGAACATGACCCCACACCTTCTTATGTCTGAGATACGGAGACTCTGTCTTGATACAGCACTTGCAAGCACCATGGCAGGGCACAGCAAGGAGTTTGCAAATCCAGGAGCTGCTGAGCTTATTGCAAGTGAACTGCTTGCTATTGCACTTTCTCACGAGCCAGTGAATACTGCGTCATAAGCTATGCCTGTACGTACCCGCTTTGCCCCAAGCCCTACCGGATTCCTACACGTAGGAAGTGCCCGCACCGCGCTCTATGCGTGGCTTTTTGCCAAACAACATGGTGGGCAGTTTATTCTTCGTATTGAGGATACTGACCAGAAGCGTGAGATTGAAGGAGCTATTGGACACATTCAGGAGTCACTCACCTGGCTTGGTATTACCTGGGATGAGGGTATTGATATAGACGGTCCCTATGCACCCTATGTTCAGTCTGAGCGCCTTCCACTATACCGACAGTATGCAGAGCAGCTTCTTGCAAGTGGCTTTGCCTATCCCGATCCCTACACTGAAGAGGAGGTAGCGACCTTTCGCAAAGAGGCTGAGGAAAAGAAGGAGCCCTTCCTGTTTCGCAACCACCGACCAGACACTATTTCCGAATGGGATGGAAAGCAACCGCTACGGTTTCGTGTGCCGGTAGTTAAGCGGTATGAGTGGAACGACATGATCTTCGGTACCCTCTCAGCAGGGGAGGAGGCACTGGATGATTTTATTTTGATTAAGGGAGACGGGTATCCTACATATAACTTTGCACACGTCGTTGATGACATTGCGATGAATATTACGCATGTAATGCGCGGACAAGAGTTTATTGCTTCAACACCAAAATTCCTCTCCCTCTATGACGCGCTTGACCATGCTCCGCCAATCTTTGCTACGCTACCACCTATTCTTGGAGAGAGCGGCACTAAGAAACTTTCAAAACGTGATGGTGCTAAAGATGTGCTCGACTACCGTGCTGAGGGCTATCTACCAGAAGCACTCTGTAACTTCTTAGCACTCCTTGGCTGGCACCCAACAGGCGACAAGGAACTCTTTACGACAGAAGAGCTTATACAGACATTTGACCTTACCCGTGTACAACGTTCAGGAGCACAGTTTAATGATGAGAAGCTAGACTTCTTAAATCAGCAGCACATGCGCGCACTCTCACCAGAAGAGTATTGTGCACGTGGATCCTTTGGAGACTACTCACCTGAGACACTTCTAAAGGTGGTACCAGTTCTAAAAGAACGTGCACACACCTTTACGGAAGCTGCAACTGTTCTTACTGGAGAGCTTTCATTCGTATGGAATACCCCAACGATTGATACAGAGTTACTGGTAAGTAAGGAAGGGGAGCCAGGAGGCACACGCACACACCTCAGAGCCTGTGCAGACATACTGGAGACGCTTTCAGACGGACTGCCGACTGAGGAAATCAAGATTCCGCTTATGGCCTATGCAGATACCATTTCTAAGGAGAATGGCGGTCGTGGGGCAGTTTTGTGGCCTCTACGCTATGCTCTCACGGGAGAGGAGCGCTCTCCTGACCCGTTTACGTGCATCTACGTGCTTGGCAAGGACACGTCGCTCGCACGTATACGAGCTGCTGAAGCCGTACTTGGGGGATAGCTTTGGTATACTGGAACGATGAGTTTGCGTTCCTTTCTTACATCATTCTTGCTTTCAAGCGCTTTGTTGTTTTTCATAGGAGGTCTTATATTTCTTCCTACACAAACACACGCAGACACTGCCGCTGACTTGCAGGCGCAGATTGCACAACACAACAAGCAGATTAGTGACCTTGAAACAGAGATTGCGGGGTATCAAAAACAATTGAATGTCATCAGTGGGCAAAAGCAAACACTGCAGTCGCAGATAAATACTCTTGATATTTCTCGTAAGAAGATTCTTGCGCAGATTACCGTAACGCAAAACCAAATTGCTGCAACCAATCTTAAGTTGCGTGACCTTGGTGTAAAGATTGTAGATAAGAGTGAGGCAATTACCCTTGAAAAGAAGGCTGTTGCTGCATCAATGCGCACACTACAGTCAACAGACAATACCTCCCTCATCGAACAGCTTCTTGATAGTGATTCCATTGCTGACACCTGGATTGTGCTTGATCAAGCCGCAATGGTGCGTGAAGCGCTACGAAAAAACACCGAAGAGCTTTCAAGTGCTAAGACGGTGCTTGTAACACAGAAGGATGCGGTTACAAAAACACAGGCAGAGTTGTCAAAGTTTAATAAGCAGCTGCAATCACAGAAAGGAGAGTTGGATGCAAATAAGGTGGCTAAGGAGCAGCTCCTTAAAGAAACCAAAACAACGGAGACAACCTATCAATCAATCATTGCCAAGAAGACTGCACAACGAAAGGCATTTGAATCTGAGCTGTCTGCACTTGAGGACAGTCTTAAGGTGGCAATTAATCCTGCGAGTATTGCCCATGTTGGAACGGGGGTACTTGCATGGCCATTTAATCAAGCCTTTGCAACGGCATGTTTGGGCAAGGCAAAGGCACTTGGCAATAACTACTGCGTCACACAGTTCTTTGGTACTACGCCATTCTCAACCGCAAACCCGCAGGTGTATAACGGAGCAGGACACAATGCTATTGATATTGGTATGCCAAGTGGAACACCCGTGCTCGCAGCACTATCTGGTACCGTCATTGGTACAGGCAACACAGACACCGTATTTGGTTGCTACTCGTATGGAAAGTGGGTCCTAGTGAAGCATGCAAATGGACTGGATACGCTCTACGCACACCTTTCCAGTATTTCAGTATCAACAGGACAAACCGTATCAACAGGAAGTACGCTTGGATACTCCGGTATGACCGGCTACGCCACCGGTCCACACCTTCACTTTGGTGTCTATGTTTCTTCTGCTACAAAGATTCTCACCTTGCAGCAATATCGTGGAGCGACAAGTCCGTGTGCAAATGCAACCATGCCTGTTGCACCGAAGGAGGGGTATCTAAACCCAATGTCGTACCTCTAACGAACTACGGAAATAGAATCGTTTGCGTCAATAACAAGATCAACTCCATTTGCGAGTGCTACATCAAACTCTCCCGATGGTCTTTGAGAAATACGTGTCACCGCACTCACCCCTTCCGCTGTCTGTATGCGGTCTCCAAGAACAATTTGTGCGGCTCCTGTCTCAATGACATGCTCCTGTGGTGCCTGCTGCATTCCCTCTAGTGACATAGATAATAAGATATATGTTAATTACGGTATGCCTTCATTTTATCTTTCTCCTGCCAAAAGAAAAGGGAGACGTAGGTGCGGTATGGCGACCACGCTAGCGCTATATCCTCAATGGTCTTGATAGGGGAGTCAGGGGGGAGTTTGTGCACGGTTTCAACCGCTCTGCGTAAGATGAGGTCTCGCGCAGAAAAAACATCAGGAGCGCCAAGAGAGAATATGAGGAACATCTGTGCCGTCCATGGACCTATGCCCCATATCTTGGTGAGCGCTTCCATGGCCTCGTCGGTAGAGGCCTTTCTAAGTGAAAGAAGCTTGAGCTCCTTTGTTTCTACCGCACGTGCAAGTGCCTGGACAGTCTTTACCTTTGCCCCTGAGAGCCCACAGGCACGAAGTGTCGTCTCGGATATACCAGATATGACTTCTGGTGTTACCGCGCCGCCACAGGCTTCCGTTACTCGAGCCTGTATATGGGCAGCTGCTTTTATGGAAAGTTGCTGACTTATTATCGAGTGTATAAGCGCAGCAAAAAGCTCTTTATTAGTGTGCTTTGGCACTATACGTGCCAAGACGTCACCATGGTACGGCGCAAGAATTTTGTACAAGACTGGATCTGCCTGCTTCATATGCGCAAGCACGTCCTTGGTTATGGGCAGGGGAGTTTGGCGACGTTGCATGACTACCCTAGTATATCTTTTTCCACGTCCCCTAGAAATTAGCACCATTTTACGCTATACTTGACCATAATGTTTAAGCTCATCATCTGGATTGTAATTGGTCTCCTCGCCCTTTCCTTCTTTGGTATTTCGCTACAGAAGCTTGTAGAGGGACCAACTACACAAGCTAATTTCCATTTTCTTTTTGACCTCCTACTTGAAGGTTGGGACTACATCGTTGCGTGGGTTTCTGGTCTTGGCACTTCGTTCCGTGCCTTCATATAGGTTATATGAACGAAAAGCCACCAATTACTATCGTGGTTCCTGAACATACGAACCCTTCTTTTTCAAACGCTACACAGGTAACGGTTTCTGATGACTCAGTTGTAATTCAGTTTGCATACGTACGTCCAGACGCAAGTGTTGGTCATCTCATTTCTGAAATGGTGCTTTCTCCAAAGCATGCAATTGATTTTAGTAGAGCACTCGATGCCACGATAAAGCAGCACTTCACCAGGCACCTCTAGTCTGGTATTGCCAATTCTCGAATTTGTAGTATTATACTGTGCATGAAACTTGTTGGTCCAATCCGACGCGTCTTCCTCAATAGCCTTGCTCTGGCACTACTCATTGCCTGTGTATTTTTTGCAGCGCTCTACATACGTACCCATGCTGAAAAAGTGAATTCTCTTGCAGCAAATGTGAGTAGCGCTGAGGTGGTGGATCTAACAAATGAGAACCGCAAGGCGGCAGGAGTGCCTGCGCTTAGAACAAGCCCGCTCCTCACCGAGGCAGCACAGCGTAAGGCAGATGACATGGCAGCACGAAGCTATTATGCGCACGTGTCTCCTGATGGAAAGTCACCACTCTACTGGCTTGATCTTGTTGGGTATGTGTACATCAATGCCGGTGAGAACCTTGTTATTGATCGCACCACCTCAGAGCAGGTCCTTAGTGCATGGATGCTTTCAACCGATCACCGTGAGAATATTCTTCGTCCACAATTCACTGAGGTTGGTGTTGGAACCGCTGAAGGGGAGTACAAGGGACTTAAAACCATATACGTTGTGGAGGAGTTTGGTACACCAGCACCCATAGTGATGCCGCCGATACCAGTGTCAAAGAAAGAAGTGGTCGTAGTGCCAACTCTTGAAATTAAAACTCTCACCCTACCGGAAAAACCTCTCGTCCTAGCGAGCACAAGTCCCCGTGAGAAAACATTTCAAGATCTTATACCGGTCACCGGAAAGATTGCAGTGAGTGCTGCAACCTCAACCGTTGCCACAACGTCAGGGGTTGCGATAGCTCCTCTACTGGCTACTTCAGAAAACAAACCCGTTGATCTTCCCGCCACAAAGGATGTTCGTGCTGCCTCATACGCCCCTGAGGGCTTCTATGAGAGCAATACGTCATGGATGGTACGCATATATGAGCGATTGAAGAAAGTTCTCCACTCACTGTACTAATTGGAATACCCTTTATATACAGCGTTTTGTATCTCGGCTATCCAAGTAACACTCTTTTCTAGAAAATAAGGCAGGGAAGTGCCCTATTGGTTCGGTAGTAAAAGTACGTAGTTACAATACTTAGAATACCTAGAGGGAATAGCACCCGACAGATATCACATGGACCTATATAGAGCCACCTTGTAGGACCTTGTAGAGCCCTTGGTGAGAGTGAAAGGTGGGAAGTAGTAGAGATGCAAAATATATGCAGTATTGTATATATGTGTCGTAAAAGATATATTGTGCGACATGTAGCTATTCTTGCTGAATACTCTTACAGGATTTAGTTCTTACTTCACCCTCCTCTTCCCTACGCCCTCCCTACTCTCTCCTCACACACAAATATGTTTCTATACCTGGGAATATATTTCCCTCTGTCTATAGGTAGCTACATTTGAACCCCTTCCCCGATTTCTGGATTTTGTCGGTGGGGGATACCAAAAACGACTCCTTTGTTGGAGTCGTTTTTGTACCTCTCTTCCCTACTTCCCTCCTAGCCAGTTGTTACATTCTTGATGATGTACTCATACGCTTCATCAACTGAGTCAACGAGCTTGTAAAGTTCCATATCTTCTTTCTGAATTGCTCCGTGCTCTTGTAGGAGCTTTGATTCGAAGAATGCAATGAGAGGTGTCCAGTACTCCTTGCCATAGAGAACAATAGGAATCCTTCTAATCTTGCCGGTTTGCACGAGTGTGATGATCTCGAAGAATTCATCGAGGGTGCCGTATCCTCCTGGGAAATAAATGTAGACTTCTGAAGCAAAGGTGAGCATTACTTTGCGGACAAAGAAGTGTTCAAAGGTCATTGAGTCAGTGAGGTACTGGTTGTACCCCTGAGAGTTATCAAGACGAATGTTAAGTCCCACAGAAGCGCCTCCTGCTTCATATGCTCCCTTACTAGCTGCTTCCATAATACCGGCACTTCCTCCTGTGACTACGGCAAATCCCTTCTGTGCAAGCTTCCCTGCCAAGGCAGTGGCGTCTTCGTAGAAATGGGGCTCGAAGGTTTGTCGTGCAGTTCCAAAGAAACTCGCAGCAAGTCCGTACTTACGAAGGAGTTCAAAGCCCTCAACAAACTCCGACATGATTTTGAATACACGCCAGCTCTCAAGATCTCCTGGCTTTGCAACAAGCGGATCTGGAAGTGTTGGCACTTCTCGCTTCCCTTGCTGAATTGCCTTTGTTAGAACCTGCCCCATTCGTTCATGGTGCTCTGGAGATGGACTCCCTGCGTCTGCATTTGTTGCTACATCGTTTGCCATGGTATTTCGTATTCAAAGAACTCGGGTAATAATTTTTTAGTATACGCTATGCGCGAAAACACTTCGGCATGACACTGTGCACCGGTGAGTGCGTTATGCGGTTTTGGCTCACTCGGTATTCCACAGTACTCTAGCACTCCATCTAAATTGAGTGCTGAGTGGGCATTCTTTTCAGGAGGTACAGCTCCTGAATGCACCATGTGGAGCCAGCCCATGGTATGGGTATCAATAGTGCGGGCAGCAAAGGGATATTCAATGCCCGCACGATTACAGGCAGCACGTACAAAGTCCCTATCAAAAGATGGTGTCTGTGCTACAAGCGTCCTATTGTGTGGCCTGTTGGTAGCCCAGCTAACAAATGCAGCAATGAGCTCTGCCTCAGACTTTCTTCCACTGGTAGCGGCTATTTCTTCTCGAGAGAATCCGTTAATTGCTATTGCTTCATCAGATATCTCAGCACCCTCCCATACGGCACACTCGTCATAGAACTGATTGGTTGGCTCATCGGTATCAACAGCACCGATAGAAAGTATTGAACATGTTGACGGAGTGAGACCGGAAGTTTCAACATCGAGTGCGATCATGGTGCTAGTAGTATAGCAGTCCCCTACAGACCCTTGCAGGACTTTGAAGCGGTATAGCCTGCTGCCTCAGCAAGGGCACTTGAGGCAAACCAAACCTTATTCTCTTCCTTAATACGTTTTGCCCCACCACATGATGGCGAGTAGTAACTTTTGCCCGTCTTTGCAGCCACCACTTCCCCGGTATGTGCTACAGCCTCTACAACTGCAGCTCCCAAGGCCGGTGCCTTCTTTTGCGTTACCGGAGCACTGGTGGAAGCTCCCCTCATCTCTGGACTAAGGTTCTGAATCCAGAGCCCCTCCCCTGCCTGAGGGGGTGTAAGCTCTCTGTGGGCTAGTAGGCCAAGGCCAAAGAAAGCGGTAGCGGTGAGTAAAAGAATGCCCAAAAGGAGCCAGTCCTTTGAAATGCGGCTAAAGAGACCCTTATTTTCAGGGCCTATTTCATATAGCTCCCTACCCTCCTGGGACTTGCCGACATGTGTATCCCCTGCTATAGTCATAAGTAATCAAAGAATAGCATTTATGGCACATACAAAAGCAGGGGGATCAACAAAAAACGGTCGCGACTCAGGACCACAATATCTAGGAGTTAAACTTACTGCTGGTCAGGAAGCTCGTCCTGGTATGATTATCGTACGTCAGCGTGGTACGAAGATTGAGGCTGGAAAGAACGTACGTGTTGGTAAGGATCACACTCTTTACGCCATGGTTTCAGGCCTCGTTAACTTCCGTGACCGCCGCAAGACAAACTTTGACGGCCGTGTGGTACGCAAGAAGGTTGTTGATGTTCTCGCATCTGCGTAAGTTTTTCTAAAATAGTTCTAAAGAAAAACCACTGACTTTCTTGGGTCAGTGGTTTTTCTTTTAAAGTGTGGTATTGTGCAGTCTGGTGCAAATATGGGAGAAAGTAAATGAGATTCAGGAAGTTGTGCCGCCTTTTCCAAAAGAAGGCCCCACCCCCGCCCGTTATGCGTAGGCAGGGCAAGGTGGCGTGCGGAAGGACCGACATTGTCGCCAGACGCATCGTCGAAAACAAAAAGGCAAATAGCGGCAAGTAAATCTGCCGCCCAAAAGCAAAAGGGCCGTCCACACAGTGTGGCGGCCCTTTCTGACTTCCGAGTATTACTCAGCCTCAACTGTGACTGAGATCTTTCCAAAGTCTGAACCAAATGAAACAGCAACATCGAATGTTCCTAGCTCCTTGATTGGCTTTTCAAGCTTGATTGCTTCTTCAGGAAGCTTTGTTACTAGTGCAATTTCACTTGTACCAACAGTTTCGTATAGGTGTCCCTTTTCATTTGCCTTCTTGATGATGACAATCTTCTCCTCTGCGAGAGCAGAAAGTCGCTCTGAGATTAGCTTAGCCTCAAGCTCCTTACGGTCACTATCCTTCTTGGCAATACCTTCAGCACGTGCAAGCGTAGTCCCTGTTGCAAGTACTGCCATTCCCCGTGGTATTAGCATGTTTAGCGCATGACCGTCAGAAACGTCATGTGCAGTCCCTGCCTTCCCCATATTCTTTACATCTTTGAGTAGTACGATTTTCATATAGGAATAGCATAGCTTTTACGGCCCCTTTTCGCAACCTGTGTATGGTTGACAAATCAGTGTTTTATAGTATATACTCATTTATGAGAGTGCTTTTGCTCTTTATATTTGGGAGAAAGTCTGTGGGAAGCATTACCAATTATGTTGCCAAAATCGCAGTACCTGCTGTCCTCGCCATTCTGGGTGCGGTCGGTGGGGCAGTCGTGGCGAAAAGCCAAGACGCCACAGAGGCTAGCGAGCTTGCACAAGCTACGCGTGAGAGAGCCGTGGCTATCGCAACCAGCGCCTTCGTGCGCGGCGCATGCGGTGGCTCACTCGCAAATTGCGAGCTCACGGTAACAACCAAGTTGGCCGGTGAGTACGGAAACGACTCAGGTCCGGTCGGAAACAAGTACCGGATCGTGCTCGGCAAGGTGTTCCCCTTCGACGCGAGTCAGCAGAACGTCGCGCCGGAGCCGGTGATGCTCGGCGAGGTCTGCACGGGACTCCCCGGCAGCCAACGGGAAGAAGCGGTCAGTTGCGTTGTGGAAGCACTCGCGACCCCGGCTGCAATCGTGCCGCAATAGCGCTTCACGACCGAAACCCAAATGGGCGCCCTTACTCAAGGGCGCCCATTTTCATATCCACTACTTCCCTGTTACAAGGAACTGTATTGCCCTATCCTTCTGTGGATCCTTTCCTGCAGCAACGTCCTCTTGTGTGCGCTCAACTTTAATATCAGGAGTGAGTCCTCCATCTGAAATAGAGCGACCTGATGGCGTAAGCCAACGAGCGACCGTTACTTTTAATGCAGCCTTACCGATGTCGATTACCTCTTGCACAGAACCCTTACCAAACGAGCGCGTTCCAATAAGTGTTGCCACCTTATTATCCTGAAGCGCTCCGGCAAGAATTTCAGAAGCAGACGCAGAACCTTGATTCATAAGAATGACCATTGTGGCGTTTGCGGGGAAATCATTCGTACCATAGCTTTGATGCACGACGTTCTCCTGCTTTCCCTTATAGTCCTCTGTTACTATCGCCGTTCCCTTTGGCAAGAAGTGGCTTGCAATCTCTACTGCAGAGCTTAGGTATCCTCCAGGGTTACCGCGCAAGTCAACAATCAGTTTAGTCGCGCCTGAGCTTTTGAAGTCCTTAAATGCACCATTAAAGAGTGATGCTGAGTTAGCAGTGAACTCATAGAGTGAGATGGTGTACACTCCTGTCTTTGTGTCATATGCCGCATCAATTGTTGGGACCTGTATGACATCTCTCGTAACCTTGATCTCAATCACCTTGGCGTTGCGGTACATGCTAAACGTAACAACGGTACCTTTGGGACCGCGGATGAGCTTAACCGCAGCATCGGTAGAAAGACCGTCGGTTGCTTTTCCATCAATACTTAAGATGACGTCACCTGTTAAGATGCCTGCCCGCTCAGATGGAGTGTTCTTAAGAGGTGCAACTACCGTTAGCTGCCCTTCCTTAATGCCAATCTCCATACCTACACCCTGGAAGTTTCCTGCAATCTGTTCATTAAACATCTTTGCCTCAGTGGGAGGGAAAAATACGGTATAGGGGTCCCCATATGACGCGGTGAGTCCTGCAATTGCACCATACACTTCACTCTGTGCTGTTACCGGTGTTGTTGATGCGTGTGTTTGCACAAAGCGTTCATTAAGAAGGTTGTATACCTTCCAGAAATCAGTGAAGTCGAGTGCAGGATCAGTCTTTGCACTTAGTCCATCACCAACAATAGGGAGTGATGAGATAACACTTGCGGCAGTACTGGTGCGTCCATGTGCTCCTACCTGTACCCCTCCAATAAATCCAAGGGCAAGCACAAGAGCAAAGAGTACTGCGGTGCGTACACCCTTTCCTACAGAAAACCGCCTACCTCCTTCCTCGTCCCCATCAAACTCTTTTTCCATTTCATCAATATTCATACACATGAGTTTAGCATGCTGCTATACGGTCCGTACTATACCCAATATATTTGCTCGTGCTGGCACAATTTACTCTGAAGCCTTGTATACTAAACCCATGGTAACTCGTCATGAACGCGATGGAATAACATGGGTAGACCTTGAGTCACCTACGCGCGACGAACTGCAAGAGGTAATGCAGGAGTTTGGCATTAACGCGCGTATTGAGGAGGAGATAATCTCCCCCACTCCCTATCCGCTCGTCGTATCCTCTCCTCACTACCTGTATCTCATTCTGCACTTCCCTACTACCGACCCCCATGGTGGTGCCCGCAATCAGGAAGTGGACTTTATTGTTGGAAAACACTTCCTCATCACTGCCCGCTATGAAGTAGTGAGTTCTATTCATAATCTGCATAAGGTGTTTGAGTCAGAGGATCTCCTTGGGCTTCCGGGAAAGCACATACACGGTGCTGATCTTCTCGATCGTGTAATGCGTCAGCTCTATGGTGCTATTCGTGAAGAGGTTGAAGAAACGGCTCGCCTTCTTGAGCGTGTGGAAGATGACATCTTTAATGGAAAGGAGCGTGAGATGGTACTCAGCATTTCACTTATTGGAAGAATATTGCTTCGTTTTGAAACAACCCTTGCGCACCACAAAGAACCCCTCCATTCCTTCTTAGGTGACCTATGCTCACCGTCATTCTTTGGCAAGGAGTTTTGTGACATACGTGCGCGTATTGAGGCAGAGCACAACCACTCTGCTGCCATGGTGGGCTCGTATAAGGCAGTTGCAACTGAACTTAGAAATACAAATGACTCATTGCTTTCTGCTTCACAGAATGAGGTTATAAAGCGCCTTACTATCATTACTACCGTGGCATTCCCGCTCACTGTCATCACCGGTATCTTTGGTATGAATACTGAGTACCTACCATTTGTTGGAAGTCCACAAGGCATCTTTGTGATTGTTGGGCTTATGATCCTTTCAGTTATTTCTTTGGTCTCCTATTTTATCCATAAACGCTGGTTTTAAGAGGTGTGCTATACCATATACATCTATGTGGCCATTTACGAGGAACACCGTTGTGAAAACCCCTAGCGGGCCTGTCTTTTTCACCAACACCCTTACGGGCAAGAAGGAGGCCTTTGCCCCAATTAAGCCTGGGTTTGTCACCATGTATTCCTGTGGCCCTACCGTCTACAGCAAACAGCACATTGGAAACCTAAAGGCTCCACTATTCTCAGACCTCGTTGCACGGGTGCTCATGGCATCGGGATATCACGTACGACGGGTAATTAACATCACTGACGTAGGACACCTTGTGGGAGATGGGGACGAGGGAGAGGACAAAATACTGGTAGGTGCAAAGCGAGAAAACACCACCGCAAAGGAAATTGCTGAGCGGTATACCAAACTCTTCCAAGACGACATTCGTGCCATTAACCTAAACACCAACGAGATATTGTTCCCACATGCTACCGAGTACATAAAGGAGCAGATAGCGATGATCAGTAGCCTTGAGAGTAAAGGGGTGACATACCGTACGAGTGATGGGCTCTATTTTGATACCAGTGCCTTTAGTGGCTATGGAAAGCTCGGACTTCGTGAAGACCGTATGCGCAAAGAGACTGCTCTGGCAGACCTCGGACATCGCATTACCGAAAACAAGGAGAAGCGAAACCCTGAAGACTTTGCCCTTTGGAAGTTCTCTCCTGTGGGTGTTATCAGACAACAAGAGTGGCCAAGCCCATGGGGACGTGGGTTCCCTGGGTGGCATATAGAGTGCTCTGCCATGGCACGAGCGCTCCTTGGCATAACAATTGATATTCATACGGGAGGTATGGATCACATTCCTGTGCATCACAATAATGAGATTGCACAGAGTGAAGTGGCACATGGAAAACCACTAGCTAACGTCTGGATACACGAAGCGTTTGTAACGCGTAAGGATGAAAAAATATCTAAGTCACTCGGCAATGATGTGTATCTTTCAGACATTGTTGAAAAAGGATTCCATCCGCTTTCCCTTCGCTACTTCTTTCTCCAGGCCCACTATCGCACTCCCCTTTCCTTTACCTGGGAAGCACTTGAGTCATCTAACGTAGCGCTTCTAAAGCTGTGGCGTCTGTGTAATGAGTGCAAGGAAGAATCGGGTGCTGTTGCTAGCGATTCTGAAATTCGTGTGCGTCTCATAACCCTACTGCGGGATGATCTTGGTACTCCTCAGGCACTTGCCCTCCTATGGGAAACCCTTAAGGATGACGAACTGACTGCAAAAGTGAAGTGGGGTGTCATAACGGCAGCAGAAGAGGTGCTCGGTCTTTCCCTTACCGACACACCAGAGGTATCAAGCACCCTTTCCCTTACCGATTTGCCGGAAACCGTGCAGGAGCTTGTGCGTGAGCGTGCCTCTGCCAGAGAGGCTAAGGATTTTGCTCGTTCTGATGAGCTCCGTATCCACATACAAAACAGTGGATATCATGTGGAAGACTCACCGTCTGGCCCTGTATTCACAAAACTCTAAAAAGGTATAATGGGGTGACTATGGCCGATTCTGCACTACGCACCCCTCCTCAAAGTCTCGAGTCTGAGCGCGCCCTCCTTGGTGCCCTTCTCCTTAAACCTGATGCCATTCATGACGTGTCGGACACGGTACGCTATGACTCATTCTATGCAGAAAAGCACCGGGTCATTTTTGAGACCATGCGTGAACTTTCTGATCGGGGAGAGCCCATTGATCTTCTCACGCTCTCAGAGCGTCTTCAGTCAAAGAACCTTCTTGAACGTGCTGGTGGAAGATCCTATATAGCAGAGCTTGTTAACTCAGCACCGTCACCAGGAAACTTTTCACACTATGCAGATCTCGTAACACGCAAGCATCTTATGCGTGAGCTTATTACCGCATCTCACAACATTGCAGAAGCCGCATATGAGGAGGATAGGGAGACCGCAGAGGTGCTCGATTCAGCGGAGAAGATGATCTATGCCATTGGAAATGCGTCTGCAACACATAAGTTCATCGCCATTGGAGAGAAGCTTGATGCCGCATGGGATCGTATTGAATCTTCATCTAAGAACGATGGTGCGGTTCGTGGTGTTCCTACTGGATACCCTGATCTTGATTCCCTCCTCTCGGGGCTACACAAGTCTGACCTCATCATCCTTGCTGCACGTCCGTCTGTTGGTAAGACATCGCTTGCGCTTGATATCGCCCGCAATGCTGCCGTGCGTCACAATATTCCTGTTGGTATCTTCTCGCTTGAAATGAGTGCCGAGCAGTTGGTGGACCGAATGCTTTCAGCGGAGTCATACGTAAACTCATGGAAGCTCCGTACGGGTGCCGTACACGAGGAGACAGACTTTAACCGCATTCGGGATGCACTTGAGTCTCTTTCAAAGGCCCCTATATACATTGATGACAAGCCAGGAAGTAACATTCTTGCCATGCGTGCTGTTGCTCGTCGTTTGAAGCGTGAGCGTGGTATTGGACTCATTGTGGTTGACTACCTTCAGCTCATGGCACCTACAAGCACAAAGGCTTCTGACTCCATGGTGCAGCAGGTTACTGAAATCTCTCGCTCCCTTAAGTCTCTTGCCCGTGAGCTTGAAGTGCCCGTACTAGCTCTTTCCCAGCTCTCTCGTGCTGTGGAACAGCGTGGTGGGAAGCCACGACTTTCAGACCTTCGTGACTCTGGATCTATCGAGCAGGACGCCGATGTGGTTATCTTCATTCATCGTGAGGATAAGGGGAATCCTGATAGTGAGCGCAAGAACATTGCTGAGATTCTTGTTGAGAAGCACCGTAACGGCCCCACCGGCAAGGTTGATCTCTACTTTGATGAGAAGCGTACCTCATTCATGCCGGTTGATAAGTCGGGGTATGGTGCCCTTGAGGGAGAATTCTAAGTATGGATAGAGTTGAAGAACTATCGCGTGCATTTGAGCGCTTCCCTGGCATTGGCCCACGACAGGCCAAGCGATTTGTATATCATCTTCTCGCTGTCTCAGGCTACGACAGAAAGGTGCTTGCAGACCTCATACTGCGCATTGGTGATGATGTACAGCAATGCCAAGAATGTATGCGCTTCTGGACTGGTACGGGAAGTATATGTAACTACTGTAGCGACCGTACACGAAACACTACCCAGCTTATGGTGGTTGAGAAAGATCAGGACCTTCTCGCTATTGAGCGTGCTAACACATACCGTGGTCGCTACTTTGTGCTTGGTGGTGTGCTTACCCTCTCAGGCAAGGGCGCTATTCGAGAGAGAGACCTTGTTGCACGTGTTGAAAAGAAAAGTGCAGAGGGACTTGAGGAAATTATTCTTGCCCTTAGTGCTACAAGTGAAGGTGAACATACTAGTGACCATATTAGAAACCTCCTTCAGCCACTACGGGGCCACATAAAGCTATTTACCTTGGGGCGTGGTCTTGCCACAGGATCTGAGCTTGAGTACGCCGATACTGAAACTCTTTCTGCAGCCTTTACCAACAGGAAGGAGACATAAAAAAATATCGCCCCTTGTGAGGGCGATATGAGTGCGGGTTGTTGTTAAAATGGTTTCCAGCCACCTACGGACTGAAGTGATTCCCACAGCCCCTGCGAGGGGACGGGACCGAGTTGCACCTCGGCGACCGAGTCAGCGTCTGGCCCCCAAACAACGCCAATCACCGCTGCGGTGGGTGAATGAGCGGAATTGTGGAACCGAAACATCGATCCGATTTGAGGCAGGTCAGCAAGCTCAACTGCCTTGCAGATCCCGGTCGTATTCGGGTTAACTAAAGCTGAGGTTGTAAGTGTCACGCGCATTAAACTTCCCCTTATTTGCCTGCCGACTTGGCACGGCGGTTGGTGGTCAGGTCCCGGTAAAGGGACTTCGAGACGTACCAGGGCCAGAACAGGCACCTGGACCTGAGCTGCATGCTATATTTGGCCATACTGTTGCGATCCATCTCTTCCCAGACGTGCCGGGTATGATGAAACGCCTGCATGAAGAGGCCGAAAGCAATGATCAGGTAAGCAAGAACGCCCAGCGTTCCCCACAAGAACCACATAATCATCTCATTTCTCCCTTGTTAAACGCGCCCTGACGCGGCGTACGAGGCCGATAAGGCCGACGAAAAGGTATTTCGGGGCGTACCAGGGCCAAAAAAGGGTTTGATGCGAGATCTTGCCCAGAAAGGCCTGTCGAGGCTCTGGTTCCATCCTATACCAGATGTGCATTGTCCATTCCTTTGCCGCAGTGTGTGCAAAGAGGACAACGAGGTAGTAATACAGAAGGTGCCTGGGCACCTCCTTTATCAATTCTCCCATTGTAGGTCTCCCAATAGCATAGGAATATCCCCGTGCTTCCTATATGACCATACTTAATTTTATATAAAAGTAAAGACCCGCAGTGGCGGGCCTTACTTGTACTACGCGATTGTTTCAATCTTTACCTTCACGTGAGGCTGACGGTGCCCACGGCGCTTAAGGTAGCGGCTCTTAGCCTTGTATTTAACCACCTCTACCTTCTTTGCACGTCCTACTACCTGTACGGTACCGGTAACGGTAGCGCCAGTGATGGTTGGAGTGCCGAGGGTAGTCTCCTTTCCATTATCCAAAAGCATAACGTCAGAAAACGTTACCGTATCTCCCTTTTTAACTTCCTCAGGGAGCTTTTCGATAGTAACAAGGTCTCCCTTAGATACCACGTATTGCTTGCCTCCTGTCTTAATTACAGCAAATTCCATATCTGGCTATAATACGGGATATTATATAAAAAGCAACTTACCTACTCCTCCTCAACCCCAGGCTTATCCAGAAGCTCTACGGAAAGCCCTATTTTGTCCTGTGCTATACGGTATACGTCCTTTTCTACCTTCCCAAGCTCCTTATACCCCGTATTATAGTGACTTACAGCAGTACCAAGGGCAGTACCAAGCTTTTTATAGTACTCCTCGTAGGTACCGAGGTGCTTTCCAAGCTCCCCTACTCGCTTCTGTATCTCCTCTGCCTGTTTCTCTATTTGGAGCGCCTTGAGGCCCTGTAGGACGGTCTGGAGGTATGCGAGGAAGGATGTGGGAGAAACAATAATAACCTTGTGCTTACTTGCAGCACGCTGGATAAGATTCTCCTCCTCACCGTTACCACCGACTGCGTTTACTAAGAGGTCATAGTAGATACCTTCACTTGGAATAAACATAAAGGCGAAGTCCATCGTTCCCTCTTCAGGGCGGATATACTTAGCCGTCTCAGAAATGCGCATCTTAAGATCTGCAACAAAGGCTTTTTCATTGGCATCGCGCTCAGAACTACCAACCGGTGCACTTACAAAACGATTGTAATTATCAAGAGAGAACTTTGAGTCAATTGGCACAATCTTATCGTTTACAAAAACCACCGCATCTACAATCTCTCCGTTTGCAAAGGGGTACTGTATCTTATACATCCCCGGTGCAAGCACATTCTTTAGTACGGTTTCCAAATAGTATTCACCGAGAATACCGCGCTGCTTAGGATTCTTAAGAATGTCTTGGAGAGATTGTAGCTGCTCGGCAAAGCCCTGTGTCTGTCGTCCAATCTCCTTCACTGAGGTGATCTCCTGCGTAATCTCCCTGATGAGGTTTGCTGTTTGCACAGAGGCGCTCTGCATACTTTCGTTCTGAGAACGAAGTGAGTCCCCCACCACCCGATGACTTTCAAGCATTCGTGTATCAAGTACCTTTTCCAAGTTCTGGATCTGCTGCTGCAGAAGCAACATGCCCGTATCATCCTTTGGTAGAGTATTCATCTCCTGTCGGCGAGCCAGAAGCCAGAGACCAATACCTTGAACGATAATAAGGGCGAGTACGATAATGGCTACGTAAAAAAGTGTCATGGGTAGAGTATACCGTGCTGTATCTGTTGTGGTAAAATCCTGCATATGACTATTCACCAAGGTATTAAGGCAGGTATCCCTGACGCAATGCGCGCTAAGGATGCTGTGCGTCTACAGACACTCCGTTCACTCGTAAGTGCTATGACCAATGAAGTGGTTGCAAAGAAGCGTAAGCCAGATGAGTTTCTAACTGACGAAGAAGCGCTTGTTGTTATTAAGCGTGCAGCAAATCAGCGCAAAGACTCAATCCAGCAGTATGATGCCGGTGGTCGCCCTGAACTTTCTGCTCCTGAGAAACTCGAGCTTGCCATTATCGAGTCGATGCTCCCTGAGCTTATGAGCCGTGAAGAGATTGAAGTCATTGTAAAGGAAAAGATGGTTCTAATGGGCGTTAGTAGCAAGGCAGAGGCAGGTAAATTTACCGGTGCACTTATGCAGGAGCTAAAGGGTAAAGCTGAAGGGTCTCTTGTGAAGGAGGTGGTGGATTCGTTGCTTTCGTAAGTAATTGCTTTTCTTGCAATTTGTAGTATTATACATACGGTCAATTTTGTGGGAGAAGGCTAGTGTCATTTCCTCCGCTTACTGAACAACAAGTTCGTGCAGGTATTGCACATTCCATTAATAAGCTTGGTTTTGCGCCAACGCCTGAAAACCTTCTGCGGACTGCTGAAAAAATCAAAGAGATCAGACGTGGTGAGCATGTGGAGTTCCGTGAGGCCAGGCGCCTTGCCCTCACAAGACTCGATTTCTTTGGCGACACTCGAGAAGCACTCAAATGTGCGCTCGGAAAAGCCTTCAGTATGCGCAGAAGGCCAGTGCCGAAAAAACCTCGCGTGCGCAAGACTGTTCGAAAGCCAAAACCGCAAGAAGTTCCTGTTATTGCTACGGTTTTGGAAAAGCACGGACAACTCGCGTTTGCGATATGCAGAGTCTGAATTTACTGAGACGACCTACGGGCCGTCTCACCTTTTTATATATACTATTCGCATGAGTCAGAAACTACCCAAATACATTGTCTTGCATAAGAAACGAGGGGAAACACCCCTTGAGGTAATTACCGCATGGAAGGCACTGAACCCTCTCTATGCC
>CALLKD010000124.1 GCA_938008595.1 uncultured bacterium | reverse complement strand
GAAAGCTCATGCTTTGCCTTTTCTGCAGCTTCATCAAGGCGCTGGAGTGCAAGTGCATCCTTAGTGATATCAATACCACTTTCCTTCTTATACTCATCTGCAATATAGCGAACAATCTTCTGGTCAATGTCACGTCCTCCCATGTGACTGTCACCATCAGTAGACTTCACTTCAATAACATCATCCCCCACTTCAAGTACGGACACGTCAAATGTTCCTCCTCCAAAGTCGTAGACAACGATCTTCTCATCCTTCTTCTTGTTAAATCCATAGGCGAGCGCTGCTGCAGTTGGCTCGTTAATGATGCGCATTACCTCAAGACCTGCTACTGCTCCCGCTGCCTTTGTTGCGTTACGTTGCGCATCATCAAAGTATGCAGGAACGGTAATAACTGCCTGAGTAATCTTCTCACCAAGCTTTGCTTCTGCATCTGCCTTAAGCTTTGAAAGGATCATTGCAGACACCTCTTCTGGTCGGTAGTCCTTTTCGCCAAGGTGTACGGTAACACCTCCGTCAGCACCAGCTTTAATTTCAAATGGCTGTAGGCCAGTGTCCTTTGTAATAGCTTCATCAGTGAAGCTGTGGCCCATAAATCGCTTAATACCGTAAATAGTATTTTTAGGGTTAGTTACTGCCTGTCGCTTTGCAAGTGTACCGACAAGTCGCTCACCGTTCTTTGCAATAGCAACAACTGATGGAGTGGTTCGTGCGCCTTCTGCGTTTTCAATAACGCGTGGCTCCCCTCCTTCCATGATTGCCATAGCGGAGTTTGTCGTACCGAGGTCAATACCAAGAATTTTTGCCATATATAGGTGAAAAAAGTTACGTAAGTAAACCGCTTATAAATATGTGCACAGTGCGCCCGTGTACGCTCATTTTACCCCTCCTAATTTTATTGTTCAAGTCTATGCCGAGAGCTGCGCAACACGTACTTTAGCCGGTCGTAGTACGCGCTCTGCTATCTGCCATCCCTGCTCAAGAACCACTGATACAGTCTCATCCTTTGTCGCATCAGCAGTTTCGTCCTGCCCTAGCGCCTCATGGAGCATTGGATCAAACGCATCCCCCACTTCACCAAACTGCACTAGTCCAAGGGTGTTCATACCCTCATGGAGCTGCTTTAGGACACCGGCAAAGCTTTCTGGAACTGCGCCCTGTGCCTCTGCACGGGCAAGTGAGTCGAGTGCCGGTAGGAATGCCTTTGCGGCTACTACTGTACCCAAATCCTTATCAGCCATCTTCTCCTCACTAAAGCGCTTAAGAGCATTTACATAGTCTGCCTTTGCACGCTGCCAGCCATCTAAGTATTCCTGTTTCTCAAGCTTTACTGCTTCTAGCTCCTTCTTCATTTTAAGCACTTTAGAGTCGGCACGAGATTCCGTAGCTTCAAGCTCTTCCTCGCTCGCCCCCGCTTCAATATCTTCTTCAGTGTCCAAAGTTATGTCGTCATTCATACCAATACTATGCCCGAAGTAAATCGGGTAGTCAAAATGAGTATATACAAGCACTGCCGACCCTTGCGGAATCGGCAGTGTAATAGATTACCCCTTCACGAGTTTCAGTCGCCTGGGGGTTATCACGGGCTTTGGGAACCGTTCTTGCGGTTGTGTATTCCCGTAGTGCTCCCGCAGTAGGTTGTCACGAGTGTTCATGCTGTGTCCTCCCTGCGCCACATAGTACGCACACAGATATAAAAGTCAAAAGCCCTTCCGAAGAAGAGCTTTTGCATGCGATTAACGCTTTGACCACTGTGGTCGCTTGCGAGCCTTGCGAAGTCCTGGCTTCTTGCGCTCTACTGCGCGAGGGTCACGCTTGAGGAATCCAGCAGACTTAAGAGGAGTACGAAGGTTTGCTTCAATTGCAGTAAGTGCACGTGCTACACCCATACGGATAGCCTGTGCCTGTGCAGTAATGCCTCCTCCTGAGACGCGAGCCTCAATCGTGTAGGTACCGGTTACCTCATCAAGAGCTAGTGCGTCCTGTGGGATAGACTGGCGCTCCTTTGTGTTGAAGTACTCAGCAATTGGCTTGCCGTTAACGATCGCAGTCGTCTTGTCAGCGGGGGTTAGGCGTACGCGTGCAGTTGCCGTCTTTCGGCGACCAATTGCAAGTGTGTACGGAAGATTCTTTTCGGTCATAGTAAATATTAAAGTGTTATAACAAGACGCTTCATGCGATCCTTGCGAAGCTTGTTGCGTGGAATCATTCCATCAACTGCCTTACGAAGTACCTCCTCAATTCCCTTCTTGTCACGGAGCTGTGCAAGACTTGTGGTGCGAAGGCCTCCTGGGTAGCCAGTGTAGTGAACATAGTCCTTACCCTTAATACGGCGCTCACTCATTGAAAGCTTTGATGCGTTCGTAATAGTGACGGTAACAGGAAGAACAAAGTTCTGTACGTACTGAGCAGACTTCTTTCCAAGAAGCGCTGACGCAGCATCGCTTGCAACACGGCCAAGAGTACGGCCAGCCGCATCAACGGTGTATTCGATAGCATCAACTCCCTGAAGAGTACGCTGCTTTGTGACTTTTTGAGCAATAGATTTCATAGACGTATAGATTACACAAAGGCGATATAGGCATTCTCACGTGCGTTTACTGCGTTTGTAGGGCGCTTAACGATACGAGTGTAGCCTCCGGGACGCTCTACGTAGCGAGGTGAAAGAGAGTCAAAAACCTTCTTTACTGAAGCTGGATCATTTCCAAGCTTTTCTGCTACGAGGCGGCGGTTAGCTACCGTATCGGTACGACCATGAGAAATAACCTTCTCGATGAATGGTCGGAGCTCTTTTGCCTTTGCTTCCGTCGTTGCAATTCCCTCATGGATTATGAGAGAGCGCGCAAGTGAACGCATCAGCGCTAGACGCTGATTTTTGGGACGGTTAAAGGATCGGCCTTTGTGCTGGTGTCGCATATATCTTTTTTAACACAATTCTCTGATAACGTCCAAATTCTGGCTATTCGCCCTTAAGCTCAAGGCCAAACCCTGCAAGCGCCTCAACAATTTCAGTAACAGCCTTGTCACCAATACCATCGAGCTCCTTGAGTGCATCAGCGCTCTTTCGAGTTAGACCGGCAACAGTCTTAATGCCTGCTTCCTCAAGTGCAGTAGTAATACGAGCACTAACACCAATCTCATCAACCTTTAGCTTGCTAGGGTCCTTAGCTGCAGGTGATTCAGAAGCAGTGTCAGATACACGAGCAACGCCGTGTCCTGCAATTGGCTCCTCCTGGAAACCAACTACTGACTTAAGCTGGTGAATCATGATTTCAATAGACTTCTCAAGTGCCTCACGAGGAGCAATTGTTCCGTTAGTTTCAATCAAGATGCGAAGACGGTTGTAATCAGTACGATCACCGACGCGCATGTTCTCAACTTCGTAGTTTGCACGACGAATTGGCGTAAAGGTTGCATCAAGTGCGATAACACCAATGTCTACCTTCTCACGAGTAAGCACTTCACGTGGTACGTATCCAAGACCACGCTCAATAGTAGCCTCAAGCTCAAATGAGATCTTTCCAGAAATATCAGCGATGTGCTGTGTTGGGTTTGCAATACCAACCTGTGTTGGAAGACTAAAGTCTGCTGCAGTAACCTGCTTAGGTCCCTTAACAGAAAGACGAATAGTTTGTGCTTCGTCACCATGCAGCGTGAAGTGTACACGCTTTAGGTTAAGGAGAATCTCCATTACGGACTCGCGTACCCCTTCGATGGTAGCGAATTCATGAGAAACATCTTCAATCTTAACCGATGTAATAGTTGCACCTGAAAGTGAAGAAAGAATAATACGGCGAAGTGAATTGCCGAGTGTGTGACCGTACCCTGGGTAGAGTGAGTCAATTTCATAAATACCCTGTGTTCCTTCTTCAGAAACAACACGAGGCTTTGACGGTAGTGTGACGTGGTTTTCCATAACTCAATCAATTGTAACCAAGCTTATAAAGTAATTTAATAATGCCAAAAACTATCGGCTGTAGTACGAAAGTACTACGCTTAGGTCTCCAGCAGGATCAGCACTCTCCATTGTTGGAAGGTGTTCTAGTCCTCCCACCATGGCCTTTGCATCAAGCGTTAGCCACGATGGTACTGAACGATCCTGAGCACGCTCAGCAAAGTTCTGGAACATAACACCTCCACGACTTCCCTCACGAACACCAATCTTGTCAGAAAGGTGCACGACACGTGACGGAATAGTTGTCTTACGACCATTCACTGTTACGTGTCCATGAGAGACCATCTGGCGTGCTGCACGGCGTGTAGTAGTAAATCCTAGGCGATATACTACGTTATCAAGACGGAGCTCAAGAGCACGGTGAATCTGCTCAGCTGGATTAGATGACTTGTCATGTGAATCCATTGCTTCACGTACGTAGCGTCCAAACTGACGCTCGCTGATACCATAGGTCATACGAACCTTCTGCTTCTCGAGGAGCTGCTTACCGTATTCGGTAGGTCCACGTCCTCGTCCACGACTCTTGTTGTTTGACTTTCGCTCCATTGCAAGAGCAAACTTCTGTGTCTGTGTTTTTTCAAACACAGAAGCGCCGAGTCGCTTTGCAATCTTGTATTTTGGTCCAGTTTTCATAGTAAAAAAGTATTAAGGGCTATACGCGTCGAGCCTTAGGTGCACGAGGTCCGTTGTGAGGAACAGGAGTTGCATCCTTGATGCTGCGGATCTGAATACCCTTTGAAGAGAATCCACGGAGCGCACTTTCACGTCCAGCACCAGCACCGCGAATAACAACCGTAGCTTCCTTTACGCCAATGATAGTAGCCTTCTCACCGATTAGCTCACCAACCTTTGTTGCTGCGTACGGAGTAGACTTGCGAGCACCAGAGAATCCAAGTGCACCCGCTGAAGACGTGATAATTGCATTACCCTTTTCGTCAGTAAGCACAACCTTAGTGTTGTTGAATGTAGCTTCCACGTGAAGAACACCACGATCAATGCGCTTTTTAACGGCCTTTGAAAGAGCACGGTCTTTACGACCCTGATCCAGACCTTTTCCTGACTTCTTGATGATGCGTTTCTTACCCATAGGCTAGTAGTATGCTGAAAATTAAATTATGTCTTCTCGAGTGTGCGGCGACCAGAACCCATCGTCTTACGTGAGTTACCACGAACCGTACGAGAGTTTGTCTTCGTGCGCTGTCGACGAACAGGAAGACGGCGCTCGTGACGAATACCGCGCTCTGAACGGATATCCTTAAGACGCTTCACGTTCTGTCCAATCTCACGACGAAGTTCACCCTCAATGGTGTACGCCTCAGCCAATAGACGAATTGACTGCTCCTCTTCTGGTGTAAGATCTGAACCCTTCTTTGTAAAATCAATCTTTGCCTCTCGCAAAATGTCCTTTGCACGTGTAGGACCAATGCCAAAAATCAGCGGCAATGAATAGGCCAACTGCTTTTTATCTGGAAGTGTGACACCGGCGATACGCATGATAATGACTGGTTAAATTCTTAATTACGTACACTCAAGGAATTATCCTTGGCGCGCCTTACGACGCGGCTTTAGCTTATTAATACGATACAGTACTCCGCGACGGCGGACAATGATATCTCCTGGCTGTTGTATTTTAATGGATGCGCGTACTTTCATATATTGTTACTTTCCTAGGAAAGACGTCTCACGATGCGAGCCTTGCCGCCGTAGGGTTCAAGCACAAGCTCGACCCTATCGCCCACCAGAACGCGGATGCGGTGAAGACGCATTTTGCCCGCGAGGTAGGTTAGCAAAAGTTCACCCGTAGGCATACGTACACGAAACAACGAATTAGGAAGCACTTCTTCAACGGTGCCTATTGTTTCTGATACGGGTTCCTCCATGTGACCTAGTGATAATAGCAAATACCTATATACCCGTCAACCGCAGTATTAGCGGGTTTCAGGGTCTGCCACGATAACCGTGATGTCTGAGGGGTCAGTTGGGAACGACTGTTTCCAGAATGGGCGCACTTCAAGGACAGCATGATCGATTTCATGAAGGCTGAGCAGGATGGTTTTCGCAGAATCCTTGGTCTTTCCAGCAATCGCGGCGGTTATTTTACTGCTATCCATGTCCCAGACCACCTGAGTTTCGCCCTTTAGGGTAAAGGTAAATGGCGCAGTTCCGTCTGGAATGGTATTTGCATCCTGTGGAATAACGGTAAGCTTTTCAGGCTCTAATAGGTGTACTGGCTCGTAGTTGTAGGTGCCAACGGTCTTAGATGCCACCACCTTAGCAAGTGCCCCATTTGAGAACGCAATGGCAGTGAGGGTACCCTGCAGGTTTACATTCACCTGCCCTGCCTTTGTGCCTGCAGTATCAGTCTGCGGTAGGTACTTGGTAAAGGTGCTGCCAGGGATAATTACATAGCCCTCAGGAAGCTTACTCTTCGCCTCTTCCAACAGCTGTGTATCAAGGGCCTTCTTACTTTCTGCATTTTGTGTATCTCGTGTTGCCTGACTTACTGATGCACGTGTGCCAGAGAATCCACCCGCCATTGGTGCGTCAGACTTTGCCGTTACCTGTGTAAACATCTTTGATCCCTTAAGTCCTGGTAGTGTGAAGGTGCTCGGGCCAATATTGTAGCCGTCACCTCCCATGTCAGCATAGGCAACTACTGAAACAGTACCTGGCTTTGTCTCACTTCCTGCTGGCACAACAATGCCGTCATGGATGCGGAAGATATGCCCGTCAGTGCTCTCAAATCGAGTGTTTTTAATAAGTGTTTGCGGGCTTGCCTGGGTGTTTGATATCACAATCGTCCCATGAGAAGGGTCATTTACCGTTTCTGTGGTCTCTGAAGGCACTGGTGCACTTACGGTCTTTGTGACGGTAATAATCTGGTACTGAAAGTCGCCAGTACCAAAGGTAGCGGTGAATTGCTCAGCAAGCGTAGCACTCTTTGAGTTTGGTGTTACGGTCACCTTTGCATTTGCAAAGCTCGCTAGAAGTATTACTGAGCCAGTAATTAAAAGGAGCGCTACTATGGCAGTGCCATATGGAAAATGTTTCCTGCGAGAAGGGATAGGACCATCTTTAAGGGGTGTTGGAGGCATGCTGTAGCGGGTGGGAGTTTCAACTTCTGAATCAAGGGTCTCTTCAAACGTACGTCGTCGTGAGGGAGGAATAATGTCAGTAATTGTTTTGCTCATATAATAATTAAAAGATTATGGCCCGCCAGTGTATACGGTAAGTATACCTATTATTACCCCTGTTTTCTATGCTCCAGACGTGGGTTGGGTATAGTAAGTTTTCGTGCGGGAACACTTATTTGACGAATATCTACGTTTTGACATAGTTGAAGGGCTGGTACGCCAGCTGGTGGTCGAACACACAACCCCACGGGGTGTGTCTAGACGATTCCTCTATGGAAGGAATGGAACGTGACAAATTTGGACATTGAAGGAAAGTACGCAGGTGTCGGCTATGAAAGCCCACTCGAGGGAGTCACTTCGAAGAGTGCTCTGAGAGAGCTCTCGCTCGCAGAGGTGCTATCTCTGGAGCTGCTTCCAAAACTATCCGCACGGCAGAAAGTCGAGATGCTTAAAGCCGTGTTCGTGCTGTTGGCGCGGAGCCAGAATGACAAGGCGGCGTGCGATGCCATCCAGGCTGTCTATTTCTTCACGGTTCCCGCAGAGAGAACCTCCCCCTTTGCAGCAAAAACCAGCCCGGAAGAACATTCCGCAAAAGTTCGCAAAGAAAAATTACAGTTCCTGACATGGCTTGAATCTGTTTATTGGTCCTTACCACTATATAAAGGAGATTATTGGGAAGAGCGCACAAATGGTTTTGTTGGCTTTACTCTCAGAGATCCACTACCACTGTTAAAGAATAAAGTGATTAAAATTGCTGCCTCGAGTCTGTGGAATGGTCTGCATGACGAAACGGGTTTGCGTGCCTTCAATTTCTTGCTTGCGTCAGCAAATACGGAGTTCTTTCGCAAGAAGGCACCTGAGGTCACCAGGGCAATTCGTGATTATAAAGAAAAGCATCGTCTCGACACGTATGGTTTCGATCGCTTCGAGTTGCCACGCGATGACATCAAAATGGTACTCCAAGCGATACGACAGTCTGTTCCGACGAAGGTGCGCGCGCTTCAAGTATGGATCGCCCAAAAAGACACACTGCCGGACGAGGTGTGGAAAATATTTGCCCACGCATACGTGAATGCAGGAGGTGAAATACTGGTTAGGTAAAATAAAACTAACAAACTGGCCCAGGGATGCACATTCCCTGGGCTTTTCCTTTGCTGTTACTACTCCCCAAACGCAGAAAACCTCTTTTCGTCATAGAGCGAGATCATGGCAAGACTAATGTCGGGCTTGGTTTGCTCAAAGTGAATATGCTTCTCAAGCGCCCCCGGTGTAAGAGGAATGATGGTGGGGCCAGTACTGGTAATCCAAAGCTCTCGTGCAGATGAGTGCAGTAGTGTGCGTGCTATATAGTCGCGCGCACCACTCTCTGCAATAAGAAATACCGTCTTAGGTAGGAATATAGTACGTGAGAATCCCTCTAGTAGGGTTTTAACTTCCTCAATCCATTCCTGCTCTAGTGTTCGTGGTTGTGTGGCAAATACTGCGTTACGTAGTGGGTTCCGTAGGTCAGTAAGAGTCTCAGGACCTTCGTCTTCTATACTTTGAATTGCACTTCTTTCAGCAACTCTTCCTGCCTCAAGGAAATTACACACACCATGAGGAATTGTTCCTGTTGCAACTAGTACATTTGCACGACTTTGTGCAACATCGGTTGCCGTGTCTGACACGCTCAGTACAATAAAATCCTTTTCAAATGGATACATATCGCGAAGCGCAACAAAGACAACGGGGGCAAATGAAATGAGGGAGGTCTCATGCATGTGAAATGTTTTCCGTACCTGTTCATGAATAGTCGCATGGAGAGTCTTTGACATATATGACGTGAGAACGGTGAATTCCACACGAGATGCTTGTTTGCCAAACGGTACGGGTATTTCATAGCCATTTAGTGAGACAGAAAGAATCACCTCATCAATGAGCTCACTTCCCTCCTTCAGGGCTCTTGCATCTCGTGTTGAAATCTCAAGCATTACCTTGGATATGGTCCGTGGTCGTGGGTATGTTTCTGTATAGCTTTGTACTACAGTCTCCTGCCAAGGAGCAGAGACGCTAACAATGACTCTATCTACACGCCCACTTCCTGTGTGCTGGTGGAGGATTGGAGAGCCTTCAGTAGCAAGCTGTGCTAGTGCAGCATGCAGAGCTCGCTCGAGTGCCGCTTCCTCAGACTCTCCTGCCCTATGCTCAAGTGGAACACGAAGTGAGTAGCACATGGAGCGAACACCATCGTTTGAAAAATATACGTATGCAACACCTACCGATGCAGATTGAATATCAATTACTGCAATGCTTGAAATAGTGCGTGTACGAAAGAACCACATGTGAAAAAGTATAGCAGGTGAAGCACCTGCAGTGTGTTGAGTATTGGGAAATAGAAAACCGCCCCCGCACAAGACAAGGAGCGGTTCTCCTGTCTTGCGCGATGGCGGCTAGTCTGCCGAACGCGCAACCTTGCCCGTGCCGGCGACGGGCGCACCGCGCAGAACCGGTGCCGTCGCACGATTCTTCCAGCTCGCAGCCTTCTTCCGCGCCCGGCGGTTTTCGGCATTCGGCGGCGGCGGGCACTGCCCCTTGCGGTGTTGGTTGCCTTGACCGACACTGTGGCCACAGTGAATGCACATTTTCATGGGTCTCTCCCCTATCTGAAGCACAATGCGTGCTTCATTCAGACCAAAATCTAACACGCACTTAACACCTGTCAAGTATCTATACCTATTCAAGCACTGCCTTTATGCGACGGACTCCTGCCGCTACCGCTTCCTCTTTCTTAATAACAAACCGTACCCCTCCAGTATGAAGTTCTGCAGTATTTTGCACGTGTGGGCCACCACAGAACTCTAGAGAGAAGGCGTTCTTGATATCAGGATTCTCCTCAGTTGCCCCAATAGGTCCAACCGAATACACCGACACCATGTCAGGATATTTCACTCCGAATTCCATCTGTGCACCCAGTGTCTCAGCTTCAGTACGTGGCATCACGGTGCGCGTTACGGGCAGGTCTTGGTTGATTACATCAGTAACAATCGCTGATACCGCTTCCTTCTGTTCATCGGTCATCTTTTGTCCGTATGAAAAATCAATACGAAGACGCTCACTTGTAATATTGCTTCCCCGTTGTTTTACATCAGCACCAAGCACTTGCTGGAGTGCAGCAAGGAGAATGTGGTGCAGGGTGTGATACCTGACTGTTTGCTCAGCATGATCAGCGAGTCCTCCAGAGAATCTCTGCGCACCGCCCGCTCGTGAAGTCTCCTGATGCTCCTTCATATGAAGAGCAACAGCATCCATATCAATGGTGATACCGCGCTCTTTTGCAAGCTCTTCAGTCATCTCAATAGGAAAGCCGTACGTAGTGAAAAGGATAAAGGCATTGCTTGCGTTCATCTCGCCGCTACGAACAAACTTCTCAAACTCCCGCAACCCTTGCTCGAGTGTCTTTCTAAACTGTGACTCTTCTTTCTCAAGCTCAGTGGTAATGGTGTGTAGTGCAGCATGTACGTGTGGGTAGTGTTCCTTGTACGCTTCGCCATATCCTGTAGCAACAGCAGAAAGTACGGCATCCTTAATACCAAGCCGATCTGCCTCACGAATAGCTCTACGAATAAGTCTGCGAAGGATATACCCTGCCTCGGTATTTGAAGGCGTAATACCTTCAGCAAGCATGAAGGATGCTGCACGCATGTGATCAAGAATGATACGGAATGAGCGGGTGGTGTGCTCCTCTTCACCATATGTCTTCCCTGTGCGCGTTTCTAGAACCTTTCGCGCGCTATCAAATACATCAATGAGGAAGGCGTCTGCCGTACCAATGGTCGCAAAGACAAGACGCTCTAGACCTCCTCCAAAGTCTACGTTCTGCTTTGGCAGATTTCTAAATGAGCCATCTTCATTCTTTACGTATTGCATGAATACTGAGTTTCCAATTTCAACAAACCTACCGCAGTCACAGTTTGGGTGGCAGTGCTCACCCCACACAGGATCATGTGGTGTGCCAAAGTCATAGAACAGCTCAGAGTCCGGTCCTCCCGGTTCCCCGGCTGGCATATTTCCAGGCACTCCTGCTCTACTCCACCAATTCTTCTTTGCGTCGTATGCAAATATGCGCTCGTTACCCTGCATACCTTTCTTGTACCCAGCTTCTTCGCTACCAATAACGGAGTAGTCAGCCGTGATACCGACCTTTGCAAACAGCTCTTTCCATAGCGTTACTGCCTCCACGTCTTCTTCCATACCCGTCTCTGCGTCCCCTGCAAAGACTGTTACGTACAGTCGGTTGGGATCAAGACCAAGTCCTGTCTCAGTATTTGTTAGAAACTCAAATACCCAGGGCAACTGCTCTTGCTTGAAATAATCCCCCAAGGACCAGTTACCAAGCATCTCAAAGAATGTGGTGTGTCTGTTGTCACCCACCTCTTCTATGTCGCCTGCCCTAAAAGACATCTGTACGTTCACTAGGCGGTTTCCCTCAGGGTGATCCTTCCCAAGGAGGTACGGTACTAGTGGCTGCATACCACTTGAAGTAAAGAGCGTGGTGGGATCATTGCCCGGCACAATTGGTGCAGACGGAATAATCACATGGCCTCGTGCAGCAAAGAATTCTAGATAGCGTGTACGAACTTCATGGACAGTCATAATGGCATTACGATACCACGAGCGATATACTGATGCCATGACTACAAAGAACGCAGCATGGGGAATTGATGGCAGTGAGCTAGACTACACCGTGCGTCCACAAGATAACTTCTACGAGCATGTAAATAAGACGTGGATGAAGAAGAATCCTATACCAAAGAATGAATCGAGGTGGGGGTCATTCACCAAGCTCCGTTTTGACACTGATAAGAAGATCAAGAACATACTTGAAGAGATAGCAACCCAAAAGACTCCTATGGGAAGCCCCGAACAGCTGTTAGCTGACCTTACACGCTCTGGTATGGACATGGCAACACGCAACGCACTGGGTATTTCCCCACTTGCGTCATACCAGAAGATGATTACATCCATACGAACGAGTGATGATGTTGTGAAAGTATCCGCAGAGCTCGAGCGCATTGGTAGCGGCACATTGTTTGGCACTGCTGTAGGACAGGACTCAAAGAATACGAGTGCTTATGCGCTACATCTTTCGCAAGGGGGCCTCGGACTCCCTGATCGTGAATACTATTTGAAGCAGGATCCTGAGTCTGTTCGTGTACGTACTGCATACATAGCGCACATGGAGAAGATGTGGCGACTACGAGGACTGTCAAAGACTGCAGCGGGTAGTGTTGCAAAGACAGTACTTGCCATTGAAACTAAACTTGCAGCTGTTTCAATGAAGAAGGAAGATCAGCGTGATCCTGACCGAACCTACAACAAACTATCTCTCGCTAAGCTACAAAAGCTCGGTCCCTGCATAGACTTTGATTTGTATTTCAAAACAATTGGAGTTACAGACCTTCCGTATTACATTGTGCAGCACCCTGAATTTATCAGTGGCGTAAGCACCCTTCTTACGAAGATACCGGTAGAAGACTGGAAGTGGTATCTCGAATGGCACCTCATAAATGATTTTGCCAGCGCACTCTCTGCTCCCTTTGTGCGGCAATCATTCTCCTTCTATGGAAAAGTTCTCTCTGGAACAACCACCATGCAGCCACTGTGGCGACGGGTGCAAATGACGGTGAATGGTGGCTTGGGAGAGTTGCTTGGCCAGCTCTATGTAAAGCGACACTTCACCCCTGAAGCAAAGAAGAAGATGGATAGTATGGTGGACGACTTGTTCACTGCATATGAAGCGAGAATTACATCACTCGATTGGATGTCTTCTGCAACAAAGAAGAAGGCACTCCTAAAGCTGCACGCCTTAAACAGAAAGATTGGGTATCCAAGCAAGTGGAAGTCATATCGTGGGCTTCGTATTACAAATAACGATTATGTGGGCAATATCGTCCGTATACACGAGTACGAGCACAAGAGAGACCTTAAGAAATTGCGTGGTCCCGTTGATCGTACTGAATGGTTCATGTACCCACAAACAGTTAATGCGTACTTCGATTTTAATTTGAATGACATTGCCTTCCCTGCAGCAATTCTCCAGCCACCATTCTTTAGTCCTGCCTTTGATGACGCAGTGAACTATGGCTGTATGGGTGCGGTGATTGGTCATGAGATAACGCATGGGTTTGACGACGAAGGCTCTAAGTATGACGCTGCGGGAAATCTTAAAAGCTGGTGGACTACAGAGGACCGTACGAAGTTTGATGCGAGAGCTAAGAAGGTAGAAAAGCAGTTTAATCGCTACACGGTTGCTGATGGCCTTAAGGTTAACGGCAAGCTTACCCTTGGTGAGAACATTGCAGATCTTGGCGGTCTTTCCATTGCCTTTGACGCATACCAGCTACAATTGGCTCGCACCGGAAGAAAGGATATTAATGGATTTTCTCCAGAAGAGCGCTTCTTCCTTGCCTTTGCACTCTTTGAGCGAGAGAATGCTCGACCAGAATTTACCAAGAAGCAGGTCCTCACTGACCCACACTCACCAGGCGAGTTTCGTATTAATGGTCCAGTCTCAAACTTTGAGGAGTTCTACAAGACATACGGTATTACAAAAACTGACGGACACTATAGGAAGCCTTCAGATAGAGAAATGGTGTGGTAGTTATTGCCAATCTATTTCCGTGTGCCCGTGCGCACGCAGGTACTCATTTGTCTTGGTAAACGGTTTGCTACCAAAGAATCCTGTATATGCAGAGAGTGGTGATGGATGTCCTGATTCAATAACGAGATGTTTTGTACGGTCTATGTGCGCCCCTTTAGCGCGTGCATGCGTACCCCAGAGTATAAAGACCAGTCCGTCCTTGGAGTCACTTAGTGTACGAATTACTGCGTCAGTAAACTGCTCCCACCCAATGTTCTTGTGAGACCCAGGTGCACCCTTTCGTACGGTGAGCGTGCTGTTTAGGAGGAGTACTCCTTGCTCTGCTAGGCGACTAAGATCACCATTTTCAGTATCTGGTGAAATACCCGTGTCACTCGCCACTTCTTTAAAGATATTTCGTAGTGAAGGTGGCAGTGGTGTTCCCTTTTCTACACCAAAGGAGAGTCCTGTGGCCTGGCTTTCTCCGTGATACGGATCTTGTCCTAGTAGCACTACTCGCACATCTTCAAACGGACATAGTGTAAATGCCTTGCATATATCCTTTTCGTAGGGATATATAGTGAATTCTGCATACTCCTTTTGAAGCGTAGTCATAAGTGCGTTAAAGTATTCCTTTGTACGCTCTTTTCCTATAGCCTTCTCCCAACTCTCCTCAAGTAAAAGATTCATATGCGCACCAGTCTACCTATTCAAACCCACTTTCTTGTTCAAGCACTCCAGACTTAAGACTTTCAATCTCAGCAATTATCTTTCCAATACGTTCAGGTGTGATATTAATCTCCCGTAGTATCTCTCTATGCTGGCGTACTAATTCAGTGGTGGTGATGTTTTTGTCTATAAGCAAACGCTTCTCAGACTTTCTAAGGGTCGTAAGTACGGTTACCGGATAGAGACCACTTGCAATGATGCGGTCATACAAACTTCCGTTATGTGGGTAGCTCCAACCAAGCAGTGTTATGCCAGAGCACTTAGCGTATTCAATAGCTTGGCTTGTAAACTTTGTGTTAGTAACAAGAAAGCCGTGATCTACCGGACACGTCTTTTGAGTTGCGGGGTCACATGACCAGATATCGTCAAAACGAGCTTTTACATAGAGTGCAACCTTAACATCCGTCTTATATCCAGGATCATTATGATACTTAAGCTCCGCGGCAAGATATTCTCCGTTTCTGGTAGCATACACATCCACCTCGTGTGGAATACACTTTCCAGGGATCATACGTCTTGGCTCTACCACCCATCCTTCTTTCTTAAAAAGCTCAGCTACAAAGTCTTCAAAGGGGTGTCCTGAGGGACCAAACTCAAATAGCGCACGGCGCAAGCTATAGCGAGCAGCAGTGCCACGTGCCTGTGAACGAAGCATTGAAAACGCTCGTTTATAAATATCTGAGCTACGAGAAGACTCACCAATCGTTGACTCGATAGTAGCGCGAATCTTTTCTGCAGTAGTAGCGTTTGCGCCTGCACGCATCAAAGACTCCACAAGTTTCTCAGGAATGAACGCTTCTATTGTTCCGTCTGTTTTTACAATTTCTGCCATAAGTCCTTTACTCGATGATACCACCTCCAACGCACGTAGTGCCTTGGTATAAGACGAGGGACTGTCCAGGGGCAATTGCTCCCATGTGTGCTACAGAAGGAGTGAACACGTGATCCTTATAGTGGCCGGTAATGGTAGGGCCATGATAGCGGTACTGCGCTTTTAGCTGCATGGTGTCTGTAGGAGTAAGAAAGAAGTTCTCTTCAGAAAGCGTAATTGCCCCCACTAAAGGAGACGTATGCACTGTGTTTGAAACGGTAATGGTATTTTTTGCGAGATCTTTTGCAATTACAAACCATGGTCCAGGCAAGGCGCCAGTAAGTGCCACACGCTCACCAAGCGTATAGAGCACGCTCCCTGCATGCGTTCCCACCACCGCACCTGACGTGGAAAGAGCAACACCCTCCTCTGGATGTATTTCCTGCATTAGAAACTCCTCAACAGAAATAGAGCCAAGGAAGCAGATACCCTGACTGTCCTTCTTCTCTGATACGGGAAGTGCAAACTTCTTTGCCAGTGCTCGCACCGCTGACTTCTCCATAGCGCCGAGTGGGAAAATGGTTTTAGCCAGCACTTCCGTAGGTACTGCCCAAAGGAAATAGCTTTGATCCTTTGTAGGATCACTACCTTGTGCAAGCACGCCACTATCACGTGCCGTGGTTGCGTAATGTCCGGTAGCTATATAGTCAGCGCCGTGGGAGGTGGCAAACCTATAGAACGCACCAAACTTCACCTCCCTATTACACATCACATCAGGGTTTGGTGTTCTTCCTGCCTTGTATTCCCGAAGGAGGTAGTCAATCACTCCCTTCTTGTATTCGTGACTTGCATCAAGGGTATAGAACGGGATGCCAAGGTGTGCGGCAACTCGCATTGCATCTCGCCTGTCCTCTCGCCAACTGCAGGGCTGTCCCTCGGGGTACCAGCCTTGGATAAACACACCAAGTACTTCTGCACCCATGTCCATAAGGAGTTTGGCAGAGACGGCAGAGTCTACGCCGCCTGAAAGCCCTATGCATACTCGCTTTCCGCGGAGTGCCTTGGTGTTCATGTATGTACTATATAGAGTTACAACCAGTTGTAAAAATCCTAATCAAGATACAGGGCACGGTTTCTTTTATGCTCTTCAAATGTTCTTGCGTAGTACATCTTGCCATCACGTCCGGTGAGGTAGTACAGATACGAGCTTTGTGTTGGCTGTGCTGCTGCGGTGAGTGCCTCTATTCCCGGGTTATCAATTGCAGTTGGTGGAAGTCCTTTATTTCTGTACGTGTTATAAGGTGAGTCAGAGCGTAGGTCAGCACCTGTTGGGGTGTACCCATTCTTCCCATGTATATAGCCAAAGACGGCATCAACTTGTAGCGGCATTCCGCGAGCTAGTCTGTTGTACAGAATACCCGCCACCATTTTCATATCAATAGATCCCCGCGCTTCACGTTCAAGTATAGAAGCAAGTATCACCATCTCATCACGGTCCAGTGTCTTTGCTTGTCCGGTGGGAGCAATTTCGCTAACTCTGTCAGAAAACTCATTCCTAAATCGCTCTACCAGCTCCTTTTCACTGGTACCAGGGAAAATAAAGTAGGTATCAGGAAATAGATACCCTTCACTTGTAGATGCTTCATACATGAAGCGAGTAGCATCAAATCCAGGGAGTGCACTCGTAAGTACTTCACGCATATCTTTCACCGTCATGCCTTCGGTAAAGGTCACTCGTGTTTGTGTTATGCCATGTTCGCCATTTCCTACCCGGAGCAGCACACCCAGTGCAGATGTAGGGCGTGAGAATATATACGCTCCTCCCGTAAGACTGGTATCAAGACCAGACACTCGTGCAAGAACTAAAAAGAGATCTGGATGCGTAAGTATTCCCTCCGCCACGAGTGCGTGTGTAAGTACTGGTGCAGACACCTCTTCTGGAAGCATGACTATGTTGTTAACAGGGAAATTCTTTGGTGGAGCTACTGCGCACAGAAGTACCGCAAGTACACACAGTGTCACAACACCAAGGACAACATATTGTGTTGTCCTAGTATGTAGAAACTGGTGCCATGTGCGTACAGCACGTTCCTGTATTGCCGTATACACTTCTTCAAATCTCTCATTCATACGCCCTAGGTAGGAAGATTAGCAGGTGCCCCACTGGTGACTGACTGTATACGAGGAAGGTTTGGTGTTGTAACACTCGCTGACGGTACGTGGAAGAGTGTGGCAAGCTCTTCAGTGCTCATGACATTCCATGGGCCTTGGTATGGTGCGTGATAGAAGGCACGACGTCTAAAGTATTCAACAAAGCGATGGTTAGAGTGTTCGTGGTGAATACCCGTTGGGTCCTCCCAAGGATAGTCTTCAAACTTTGCAGAAAATGTACCGGCTGGCTTAAAACCATTGTATGACTCACTACTAAACGGCTTGAACATTGAAAGCAGTGATCCAATCATGAAGCCTTTGTAGTCAGTCTTTGGTGCGGTGTATACGGCACGGATACCAACATCAAATGCTTGCTTGGCTACGTTTCGCTCAATTGCATTAATGGTGTCACTCTGTCCCTTTGTTGGATTAGGGAATCCTTCAGTCTCAATGACTTTCCCAGTAGCAGGGTCAACGTACTTACTAAGCTTTACGGTTGACTCACGTATCTCCGCTATAATGAGCTTTGCTTCATCCTTAATATCGAGTCCCTCAGGGGTAGCAGAGGTACCCTTGGCCTTTGGCATACGTGACTCCCCTTTACTTACGCGAAGGATAAACTGAATCCATATCTGTTCCTTAGGGCCAATAGAGCCAAGTAGTTCAATGAGCTGTGACATTGGGTCAATCTGTTCTTCAGGCTTTGCTCCTGCCTTATCAAGACCAAAATCTACATAGGTCTTAATTGGATACGGGTCCTCCTTGGTGTGCGTAAATTCATCACCAAACATATCGTTATCATGCGCAGAAGGATCAAAAAGGAGGGTGTAGTCTTCAGCTTCAATGATCTCCATGTTTGGATACTGGCCATAGAAATAGCTTTCAAGCGAGCGCCTGAATCCTTCACGGGTCCACACAAAGAAACGGACACGACCACCAATCGATACCATTTCAAATGACCACCACGGGCGAACCTTTCCAAGCCAAATGCGGTTATACCACGTTCCCTCACCTGGTCCTTGGTGGAGGTTGGCGAAGATAAGCTCCATAGCGAGTGGCGTCTTCTGGGTATCACGAGGCATGCGAAGTTCAAGAAGCACCGTCTTCTGGTTCATGATGAATTCTGCCTTCCTAGACTCTACAAACTGAAAGAATGCAGACTCATAGAAAAAGATCGGTGCCCATATAGGTGCAAAGAATCCTAGGAATGCAAAGTTGCGGAGTGTCTGCTCAGGTGAAATGAAAATGAAGGCAACAACGGCAACAACATAGGCAATGATGAAAGGCTTCGCCTCAAGATGCTTTCCATTGTCATGAATGGTATGCAGCAAGTGATCACTAAAGTGCTTCAGTGGAAGACCAATACCTTCTGACGCGTGACTAGACATGCAGATAGTATAGCAAGACAAAAACAACAAAAGGCACATAAAGTGCCTTTTGTGTGAGTCCAACAACGATACTTACGCTACTGCGTATGTTCCGTTCTTGTTGCGTACAAAATATTTAGCGTCGTTAAGGTTTACCAAGATAGTATTGTCCTTTACGTACCGCACCTTCTTAACCTCCTCAATAACCTTCTCACGAGTGAGGTTTGGCTGCTTCTTCAGTACGTCGCGAATAACATCACGCACTACGCCTGGCTGGTATCCCCATTCAGAAAGTGCGTACAGTCCACGGCCAACAAGTACAAATCGTGAGTCCTTAATGAGCTCGTTATGTGTTGTTGCCACGTGTGCTTCCTTAGCAAAAAGCTTGCTAATGGTCTTGGCTACATCTGCAAAGTGCATTGGAGAGCCAGCGCGCTTAATGACAAGATACGCAAAGTCACGAATACCCTTTGTGCGAATAGCAGGCGCTTCTTTACGTCCCCATTCAGAAAGTGGGTTTGACGAAATGGTCTTAGAAAGTGAAAGCCAACGCTTTAGCACCTCCTCATTCTTATAGGCATCGTTAACATTCTTGAGTTCTTCAAGAAACTTATCCATCATCTCACCTTCTGCGAGTACGTCAGTGTCAGAAAGACCTGCGTAAAGACGGGTAAGCGCCTCGTGTACCTTCTCAGCAGTTCCCTTATCAACATGCCATCGCGCATAGAAGTTTTCAGTCTCTCGTTCACGGAAGAATGAGCTACCAAGTACCAGGAGGAAACGGAAGCGGTTACGTGCCTTCTCATCAGTAGCAACACCATTAAGGAGTTCCTCTTCTTCGATAATGACACCAAGACCATGCATGTATGACGCAAGTTCATCAAATGCAGAAGTAGAGTTTTTAAATGCCTTTGAAGAGCGTACCGAATCAAGACCTGCAGCTTCAATCTGGCGAACACGCTCACGGGTAATGCCCCAGCGCTCCCCAATTGCCTCAAGAGTCTCGCGATCTTCAGATGCACCAAGTCCAAAGCGGAATACGAGCACTTCACGAGCGCGTGCAGGAACATCTGCAAGGAGTTGCTTTACAAGTGCATTACTATCAAATGACATCTTGGTTAGTGCCATCTTTGAAGAAGAAGCTCGCTTAGGAGCGCTCTTCTTTGTGCCCGGTTTCTTGGGTGTTTTTGCTGATTTTGATGCCATATGTGTTTCACCATTTATAACAGACCCCGTCAAATCAGTCAAATTATGCCACAAATGGGCGCGTGGGGATAACAAGCAGAATGTGTTCAAATATGAGCTTTAACGGTGCAGAGCGGTCGTAGAGTAGCGGAACAAAGCTTTCAAGATCCCGCATAAACAAATGAAGTTCCTTCCGATCCTTCTCGTTTGTGCACTGCGCTCGTGCGCCATGTGCCTCTGTTAGAAGCCCTGAAAGTAGTGTTATGGCATCTGCTCGTGCCTTCTGCTTCTCCTCCTCCTTATCCGACTTTGTACGCTCCAGTAGCTTTGCTACGAGCTTCTCTCGTACGGCGGGAGTTGCTATAACAAACTCCCGTACTACTTCAGGTGTTTCTTGTAGCGTCGTAGCTACGGGGAGTGGTAGTAGTCTTGAGCGAAGCGTGGGAAGCAAGATGCCTTCAGACGGTAGTACCAAAATAATAGTCACGCCAGGTGCAGGCTCTTCAAGAAGTTTGAGCAGTGCGTTCTGCGCTTCATGGAACATACGCGGCGCACTGATAATGAGCACCTTCTTGTCACCGGTAAGTGGTGCACGTGATGCCATCTCAGATACCGCCCGTGCGTCGTCTACAGAAAATAATCCATAGGAAAGAGTTAGAAGGTCTGGTGTATGCGCATCTTCCCTTCCAAGTATCTGTATAGCAACCGTGGTAGCCTCTAAAGTTCCCTTCTCTTGATCCCCGATATGAAAATATGCGTGATGGCTCATGTCTATACGAATACTATTTCTTAGACAAAATACTCTTCTTATACGTATCAAGATGCTTAAGCGCTATACCGGTACCCCGGGCAACACAGTAATAGGCGTCATCAGCAAGCTTTGACTGCACACCGGTCCTGCGAAGTACAAGCTCAGGTAGGTTACGAAGCTGTGATGTACCACCGGTTAGGATAATGCCATTGTCGATAATGTCACTTGCAAGCTCAGGTGGTGTTTCTTGGAGTACTTTGCGAATTGCCTGCATCATTTCTCGTAGCTCACGGCTTAGTGCCTGCACTACTTCATTTGTTTTAAGTTCAATCGTTCGTGGGAGTCCTTGCACTAAGTCTCTTCCCTTCACCTGCATACTCAGCTCTTCTGCTACCGGTACGGCAGAGCCTATTTGTATCTTTATCTCCTCAGCCGTCTTGTCCCCAATGGCAAGATTGTAGTGCCGCTTAACATGGTCAACAATTGCACGGTCTAGTTTGTTACCCGCACACTTCACACTAGTTGAGGCAATGATGCCTCCAAGAGAGATCACGGCAACATCGATTGTTCCCCCACCAATATCAGCAACCATCCATCCCATGGCTTCATGAATTGGAATACCTGCACCAATGGCAGCTAGAATTGGTTCCTTAACCACAAAGGCATCTGCAGCACCTGCCTTTGCTGCCGCTTCAATAACAGCACGCTTCTCTGTTGAAGACACCCCTGCAGGTACTGACACCAATACGGTTGGTTTAAAGAAGTTGTACTTGCCAAGAGCCTTACGCATGAAGTATCGGAGCATTGCTTCCGTTACTCGGTAGTCAGCAATAACGCCATCCTTCATTGGGCGGTATGCCGTAATGGTGTCAGGGGTACGGCCAATCATTTTCTTAGCCTCAACTCCAATTGCCACCACCTTATTCGTCTCCGTAGATACCGCCACCACTGAGGGTTCGTTCAGGACTACGCCTCGTCCAGGCACAAAGACAAGGACATTGGTAGTGCCCAGATCAATACCAAGTCTTGGAGAAAACATACTCATGCCTGTATTGTATCGCCTCTTTGTGTAGGGCGCGAATTTTAGCTTTTGTGTCTCTCTTCTGGTGAAAAGTATAGGGGGAGAGGTATACTGCGAGTATCTATGGCAGGTACTGAGGAGATAAGTTTTATCGTTGATGGAGGCAAACCCCTTACCGGACAGGTTGTTACCAACCGCTCAAAGAATGGTGCGGTAGCACTGTTGGCAGGGTCACTCCTTACAAAAGGCACCACTACCCTTAAGCAGGTTCCAAAGATTGAAGAGGTGTTTAGGCTTATTGAGGTACTTGAATCAATTGGCGTTACGGTAACGTGGAATGATCACGATGTTACGTTAGTGCAACCTGAGACACTTCGACTTGATGAAATTGATATACGAGCAGCAATGCGCACGCGCAGTATTCTCATGTTCATCGGCCCTCTTCTGCACCTGTTCCCGTCATTCTCTATTCCCCAGTCAGGTGGTTGCACGCTTGGACTACGCAGTGTTCGTGCACATCTTTGGGCACTAGAAGACTTTGGTGTTTCAATTGAGACCACGGAGGATGCCTTTGTCATTTCTCGCACCGAACTTACTCCTGCGACGGTGGTGCTCTATGAGTCGAGTGACACGGCAACTATTAATGCGCTCTATGCCGCTGCTCGTATTCCAGGCACGACGGTTATTAAGTACGCCTCAGCAAACTATCAGGTCCAGGAAGTGTGTGGGTACCTGCGCCTCCTTGGTGTTACCGTGCTTGGGCTTGGTACTACGACACTTACCGTTACCGGAGTGGCAGACACTGGCAGTGACACTACCTACACTATTGGCGAGGATCCAACTGATGCCATGTTCTTTATCGCTGCTGCCGCTACCACCAACTCTGAGCTCATCATACGACGTGTCCCAATTGAATTTCTTGAGGTAGAGCTTGCCGTGCTTCAGAAGATGGGACTCTCCTATACCCTCAGCGCACCGGCTATTTCTGAGAATGGTATTACCAAACTAATGGATCTTCATATACAGAAGTCCACACTCATTGCATTTCCAGAGAAGATTCATGCACGACCGTATCCTGGAATGAACATTGATAACCTGCCGTTCTTTGCCGTTATTGCTACACAAGCTGAAGGTAAGACACTCATACATGACTGGGTGTATGAAAAGCGTGCCATTTATTACACCGAGCTTGATAGGTTGGGTGCTGTAACACAGCTCTTTGACCCACACCGTATTTCTATTGTCGGCAAGACTCCCCTAAAGGCGGCACAGATAGTGTGCCCTCCTGCACTGCGCCCATCCACCATTCTCCTCATTGGTATGCTCGCAGCTGAAGGTAGGTCCATTTTGCGTAATGTATACAGCATTAATCGAGGATATGAGGACTTGGTGACAAGACTTCAGGACATCGGGGCGAGTATAGAAACGTACAAAGGCACCGGTATTTCATAGGAAGGGGTATCATGGGGGCATGTACGTACTAGACGTAATTCCATTCTCAAAGTCTGCGCCACAGGGCACCCTTTCGTACCGCAGTACCAAGAAGCTCCAACCAGGAGCACTGGTTTCAGTAACGCTACGCCGTACCCCTATTCAGGGAGTGGTTGTTGATTGTGCAACGGTTGCAGAGCGTAAGTCAGAGCTTAAGCGAGCATCGTTCACTCTAGCTTCAAGTGATCCAGTAGAGGAGGGTGCTCTTTCAAAGGAGCTTATGGAAGCCGCCCGTATGGTTGCACTCTATCATGCTACGTCCGTAGGGCTCGTACTCACGGCACTCATTGGAGAGTATGTGCGTGCAGAAGTGCTATTCCCGAAACAAAAGAAGGTGCGAGCGTACACAACACTTCCCACTACTATTGAGGCAGAGCTTGCTACCCGTAAGGAGGTGTACAGAAAGGCAATACAGGACGTAGTGTCTCACGGGGATACGGTGCAACTTATCGTGCCGTCACTTGCGGAGCTTATATATTGGCAAACATACTTTAGCGACTTGAAGCCACTTTGTATTGCAGGCACAACCACACCGAAGAAACGTGCAGTGCTATTTGCACAGGCACGGGAGTACACCGGGCTTGTGATTACCACTCCTGCGCATGAGTGGCTTCCCCTAGCGCACCGAGCACTCACCATACTTGAACGTGTTAGCGCAGGCACATACCAAGCAGTTACTCGCCCGTATCTTGATTACCGTATAGCAGCACGTGAGCGTGCAAGAAGTGCACAGGAAGCGCTTCTCGTAGGTGACTTCCCGCTTCCACTTGAATATCGTCCTCACCCAGATGCGCCTTTAGCTAGTACGAGCACGTCTGTAGTTAGTGTGGTTGATGTACGTAGTCCCAAGGACGCACCTGAAAAAAAGGTATGGAAGGCAGTGTCAGATGAACTCTTGGCAGAGATTAGGGCAGCGCTACAGGGAAAAGCACCAGTGCATATAGCGGTGCTTGCCGTACGTAAGGGGTATGCACCTGCTGTGGTGTGTAAGGACTGTGGTCAGACAGTGACTGATGAACGAGGTCGCACCCTCTCCTTTAGTGTTGAACAAGGCGTGCGAGTACTGCGCTCAAATGATGGACACACGGTACAAAGCGCCACCACACTTTGTACTCGTTGTGGTAGCTGGAACTTGCTTCCACTTGGTATTGGTATTGAACGAGTAGAGGAAGAACTGCGCGCTGTGTTTACTGACACCCCAATTGTTTCCTTTGCTGCAGAAACCATACGAAGTCATGCGCATGTACAGAAGCTGTTGCATCCACTTCTTGATACTTCATGCATTGTGGTTGGCACCGAAGCAATGTTGCCTTGGCTCCAAGTATCAGAAAAGGAGTTTCCACTCACGCTCTCAGTGGTAGCGTCCTCTGACTCGCTTCTTGCACTTCCTTTTTGGAGAGCACGGGAGCGCTTCTTACGTCTTGTCTTTCTCTTCGGAAGTCTTTCAAAGAAACTTGTAATTGCGACTCGCCACCCTGAAGACACGGTATTTGAAACGTTTAGTGAGCGTGGCACCGGTGCATTTTTCAAGGAGGAGACAGCGCTACGCACGGCACTTTCATATCCTCCGTTTGGTACGCTGGTAACCCTCACCATTGAAGGGTCTCGCACTCACGTTGCCCTGGTACATGAAGATATCGCACCCACCATACAAGGATATGCTTTTATACAACTTCCCGACAGACCAGTATCTTCAGCTGGATATAAGCGGACACTCGTGTACCGTGCAAAGAAAGATGAATGGCCAAACGAAGCACTTGTATCAGCACTACGAACACTTCCCCAATCAGTTAAAGTTCGTATTGACACTGAATTGTTGTAGGCATATAAAGACAGTATTGGCTTGTGTGGGTCCAAGCCATGTGGGGTTCTCTGCGCGCCGTGCCCTGACCACGAGCTGCTGCGATGAACTCGTGCGCACGGTGGTGCTAACGTACTGATTCTAGATGTGCCCTGTCATCTTCAGTCAAAGCGTTCGTGCTGTCGTGCGCACAACACCCTCTATATAGTTCTTTCTCCGCCAGGCTCCTTACCATGGGAGCCTTTTTCTATGCATATGCTATCTTCTTGGTATGGAAACAATTGTGCAAGATGGTGATCCAGTACTACGGGAGGTTGCCAATGAGGTGCTTCCTGAGGAATTTGGTACCCCAGCCCTACAGACAATTCTCGCCAATATGCGAGAGGCGCTAGATGCACAGCCTGATGGTGTTGCACTAGCGGCCCCCCAGATCGGTGTATCAAAGCGTATTTTCATCGTTCGGTATGACCGACTCACCACACCCCCTGAAGGCGTAGTGGTGCCTGCTGATGTCGGTGTATATATAAATCCAGAGTTTACCCGCACCTCACGTAAGCGTGAGTATATGGATGAGGGGTGTCTTTCTGTACGTCGTATATATGGCAAGGCATATCGTTTTATACGCGCCAGTGTTAGAGCACAAGACGAGCACGGAACCTACTTTGAGCGTGGCGGCGGAGGGCTATTGGCACAAATATTTCAGCACGAGACGGATCACCTTAATGGCTTTCTGTTTATTGATCATGCAGAAGAACTGTATGAGCTTAGGCCCACAGGTTCTCGTGCACTAGAGGATACGCATGAGTAATATCCCTTTTATATTCTTTGGTACGCCGTACGTGGCGCGTGACACACTTGCTGCACTTGTAGCGGCTGGGTATGTCCCTACGCTTGTGGTGACCTCACCAGACGCTCCTCAAGGAAGAGGTATGACACTCACCCCATGCGTTACAAAGGTGTGGGCACTCGAGCATGGTATTCCGGTGCTAACACCAGAAGTGCTTGATGCCACGCTTTTACAAACCATCTCTGAGTCAGGTGCCGCGTATGGCATTGCAGTGGCGTATGGAAAAATTATTCCAGAGGCAGTTATACATGCCTTTCCGAAGGGCATCCTTAACGTGCACTATTCCCTCCTTCCTAAATACAGAGGTGCTTCACCAGTTGAGGCTGCACTTTTGCAGGGAGAGTCTGAGACAGGGGTAACTATTCAGCAGATGGTGTTTAGGCTTGATGCGGGTGATGTACTTGCGCAAGAAGTGCTCCCCATTTCTCCTGCGGAGACAATACAAGAATTGCGTCCTCGTTTAATTGACGCCGGATCCTCTCTACTTATTGAAACACTCCCTTCTTTTATTGAGGGATCTATTGCACCGGTTCCGCAAGATGATTCCCTTGCAACAAGGGCTCCTAAGATACGAAAGGAAGAAGGGCTATTGTCTATTGCCGGTGATGCATATCTAAACTGGAGTAAGTACCGTGCATATAAAGAGTCACCAGGCACCTACTTCTTTGCTGCTAAGGGAGAACAGAAGCTGCGCTGTAAGATTAAAGAAGCACACTACACAGATGGTGTGTTTGTAGTGACTACGATACTGCCTGAAGGAAAAACAGAGCAGCCGTTCTCATATCTAGCACAAAACGGGTGGGCGCCTGAGTAGGTTACTTCTCACGAGAGAATAGTTTCCAGAACATTCCCCGCTTTCTTTCAATACTACGAATCCGGTTGTTTTTCTTTAGGAGTACTTCGCGTATTTCTTCTATCGCTCTGTCGGAGGCAATGTCTTCTGTTTCCCCTGCCGCGGTGCTGGTAACGCTTTTACCTGTTGCGGTAACGGTGAGTGATGCTTGCCACTTCTTGTCTGAATGGTGGTCACTGCTATCTCGGTGCAGTTCAAACTCTGCACGCACTTCACGCTCATCGTCAGATACAAACTTTGCGAGCTTTTGCAGTCTATCCTCTATACGTAGCGTGAGTCCCTGAGAAATTGTGTCTTCAGAATGTTTGAACTGTATTTCCATATGGTAGTTGCTAGTGAGTAACCTACCTCTATATGGTACACCTATGACGCAGCTCCGTAGTTCTCTGTGAGGTACTGTATGATCGCATCTGATTCATACATTGATACTCCCTTCTCACTATCTACCAAGAATGGTTCTTGGCGTTCGCCACCAAGTGCTACGAGCTCTTCCACCACACCCTCATCAGCCACATTCTTGAGAGTAAAGGCAATGCCAAGCTTCTCTCCTGCAGCAAGTACACGGGCACAGAAGGGACAACCTGTTTTAACGTAGAGGGTAAGCATGAAATGTAATGGTGATACGGCTAATTGCCTACAGTATAGCAGACCACCCTGTAGAGAGTTGCCCAAATAGCGATTCCAGCCTAGAATAGTGAAGTTCCACAAATACCATTCCGCGGTAGCTCAGTGGTAGAGCAAGCGACTGTTAATCGCTTGGTCGTAGGTTCGATCCCTACCCGCGGAGCCATCAAAAGGACCTTGTTATACAAGGTCCTTTTGTATTACCTCAATAGGGTTCAGAACTTTTATATTGATTTTGCAATTGTAATAACTAAAAGTATTCCTAAGCTGTTCAATAAAAAAGAGATAGTAAGAAACTGCCAATTTTTTAATTTTGAAATACCCATGAGACCCACGCCAATTTCATCTGGGAAAGGTGAAGCAATGATCAATGCCCCTATAACTGGAGCAAGCCAAGCAAAATAAGGAGTGCTTAGTAGTCGGGAAAGATTAGACCCTCCTAGTTTCATAAAAATTGGTTTCATCTCTTCAAACACCTTATCTTTTAGAAAACGAAAAATAATATAATCTCCGATAACAGCTCCAATTCCAGCAGTTATTGCAATAAGTAATGGATTATATGGTTGAGCGAGTTTGAACAGGACAACACTGGCAGGGGTAACAGTAAAAGTAGACACGAAGAAAATACCAGAAACAAAAGAACCAATATAGCCAAGTTTGGAAATACTGCGGATTATCTGTTGTCCTAAATCAGTATCTATAACATAAAATAGTGTAACTAAACTGACTACTAAAAAGAAGGTGTTCTTATATTTCCAACTTCTGTATTTTGTGTGTAGGTTTTCCATCTTTCTATTATATAAAAACTTATGTTAGTTCTGAAGCACTAAACTCGGAAGCACCCCAAAAATCTTAGAAAACTCCAAATCACTTTTAATTTTAACCCAATTGAGAGTTCTGAACTCGTCCACCAGAGGGAGCAAGCTAGGACAGAGAGGCACGGAAGTGCCTTTTTGTCTTTCATTTGAGCCACCTTTCTCTGGTTCGAAAGTATTTTCTGCGTCGAGCTTCTCTTGAACCCTTTTCGAAAGTACCTCGATAGGCTTCTTGAGCTTATACGTCACTTTCTTATCCGTAAGGACGAGATTAGTGAAGATATGCGCCAAGAGCATTCTGCGCTGCTCTGGCGAGCGTTTAAGGTAGATTTCGCGCGCTCTGTAGGCGAGGTCGAGAATGTTCAACCAAATCTCGAAGTATTTAGTCTCCTCACTTTTTACCCGCTTTATTTGAGTTTGAATATCCGCCTGCTCGTTGTTGATTTCAGCCTGCTTCTTTTCCCAAAACGCATTGTCGATTTTCTGGTCGAGGCGGTCATTGTAGAGAATATCTAGTCGGCTCTGTAGCTGCACATAGCGCGCGTTAAGAGACCTCAAGGTAGTCTCTTTGTATTCCATTTCTTGAGCGTGGTTCTTTTGGATTAGCTCCTTTATTTTTTCTGCTTCATCGGGAGTTATGTTCTTGAAGAAGTTGAATACCCCGAATAGCTGTTGCTCTACCTCTTCCTCGGTCGTATATGGCTTCTGGGTATAGCCTTTGTAGTGATTGCAGTGATAGTAAACAATGCCTTTCTGTAGCTCTGCCGTGACTTGCCCATTACACTCGCCACATTTCATCATCTTCTTGAACTGAAAGCTGTGCTTACTGTATTTGGGAGCAAGCTTTCGAGTTCTTACCTCCTGCGCCTTATCGTAAAGTTCTTTCGAGATAATCGGCTCGTGTTTCGCGCTCGTGTAAAGCACATCATTCCATTTCATTGCTCTCGGTGTATTAGGTGCACTTATCGTTCTTATGAGTTTAGGTAGCAAGTCGTCTGGCGACACCTACGACCACCTCTTCCAAGGTATTGGCATGGTAATCGGTGGTGGTGTGATTACGCTATTCGTGTGGCCGTTTGTCTGGCTCTTCAAGCGTAAGAGTGAATATAAATGGGAGATTGCTGCCGTCATTGGCCTCACTCTCGACCTCCTGGTCGCAATCGCACAGATTTCGCAGTAATTAGCTTTGTTTGGCAGCAGCACGTTCCTCGCTCTGTGTGTGTAGGTCAGCGAGGAACTGCCCGATTGTTTGCGGCTTTTCTTCGTACACGTCTTTGCTCAAAAGACCGAGAATGGTGTATGCAGTTTTACGGTCTGCTGCACCGCGTTTCGGGTCGGATGCAGCTTTGATAAGTGCAACGTTGATTTGTGGGAGAGCTGCGCCCACCTGCTGTAGGAACCCGTCCTTGAGTAGTTCCTGCCGTATGAGCTCCGTTTTGACCTCCTCAACGCGTTTTGTCTTCGAACGATATGTCTTTGGGCGTGCGGCACCACGAGACTTTTCTGTGGCCTTGTGGCGCACAGCGGGGTCTTCGAATGGATAGGTTCGTGGCTCCATAGCTTCTTTACAATTATAACATTTCATTCCCTAGGCTTTGACAGCGCTAGTGTTAAAATTACGGTGTCTTACTCTGAAATATATGTATATAAGAAAGCTGGAAATTAATAAGTTTAGGTCAATAAATACGCTTTCTTTGGATTTTAATAAAGGTCTTAATATCCTAATTGGTGAGAACAACGTAGGTAAGACTGCAATCATTGATGCGCTTCGACTTTGTCTTGGATTTGGAAGCGTAAGGAGAGACGTATTTTTCTCAAAGGAATGTGATTTCTATATAAATAGAAGCGACCCAAAGGACACCAAGAGTGACGTTTCTTTTAATTTACATTTTGAAATAGAGAACGAATTGGAGCCAGTTATTTATCGAGAGCTACTTGCCATAGATGAAGATGGTAACGAAGATTTGCAACTCCATGTGAAATATTATTTGGACGAGCGAGGAAAACTTAAATATAAGATTTGGGGAGGGACAAATGAAGGCCAGCAAATCTCGCCAGAAGTCTTACAACTCATTAACTATATTCATCTCGATGCTCTTCGTGATGCAGAACAATCTCTAAAACCATATCGTGATAGTAAGCTTGCGCGGCTTTATGGAGACACCCAATCACATACAAAGGAACAGAAACAAGAGTTAGCGAACCAAGTCAGAACTGTACTTAAAGGCAAGGAGTGGAAGGATTTTATAGATGAAGGTAAAAGCAAGGTTAATGAGCATCTTGGTAGAACTACTTTCTTAAATAGTAAACAAGAAATTGAGATTAGTTTCAGTGGAATGGAATTCGGTGACATCTTAAATAACCTACATCTCCAATTACCTTTCTTTTCCGAGGAAGTTCTGAAAGCTGACCCAGCGAATGAACAGCGTTATTTAAGTATTTGGCAAAATGGCCTTGGTTATAACAATCTCATATACATTGCCACCGTGCTTGGTGATATAAAGCAGAAAAAAGAGATTGAACCAGAAGCTTACTTCTCTCTCTTGATTGAAGAACCAGAAGCTCACCTTCACCCCCAATTACAGAACCTATTTTTTAACTATTTAAGTGAGTTAGCGACTGAGAAAGATTTTCAGATATTTGTTTCTTCTCATTCGCCAACTATTACGGCCAAGGCCGACATAAACTCAATTAATGTCTTGCAGCAAAGCTCTGGTGAAACTTTCGCACTTTCTTTGAGGAATTCGGAACTTGATGATGCGAATAAGAAGTTTCTTCATAAGTTTCTTGATGTAACGAAATCCCAACTCTTTTTTGCTAATAATGTAATTTTTGTTGAGGGTATTTCAGAGGCACTTCTCATTCCTATCTTTAGTAAAAAACTTGGCGTGGAATACGATACTGAAAAAGCAGGTACTGAGATTGTAAACATTAATGGAATTGCGTTTGAGCATTTTGCAAAGCTTTATAACGGCTCTCCCGAAAAGAGCTTACGAAATAGGTCGGCAGTCATAACAGATAATGATAGGGTAAGAGATGAGGACGACGGAACTTCTAGAGCAACGAAGATTAAAGGCATGGAAGCAAACCTGCTTAAAGTCTTTCTTGGCGACGTGACTTTTGAATATGAGCTATTTCTGGCTAGTGCGCGTAATAGAGAAATACTCTTGGAGATTTATAGCGAATTTCATCCGCTAACAACGATTACAGTTGATGCTAACAACGAAACATACGCTAGAAATTTTGCTGAAAAAGTTAATCAGCAGAAGAGTAAATCAGAATTGGCGCACAGACTGTCAGTTCGCCTTGAAGAGGACACAACTGCTTTCAGTGACTTTGTTGTCCCAACATATATAGAAAATGCTATTAAGTACGCAGTTAAGGGCGAATAGCTATGTACGACAAGCTATCGGCTAAACAAAGGCAGGTGCTTGATAAGACAGGTAAATTTGTTGTTCGAGCATGTCCAGGTAGCGGTAAAACTTATTGCGTATCGGCGAAGCTTTCAAAACTTATTTCTGAATGGTCTTTACTACATCAAGGAGTGGCGACAATCTCATTTACAAATACAGCATGGCTAGAAATTAAGAAAAAGTGTGAAGTCGATTTTGATACGACTATTTCCTACCCTCATTTCCTCGGCACAATTGATAGCTTTATAAATCAATTCATATTTCTTCCATTTGGTCACCTTGTTCTTGGTTGCGATAAGAGACCAGTAATGGTGGGTGAACCCTATGGTATTTGGGGAGGCGGTAGAAATGAACAAGACCCGAATTATTACTTCGATAAGGTTACCTACTCCATTACGGGTGAAATACAAGGTTGGACAAGGGAAATCTATTTTAAGGCAGGCTTCCCCCCACAACATAATCAGAATGGTGCTGAGAATGTGAATTATAGAAGATTGAAAGCCATGAAAGAGAGCCTTGGTAAGGATGGTTACGCTACGCAATCTGATGCAAATTATTATGCAATGCGTATTTTAGAAACGTACCCCACAATTAGAAAGACACTAGCTATGAGGTTTCCGTGGCTGATAATTGATGAAGCGCAGGATACAACGGATATACAGATGAAAATTATCGATATGCTCATCTCTGAAACAGAAGAGCAAAATATAATGATAGTTGGAGACCCAGACCAGGCAATATTTGAGTGGAATAACGCGAAGCCAGATTTGTTTATAGAGAAACAAACAGAATGGGAAGATAATTCTATACTTTTGGATGAAAGTTGGAGAAGTTCAGAACAAATTTGCAATGCTGTATATAATCTCTCCTCATTGGGAGTGAATAAGATTGTGCCTGTTAATGATGAAATTAAAGACTTTTCTTGTGCGCCAGAAGTTTGGAGTTATGCGAACACAAATAAGAATGAGCTTGTTAAGGCATTCATAGAAAAGTGTAAGGAAAACGGGATTGATGTTACTCCTCAATCAACGGTTGTACTGGCAAGAGCAAAGAGCTTCTTTACTCAAAGTATATATAACTCTGTTAAGCCATGGTTAACCACTTGCCCCTATGCGAAGGATTTTGCAATTGGTAAATATCTTTTTGACAAGAAAGATTATGCTCGTGGTGCAAAGTATATAGAAAAAGGCTACGTAAAATTTGTTAAGGCTATTCACTATTGTTCAGAGAATGAGTTACAAAGTTTTATTGATGAAAAGGGCTTCTTAAACTTTAGGAAAAGCTTGAAGGAAATCCTAGTATTACTTCCTGAAACTAATACTAAGCTGGGGGTATGGTTTGATGCTGCAACAAAATCTTTGAATGAAAATGGTATTCCAATAGCATTTGCTTTTAATAGTGCAGCAAGAGAGATGGAATTCTATCAAGTATTTCCGCAAGAATATACTGATAATCTACAAATAGACTATAGATTAAGCACTATTCATAAGGTTAAAGGAGAAACATTTGAAGCCGTTCTACTTTTTCTTAAAAAGAAGGTAGTAAAAAACTATAAGACCTTACTCGAAACGAGCAACGTAACGGCTGACGAAGAGCTAAGGAATGTGTATGTTGCTATCTCCCGCCCCAGCAAAATTCTTGTGATTGCTGTTCCCGATGATGAAGATAAAAAAGCGTGGACTGAAAAGCTACTACCTATGGCCGAAGTTAATACTTGACAAATACTTTATATCTCAGTATAGTATATTTAATGAGTTTCAGTGCTACTAAGCCGAAAGGAGGTTATGTGTATGTGGGAGAAACCACTCGCCCAGACGGCTCAAAACATATCTACACAGGAATGACCCGCCGTTCCCCTTATGTGCGCTGGGGAGAGCATATGCGGGGCGTAGGGGGCAAATATACAAGTCGTGGCACATGGTTCAAACCTATTGGAGCCGTATGGAGTTCTAATCCACGCAAAGCTGAAAAGACTATCAAGCGAATGAGTGCGAGTAGAAAGCGGGCTTTTGGTTATGCTGCTGCTCGTGCCTATAACAGCAAGAGAGCTTGCTATAGTTAAAACATTCATGCCAGGAGCAACTAAGTCTGTCGCATCTTCGAGGAAGGTATTTGAATACCTTCAAAAACTGCGTTTAATACCTAAGGAACTTAAAGAGACAGACTTGTACATTCTCGGTCTGTCTTTCATTGTCTTATTAATATTCACCCAAGGGCTGTCACATGATTTATTGAGAGCGGCTCAGTGGGATTTAGATAGCACAGCCTCGCGAAAAGGAGGCATCGTATATTCAATTGCACTCTTAATTATCAGCTCACCTATTGCCATTTACATAGCACTTACCAATAAGAAAATAAATAAATTTCAAAGTTACTGCATTAAATTTTTCTTTGTTGTTGTTAATGCCCTTATCGCAATAGCAATTGGAATTCACTCTCTTCAGAACGCATCTCTCTATCTGGAAATAATTGCCATTTGGCAAATATCTCAAGCCGTTATTTTCATTATTTTTTCTGGCTTCGAGGAAATCGGTGACTTTTATGACTTGCCCAAACGTCAAGCGAGATTGCATGAAGTTATTCTTGCTACGTTAATAGTGCTGGCTGTAACAGCTTATGGTGACTATAAAAACTGGTACTGGGCACTGATATTTTCTTCAATTCTTCTTGTGTGGCGTATTGCAGATGGCTTCCTAAAAAATGACGCTCCCGCGCGCCTACGTTTACTTTATAGTCGTTCCCCCGTGCTTGGGTCTAAGCGGTTAAAGGATTAAGCAAGCAGTAGTTCTAAATCCTTTAAGACTAAAGTCGGATACGGATACTCTTCTGCCCAGTTTATAGTTCGAAAATCGTCCTTTAGGGCGAGCCCTTAAAATCACTTTGTAAAACAAGGTGATT
>CALLKD010000123.1 GCA_938008595.1 uncultured bacterium | reverse complement strand
ATTATTTTTCACGCTTGTCAGGGGGTAGTTACCACGTCCGTGTAAAAAGTGCCATCTTGGGGTATAAGCCCAAACCGCCGAAAATTCCGATTTTAGGGATTAGGGAGTAATGGAACGGCGAACCGACTTAGGGTGAATTTAAACAAACGACAGAAAAGTAGCATAGGATTTTATGCTGAAAAGTGGGCTAATTACCACATAGCTGCTAAAAGCGACATATGCGCGAAGCAAAGCCACCTCAGAAAGGGATCATCGGAGAAAACGGAAAAAATCGTACGCTAAGCCTTGACCCCCTCAGCCCCTTTCTTGACTCTCTTTTTTGGCACAGGATTGGGCAGTCGGCGCACATAGGCTAAAAAAGTTGGCAGGGGAGGCATCGGTTCATTGTCCTTGCGTAATCGCGTCCATTCCCCTCGTAGCCACTTGCTCAGCATGCCGACCTGACGGCGGACCAAGCGAAAGCCTGGACTGCCGTACAGCGAGGCAATGGCCATTTCAAGGGCAACCTCATTTTTAGCGATTATCGCATTCCTCAATCGTTTTTGATGATTGGTGTAGGTGGTCTTCTCCATACGCCATGACCACGATACCCCGTCATGGACTAGCTCATACCCTGTCAGTGAGATGCGGTGTGCTTTGTCTCGAAGATCAACAAAAGTCTCTCGATCCATGACCCGACCTTTACCGCCTGTGGTCAATAACCAAAACGTGGCTGTATCGCCACTGTCGGGTTTCCAAACTAAAAACTGCGTTACCGCTTCACCCGATAATTTACGACGACTGCGCTGCGATTTGGTCAACTCAGTATCGTATTCACGGGCAAATTTTTTGGCGATGGCTGGCAACTTTTCAAGACCAAACTCACCTTGAAAATACAGGTGGTAGTCAAAACGAGCGGCATCTTGCAGCCGTTGCATGACCAGTATCTTGCTTTCACATTCAATCATAGGGAGTGTATAGTTTTGTCTGTTTAGGTGGCTTTACTTTAGCATAGCTATGCGACGACATAAAGCGCAATAACTAGAATGCTAGGTCTTTGAAGTAGTAAATCTTGAGTTGATTGCGGTGCTTGATAATAAGAGATTCCGAAGTATATTGATTACAGGGACGACATACGTCAGAA
>CALLKD010000122.1 GCA_938008595.1 uncultured bacterium | reverse complement strand
CGTGTGCCTCACGGTGTTATTGCACGGACCGGTCAAGGCGTTGACCGACATTCCGCGCTGTCTGCGTGGCGGCGACGGAGTCGGCGGCGCTGCGACTGCATGCTGCGGCATGCGCACATGTCCGGGGTACGCACACTCGCGGTCCGTACGTTACGAGTACGCGCGGGTGGCGGTCGAGAGCGCGTTGACTTACGGTTGACCGCTGGACCGCGATGACCCAGCGATACCCGGGCCACAGCGCTGCGCTACCGGGCGACCGCACGTCGATACCTGGTGCCACATGGCATACGGCATGCCGGCACCGCGCACGGACGACAGCGGAGCCCGAAGGTGGTGCCTCCCGCTCGGCCATGACTTGGCCGCGTCCTGGGGTCAAGGCACCCTCGAACTGCGCGAGTGCCGAGTCGGCCGCTGCTACAGTGGTCGATGGCAAGGTATCCGGAAGCTCCAACATCGGGCATACGCCTGCACCGACCCCGTGGCCCCTACATCGGGCCCGGGACCTACTCACCCTCATAGAGGACCGATGTCCCGTGACTCCTGATGGCCCGACGGCTTAGCCGGAGGCGACGACGAGGTGCGCGCAAGGGCGGCCAGATCGGGAGAAGGCGGATTCCGTGAAGGATGCCAGTCCCAGATAGTAATCTGTATGTCCTATCTGGGCCAGTGGGCCCGGGATCAGGGAGAACCCCATTAGCGGCGACGCGCACGCCTCACGTCGTGCTGCGTCGTTAAGCTACTATCTTGTGTATATCTGATCTACAGTATACATTCCCTGTCGTACCCTCAGTACACAGCGGACTTTATTCCCTCATCTATCACCACTGTACTCTCTGCTAAGGCTCCGGCGTTCCCTAAGCCCGAGACCATACGCTAGAGCCTTACACATTCTTCGCAGTCTGCGTGGCGGCGACGGAGTCGGCGGCGCTGCAACTGTATGCTGGGGTATGCAAACCCGCGGTCCGTACGCTACGAGTCCGCGGGTGGCAGTTGAGAGCGCGT
>CALLKD010000120.1 GCA_938008595.1 uncultured bacterium | reverse complement strand
CCCTCTCTGATGTCTTGTTCCAAAGAACTTTTACCACCTTCTTCACAGAAAACGCCTCTTTAGTTTACAACTCGGTAAGGAAGCCTTACAGATTTAAAACTTGAGCTGTTCCCACTTCACTCGCCGTTACTAAGGGAATCCTTGTTAGTTTCTTTTCCTCCGCTTACTGATATGCTTAAGTTCAGCGGGTGATCCTACCTGATTTGAGATCAAGAGTTCAGTAAATAGTATAGTTTTAGTATGAAATGACCATGCACTTTAGTGGGAGAAAATTATTCATTTCCTTACCGCACTTTGGTGATATATAGTCTATCAACTACTACATTTCGAGGGAAACTCTATAAGAATTACCCTCAATTCACCAAGACCAGTCTCACCTTGCAGCTTGACTAGTTTTGATAGTACTTTCTGATACTCAAACAGGTATACCTTTCAGTGGACCCAAAAGGTGCAAGATGCGTTCAAAAATTTGATGATTCACAAGTGATGCAATTCACATTACTTATCGCAATTCACTGCGTTCTTCATCGTTGCAAGAGCCAAGAGATCCATTGTTAAAAGTTGTTTATAAATTATTCATTTAAAAAACAGACTCTATATAAAACTCTAGTATATATTGATAGTATTTTCATACTACAATTCACATTGGTTAAAGGAGACCGAAGTCTACCCTCAGATTTGTTGTTGATGATCCTTCCGCAGGTTCACCTACGGAAACCTTGTTACGACTTTTACTTCCTCTAAATGATCAAGTTTGATCAACTTCTCGGCATCCCACTGCTGTTGCCAGCTGCGAAGCGCCAATCCGAAGACCTCACTAAACCATTCAATCGGTAGTAGCGACGGGCGGTGTGTACAAAGGGCAGGGACGTAGTCAACGCAAGCTTATGACTCGCGCTTACTAGGAATTCCTCGTTCATGAGCAATAGTTACAATGCTCAATCCCTATTACGAGGTAAATTGAAATGATTACCCAATCCTTTCGGATCAGGCTTTGCGGGCACACTGCGTACCTCATTGTAGCGCGCGTGCGGCCCAGGACATCTAAGGGCATCACAGACCTGTTATTGCTCAATTTCGCGTGGCTAGGAACGCCACTTGTCCCTCTAAGAAGCAAGAATCGAGTCGACCCGCAAGCGGATCGCCCGTCTATTTAGCAGGCTAGAGTCTCGTTCGTTATCGGAATTAACCAGACAAATCGCTCCACCAACTAAGAACGGCCATGCACCACCACCCATAGAATCAAGAAAGAGCTCTCAATCTGTCAATCCTCACTATGTCTGGACCTGGTAAGTTTCCCCGTGTTGAGTCAAATTAAGCCGCAGGCTCCACTCCTGGTGGTGCCCTTCCGTCAATTCCTTTAAGTTTCAGCTTTGCAACCATACTTCCCCCGGAACCCAAAAACTTTGGTTTCCCGGAAGCTCCCCGTCGAGTCATCTGTTAACTCCGACGGATCGCTAGTTGGCATCGTTTACGGCGAGAACTACCGCGGTATCTGATCGCGTTCGCGCCTCTCGCTTTCGTTCTTGATTGAAGAGCATATTCTTGGCAAATGCCTTCGCTTTAGTTCGTCTGGCGACGATCCAAGAATTTCACCTCTAACGTCGCAATACGAATGCCCCCGTCTATCTCCATCGATCATTATCTCAATTCGATACCAACAAAATAGAACCAAGATCCTCTTTCATTATTCCATGCACCACTATTCAGGCTGTAAGCCTGCTTTGAGCACTCTAATTTTTTCAAAGTAAAAGAGCTGAAGCGCCACACCTACCCAGTGAAGAGCAGACATGGTTTTCCAGCAAAGATGGCTTGCACAAGCCGACAACACAGAAGCCGAAGCTTCCAGGCCAGTTGCACAAAGAGCCAGAAATCCAACTACGAGCTTTTTAACTGCAACAACTTTAATATACGCTATTGGAGCTGGAATTACCGCGGCTGCTGGCCCTTGATACCGTTCTTCCTTGAGCATTTCCTCTCAAGGTCAGATGAACCTTTATTAGCCTAGGGACTAGGAATCCTTAATACCAATAAAGCACTCGTTTCCAAGTGGGAGTGGACTATACCTTAGGCTTGCGCCCACGTGATTATAGTCTCTGAACCTTCCTCCAAAAGGAGGCTTGGATGCGGATTGTCTAATCCTATGCGTTGTTACCATCCGATAGTCTTTCTCTATCTGCTGCACTATTAGTTTCCCAATAGCCGCGGTAGCATAGGCTCTAAAGAGTTTCCCGCAGTTTACACGTGTACAGTCTGTTCCTATCTCAGACTTACTGCCATTAATATAAAAATACAAATAAAATATTAATGACATCTGGCAAAATTTACCAGACTTGCCCTCCAATCGTACTCGAAGCTATTTTTAGAATACCCTCACTACAATCGCGATTTTAATCGCGTTGTTATATCTTGTCACTACCTCCCTGATTTAGGATTGGGTAATTTACGCGCCTGCTGCCTTCCTTAGATGTAGTAGCCGTTTCTCAGGCTCCTTCTCCGGAATCGAACCCTAATTCTCCGTTACCCGTGACTGCCATGGTAGTCCAATACACTACCATCCAAAGCTGATAGGGCAGAAACTTGAATGATTTATCGCATATACCTGCGATTCGTTCGATTACTATGATTCATCACATTCCTTGCGGAATTGGTTTGGTACTAATAATTACGACCCTTGGACCAGGTCTGACTGCATGTATTAGCTGTAATTTGTCACGGTTATCCATGTAACTTTCGATTATCAAATAAATTATAACTGTTTTAATGAGCCATTCGCAGTTTCGCCGTATAATACTTATACTTACACATGCATGGCTTAATCTTTGAGACAAGCATATGACTACTGGCAGGATCAACCAGGTATCTGTCGGTATATCGTACTGACCGATCTAGAGGCGTTCGATCGGAGGTTCTGATACGTGAGTCGACCGACTGGAGCGTTGAGGCTCCGTTAACCAACCGCACCGAGATGCGTCGGTTACGAAATTGAACTCTCTCTTTACCGTCCAAGACGGCTGGATTCCTTTCGGAATCTACGGTTGCAACTATAACCGGTATCCTTTCGGATCCGAGTTGCGTTCGTATTTGTACACTGCGGTGTATACGTCGTACGATACGAGAAAGTACGGGCATTCACCTTGGTTTCGGTTACAACGGGACAAGCCCGCTTCACCAATGGGTTGCGCGCTCATCGAACGTACGGAGGGCACATCCACCCGGTTAAGGGTTTCATCCGCAACGTACGTCGAGTTGCCTCGCATC
>CALLKD010000119.1 GCA_938008595.1 uncultured bacterium | reverse complement strand
TGCCGAATGTGAAGAACATTATTGCGGTAGCGTCAGGTAAGGGCGGTGTCGGCAAATCGACGACAGCGGTAAACCTCGCGCTGGCGCTGGCTGCTGAAGGTGCTGCACGAGATCACGGAGGCAGCCGCGCACGACCAACTGGCGGCGCCTCGCTGGGCCGCCAGACGGCTCAAGAGCGGGATATCCGCTGCCACTCTGGCACAGGATATTGCGGCAGCGAGGCAGGCGTTGCAGACGGCGGAGGATGCATCGGCGGAGGCGACGCTACACTCCCCCCTTTTGAGAGACGTACTCCAGGGAGCTCGCAAGCTCGAGGGTCCCCCGGCCCTCATGAGAGGCGCGACACCAATGACGCGACAAGATTACGAGCACATGCTGACGAGGGACCAAGGGGCCTTGAGACAGATACTGGTATTAGCCTGGCTCCGAGCCGGACGGACGGCGGACATCCTTGCCCTGAGGGTAGGGTCCCTGTGGATTGTCGGCGGCGAGCTAGCTATAGAGCTGGGACAGGAGAAGGTACGCAGCCTCGGGCTGCCGGGGTTCATTCGAGTCTACCTACCCTCGAGAGAGCGGGAATGGCTGAGTCCCCTCATCTCCGAGGCCCAGCCGGTCACAGCCCCAATGAAACGACCCGCCCTCTTCACCACCACGTACAAGGAGTTCTGGCAGTGGATGACCGATCACCGACCCCCATCGAGCACGATCACCCCTCACAGCCTCCGAAAGGGTTCCATCAACATGATGATCAGGGGAGGCATCCCTCTGAAAGACATAGCTCTCATCTCGGGCCACAGATCGGTCAAGGGCCTTATGGCTTATGTGGCATCCCCGGACCTCCCAACTGCAGTGGGTATGGAGCGGGCATCACGGGCCATTATGGAGGGTCCCCGCTGATACAAGCCACGACAATCGGCGCCATCTGCAGACTACCGTTGAAGAGGGTCGTAACAGCTACCATCAGGATCGACGCATTGAAGAGCTTGGCCGACAAGCACGCCATCCTTGCCATACTGGAGGCGGAGAAGATCCTGGACGGTTCCCATGAGGCTTGGGACCAGCTCCTACGTCGCGGAGGCGCACCACGCAGATGTGCGAGATACAACGACCCTGATGAAGTCCGTTGACCTGCAACTAGGGACCCCGGAGACGAAAG
>CALLKD010000118.1 GCA_938008595.1 uncultured bacterium | reverse complement strand
CCCCAAAACCCCAAAACCCCAAAACCCCAAAACCCCATTTATTGGTTCTCATTGAGACTTTAAAGACATGCTAAAATTGAAGAAATAATAATACGATTAAAAGCACTTTCTGTGAACTACGGTCTCTCCGAATTCATCATAATCAGCCCTAGTGATCCACATTGATCCGAATGTTGACAGGGTTGAGAGTGTTGAACCTCCCTTCCATACCATGTATTTTCTATCTGGGGTAGCAATGACTTTAACCTTCATTGTTGAGGGAGCGAGTGATTTCATTTCTGCGTAAAGTCTTTCGCCCATACCGGGGAACATTGTGGTACCACCTGACAGAATGATGTTGGCATAGAGGTCCTTTCTAACATCTAGGTCGCAATTCATAATTGAGTTAAAGGTAAGTTTGTGAATACCGGGGAATTCTTTTCCATTGAGTGAAGGTTGGAACAAGTACTCTGGAGTCTTGAATCTCTGAACGGAGAATGTGCAAATGTTTCCGTCTGGGAGGGTATAGCTAGTCTCGTGTTCTGGTCCTTTTGCGGCTTTTTCGAGATCTTCTTGATAATTTTGTGAAACGAAACACACCTTTTCTTTCATTTCCCTTACGATTTCCTTTTCTGCTGTTGTATCAAAGTTGTAATTGTTGTCTTTGAGGATTTTCTGCATCCAAGTAGTAAGATCTCTTCCGGCGAGCATAATTTTGTCAATTGCGTGTGGGATCTAATATCCCTCGAAGATTGGTACTGTATGTGTCACACCATCTCCAGAATCGACGACAATACCTGTAGTTCTTCCTGCGGCGTAGAGTGACAAAACAGCTTGAATTTGAATGTACATAGCTGGTACCTCGTATTCTTCGAACATAATCTTTGCCATTTGTTCTCTGTTGGTCTTAGGATTCATTGGAGCTTCAGTCAAAAGAACTGGGTGCTCGCTGGGTTGGTCTCACAACTCGTTGTAGAAAGTGTGGTACCAGATTTTCTTCATATTATCCCAATCTTGAATGATGCCATGTTCAATTGGATAGTACACAAGACATACTCCTCTCTTCTATTGTGCTTCATCTCCAATAAAATACTCTTCTTCTTTATTATCCTTGACTCCAATCATAGATCGGAAGAGCGTCGTGTA
>CALLKD010000117.1 GCA_938008595.1 uncultured bacterium | reverse complement strand
GCCCCCAATAGAAATATTTCCATCGGAATAAATGTTGGTCACCTTGGTATTAGCTCAGGGCGAGATCGTGAACGTTTTATAACCAACATCAAGTCTTGATTGACGTAAATCTCCACCTGTGATCATATGCTTCCTTTTTGGGGAAGCAACATATGTTCATCGATTCATTCAAACAACATTTTGAGTCCGTTGCCGACCCTCGGCAAAGTGCAAAGGTTACCTATCCGTTTTTCGATATTCTCTTCGGCAGCCTTTGTGCTGTTATCGCTGGTGCTCATGGCTGGTTTGATATCCGTGAATATCTACTTGGGCATCACAAATGGTTCCTTGAACTCGGCATGTTCAAAGCAGGTATTCCGGCTGACGACACCATAGCTCGCACCATTTCTGCCATCAAACCCGAGCAGTTCCAGGCCTGCTTTCTCAAATGGATGGCTGCTGTTCACACCCTGACGCAGGGAGAGCTGATCGCCATTGATGGCAAGACATTGCGCGGCTCTTATAACCGGGAAGACCGGAGCAGTACCATTCATATGATTAGCGCCTATGCCACCGCGAACAAGCTGGTGCTAGGGCAACTCAAAACCGATAAAAAGAGTAACGAAAGTGTGCCGTGGGCACTGAAACTTACTGGCTAAGGAAAGTAGGTAAGTGAATGAGCATAAGCTCATGAAGAGATGGAGGTAGACCCTCCAGAGTCTGCTGTCGGAAGCTGGCTCTAAACCACTTTCAAGTGGCTGTTATTAAGAGTAATGGTCAGAAGCGTTGAAAGAAAATCAGAAGTTTATTCTGGCGAGGTAGGGTGCAAGGAGATGAGTAACCCCGAACCCATGTAGACGCGTCGTTAACTTAGGGCAGCATCAAAACTGAAATCGTTTCGTTATTTCAGGACAAGTACACCGGTAAAGTCCGAATGCTGGGTGTGCGGTGCTCGGCGTAAAGTGGGCATGACCTTGCACTAGGCTCTTTGTGGGAACCACGGGAACCAGTCATCACGATGTGAAGGAAGAAATGCGAATAACTGAAATTATGAGCGTGAGAGTACCAATGCGTGATACTGGGGCGGAGCAATTCGTAGTAGTGAGGAAGCACTTGTAATGAGTGTGGAGCGAAGGGATTGCATCAAGCAGGATGAAAGGATGACTCAACTATCGCAAGATAGGAGGAAGTCATCTGGACAGTCCAAACCTTTTGCAATATCAAAATGGGATGTAATGACTGCTTTCGAGAAGGTGAAAGCCAACCAAGGTGGAGCCGGGATCGATGGCGTGACGATTGAGGATTTTGAAAAAGATCTGAAAAAGAATCTTTATAAAATATGGAACAGGATGTCATCAGGGTCCTATTTTCCACCACCGGTGGCTGCGGTGAGTATACCGAAGAAAGCGGGAGGAGAAAGGATTTTAGGTATCCCAACAGTTAGTGATCGAGTGGCACAGATGGTCGTTCGAGACAAACTTGAAATCATGGTTGAACCGCATTTTCTGGAGGATTCTTATGGGTATCGATTGGGTCGATCAGCCCATGATGCGATAGGAATAACAAGAGAACGATGCTGGAAGTACGATTGGGTACTGGAATTTGATATCAAGGGACTGTTTGACAACATCCGACATGATTTATTAATGAAAGCAGTGCGAAAACACGTTCAGCATGCTGAGCAAAGACAAGGCTGCAATTATGAATGGGTCATTCTGTATATTGAAAGGTGGCTGGTCGCGCCATTACAGAAAGCAGATGGAACGAGAACAGAGAGAGAAATAGGGACCCCACAAGGCGGTGTAGTTAGTCCTGTGCTTGCGAACTTATTTCTGCACTATGTATTCGACAAATGGATGGAAAAACACTATCCAGACAATCCATGGTGTCGCTATGCAGATGATGGGTTGGTTCATGCAAGAAACCGGAATAAGGCAGAAATACTGAAGAGAGAACTCGAAGCTCGCTTTATTGCATGTGGTCTGGAAATGCATCCCACGAAGACAAAAATTGTGTATTGCAAGGATAAGAGCCGCAAAGGTTCAGCACCTAATACACAGTTTGACTTTCTGGGTTATACATTCAGAGCCAGATCGAATAAATGTAAGCGAACGGGAGAGATCTACGAGCGATTTTTGCCAGCGGTAAGCACAACAGCCCAGAAAGCGATGCGTAGAAAAGTAAAAGAGTTGAAAGTGCGTCAGAAGACCCAATACAGTTTAGAACAACTGTCAAAGTGGTTAAATCCAATGCTACGGGGTTGGATCAACTACTACGGAAAATTCAGACGAAGCGAATTAGACTCGGTCTTCAGACACTTCAATAAAACGTTAGTGCGTTGGGCGAGAAGGAAATATAAGCAGCTCAAACGGCACAAAGGTAAGGCGGTGGCATTCTTTGACAAGCTATCCGTTCGAGAGCCTAAAATGTTTGCCCATTGGCAGTTTGGTTCTGCAAGGAGTTTTGCTTGATGGAAGCGGAATGAATCGAGAGGTTCACGTTCCGTTTTGCGAGAGGCTGCTGGGGAGGTTCCGGCGGTCTACTCACCTCACGGCGATCCCCGAGCTATTGCAACTGCTGGATCTGCAAGGAGCACTCGTTTCAATCGATGCCATGGCCTGCCAAACCAAGATTGCCAAGACCATCATTGAGCAGAAGGGTGACTACCTACTGGCAGTAAAAGGCAATCAGGGCAATTTGTCCAAAGCGGTCCAGCAGGCCTTCAGCGCCTTACGCAACGATGCCTCCTCGCTGGAGGCATTACAGACTGAAAAACAGCATGGTCGTATAGAGTCTCGCCTGTGTCAGGTCCTTGATGCGAGCACACTGGAAGGCAATTTTTCTCGCTGGAAAGGACTCAAAACGCTCGCGATGATAACCAGCTTTCGGACAGAGAAGGGTAAACCCGTCAGCATGGAGTATCGCTACTACATCAGCTCGAGAATCATGAGTGCAGAACAAGTAGCCAGCGCGGTCCGGGAACACTGGGCCATAGAATCGATGCACTGGGTGTTAGATGTGAGCATGCAAGAAGATGCCTGTCAGATATACAAAGATCACGCAGCGGAAAACTTGGCCTGCTTGCGACATCTAGCCCTGAACATGCTCAGAGCGGAACCAACCAAGCTCAGTATTGTTGGCAAACAGAAGCGATGCTGGATGAAAACAGAACACTTGGAGAAGGTGCTGATTGCCGGATTATCCGTATCGCTCAAAAACTAGACACTCATGCGTTCGCCCTGGGAGTAGCCTCCTGTTTTTCGTAAAGGGCTTGCATCAACAAACTTGACCCTCATGGTCATGGTGCAAGCAGTGATTCGTCATCATCGACGGGTACACCTGGCAAGACCTTTGACCATACCCTGTGCAGGCCGGACAGGTGTGTGGTCATTGGAATATTTTCCGGCCAAGG
>CALLKD010000116.1 GCA_938008595.1 uncultured bacterium | reverse complement strand
GATTATCAATGATGACATCACTTTTTCATGGGTTGGCATCTCTGCATTCAGATATGCTCCGGTAATGTCGCCGATAGCCGTAAACTTCTTCTCACGTTCAGCGATGCAATATGTCATCAAGATACACCTCGCATATCATGTATAACAGACCAACGAGCACTTCCATGGACATTCGCTCCTGGAAGTTGGATCCTGACCCGCTGAGTCCCATCACTACCCGGTTGAACTCGAATAGTCCGATTGGAGTGATGAATGCTGTAGCTTTCTTTGCTTCTTCCGCCAGAGGGAACTGATGGTATCCATCTGTCATATCGAACTTAGCGAAATGAGTAGGTCGTCTCGTACCTATGCGTTGAAGCATTGTAGCTGTTCAAGTTGCGAAAGTCGATTGTAAATCGCCATTTCCCGTTTGGCTTCGGGACCAGATGAACCTGAGAGTAATACGGCTGCTGTGAGGGGCGGATAACACCAAACTCTAGCATCTTTTCTACTTGCCGCTTAATCTCTGCTTCCTTGAGTGCTGTTTGTAACCTAAACGGTAAATGGTTAGCAGGACGCTGCCATTTCGTGTAGTCAACCTCAAGTGTCATCGGCGCAACCCGCGAGGGAGTGGAGTCTATTGTGCGACTAAACACCTCTCTGAACTCGCGTAGTAGTGCATTACACTTCTTTATAAAAGTAACAGTCCCATGTACCTTTGTGGGGATGTCACTGGAGCTAACATGCTGCGGATCCGGATCCCAAGATAAGGCCGGTTCCCGGAAACCTAAGCCGCCTGTGATATCCTCGGAATCACGGGGAATCAAGGGTTCGGATCGCAGTTCCGCGCTCATCGTCACTTCCATTGCTGACAGCAGGTTTGGGCTACGGGTGTTTACCTTCGGTGGAAGGTAGGGTTGATCAGGCCCCACACCGCCCTGCTCGCGATAGTCGCTGGAGAAGCGTTTGATTAGCTTTGAAAGAATGTTATGCTGTTTGAGAGTGTGGAGACCAATGATAATGTCATAGCTGTTACTATGCCACGTGCTAGGGAAGAATAACGTTACAGGACAACGTTCATTTACATTAGCACTTTCATTCAAATATTCAACAATCACACAGGAAGAGTCACTACAATCCGTGCAAGTTTGTGAAATGGGGCTACACACACTACAAAATTGACCGCCTTTTCGCTGCGGTTCTTGTCCCAAGTTCTTCAACCACTCGCGCACTTCCGGACTCGCGAAGTTATTCTGAAAAGAACCAGTGTCCAAGAGACAAGAGAAAGTGTTAGACTGATCATGTATAATAATAGAGCAGTTTATAACACTGGCCGGCAACTCTGGTCCTGTGAAGGCAGCCAGAGTGCTTTTCCAATGACACTCACTTGGTGGTTGTGGGCCGAGGCGCTGGCGCTTATGCGGCGGTTGGCCTCGCGGTTGGCTTCGGTTGTTGGTAGAGGGAAGCATTGTCTGAGCTGACGCTGCTGGCGGTTCGCCACCCTGAGCTGTTCGGCGGTCGTTGTATTGCCGAACACGCACCAGGATGTTGTTGTCCGCCTTTGACAACTTAGCAGCCGGGTTGGTCAGCGAGCCGTCCAAACGGATGTTGGCTGGGACCTGTTGTACACCCCGAGCTTGCCATTGCTTTCCCATCTCCGACTCAGCGAAGGGAATCTTCTGGGAGTTGACGTCAGGATTGATGTTGGTGCACTGAGAAGCATTGTGCCCATTCCATCCACACCGATAGCACGAGTAGATGCGCTGCGGTGTTTCCTGAGGTCTATCCTCCTTCTTGAAGATTTTGTCTGGTAGCAAGCCAGATCGCTGCTTCAAACGGTACTCGGTACGCGCTCCTTGGGTGATGGAGTTTGCGACCGGTGCGTATGTGAAACCCTCCTTCAAGAGTGGCTCAACCTTCTTGTGGAATCTGCCGCTTTCAGCGAGCAGTTCCTCATAGTAGTCCTTGAACGTGGGCCGAGGTCGCTCACGCAAGGTTGTTTCTACTGAGGTCAAGAGTCTACTGAGAGACTTTGAACCTCCAGGGCCCTCACGGCCGAGGCGAAGAAAGCTAGCTATGTTGGATGGAGTGTCCAAGATAGCAATCTCAGTTGGTGTCAGTTCTGTGAAGAACCTATTCCAAGCATGAGGCCACTGCAAGAACGGCTGAACTGGGGTATACTTCCGCAGAACAGGTAGCAGCTTGTCATTGCGCTTTTCGATCACGTCCGAGGATTCACTGTGAAGTGAAGCGCCTGGGAACTGCTGCCTGAGAATCTCTTTAAGGGCTTTCAGAGTGACAGTCACGTCTGAATAGAACCCTTCGACATATTCATCAAGGCAGGAAGCCATCAAGTACAGACGACTCTCTGCAATCATCTCCTCCGTCATGTAGAGGGAAGGGATGAAGCGAGCAGCCTCTGCCTCTGTGCGTGATCGCCGCCAACAGAAGTCGTAAAAGCTTCTGAGGTTCTGCTGATTCCACAGCTGCAATCGAACTATATCATCCGTCTGGATTACTGACGGGATAAGTGAGATTGAGCTTGTAGAGGATGCAGCCATGGCGGATGCTGAGGATGCAGTCGGCCGAATTGTGCCAACTGAATCTCTCTCCATCTGAGAGGTGCTGAGGTCCACAGGTGAACTAGCGCGAGCGCCACTGCCCGTTGATGGGTGTGTGGCCTCGTTGCGAATGATCGCTGTTCCCCGGGCTACCGCTTCTACCACCCTAACTGGGGGTTGGATACTGTTGCAATCAGCAATGTTCCATGAGCGAGCCTCTTGCGCCGCATCCGTCCACTGACGGATGCGATCGGTCTCTACAGACGCTGAATATTCTTCCACCATGCCGAGGTCGATGACCTCTAAATCCATGGCCGCGGAGGCAATCATGTATGCCCTAGTCCACGCCTCATCAATCTCTTTCACCATAATATCTAAGAACGCATGATAATGTATCTTGCGGAAGATAAAGGTGGCTTTGCTTCGGCGCTCAGCGGCTAACCGTTGCTCAGCAGTCATTGGTGCACCTACAAGTGAACCCACACGAGCCCCAAAGGGAACTGGTGTACGACCTTGAACGGGTCCAGCTCCTGTCGCAACCCGAGAGGGTTGAGGAGAAGCTAGATCTGCCGTCGAGAGTGGTGGGGAAGACACAATATCGTCTGGCTCGTCGACACCGAAGATATTCTCTATCAGCGTGTCGACAGCCGCATCCCTAGCAGCATCTGAATTCTCAGTGATAGGTGCTCTAGGATTTGACATTTTATTGTGGTGTTATAGTTTTTAAGTTGATTTAAAAGAAAAAATCGATTAAAGCACTTAAAGCTATTAATTAACAAGCGATAAGGCTGGCAAAATGCAATCACAAAATGGCAGCGCTTCAACGCGTTTATCTCGAGTTCTACGGCTCGGATTAAGGTTTTAAAAGTTTCAAGACTCTTGGAATTGAAAGTTGCAACCGCGGAAAGCCAAACAACAGTGCTGGATGGTTGTAATCACCGAACAATGTCTTGGAATCGCAATGCGCTTAAAATGCACAGAGTCGAACTCAAAAATTGAAAAGCTTGTGCACGTTGGATTACAACGCTTCACCTCGTGACTCGCGCAATAAGTTATATTGCCACAGCCCCGAATGAATAGCACTAAGCTTGGGTTCGCAATGAGACCCTTTGTTGTATTTTTCGGATGCCCAGAGGAGTGATCTTTTGGATCCTCTGTTCTGGGTCGCCAAAAATTCTGAAAATTGGTTTTACCCAAGTTTCAGCAACTTCTAAGCCTCTACAAGATTCTTCCGCTCTAAAAGAGACGGGAAGCTCGTAGATTGGGGAAGAGTTACCTTGCCCCACGCGCAATGCGTCCACAAAAAATTTCCTCTAGCAGAAAACTGCTGAGTAATATTACTGTGGCGTGCCCTAGGCGAGATGATGGAAAGAAGTGCAAAAGCCAAGCAGTTGTGGACATAGGGGAAACCCTCCTGGGTATCGTATGTTCTAGACTGGTAGTGGTCGGTGCTCCTTCGGTACCAACTTGGCTAATCCATTAGCTCTGAGGTACTCATGAAGCTTCGGATTATTACGAAGAGACCGCCACGGTAACCACTGGTCATCAGCTTCGGTATAACCGTCCCATCTGACCCGGAAATCCATCTCGCTTTTGCGCTGAGGATTGCCATGGTGACCAACAATAGAGTGCACCAAGAACTCTCCCTGTACCTTACGAGCCACAGCCTCCGGCGTCGGATTGCGTGGGTCATCATTGTACGGATGAAGGTGCTTGATGTGTGTTTGAAACTCTTTTTGTGTAACGAAATCGTATAGTGTATATACACCTCCGACGTTACTTAGCACTCTAAATGGGCCTCTAAGGTTCGTATGAAGCTTAGTAGGTGGACGCATACCTAACGGCCCATCAGGGTAGTTCGATAGCACGAGGCTATTTACTGGATAAGAGGTTATCTCATCGGGTATATGACTCATATGCTTATCGTTTATGAAACGCTGTCGCTGTTCAGCAATAGCTAACAGTCGTTCCTGTTCTTTTAACATAGTCTGCGACCATGTGGATAATGGAAGTTCTCTATCTTCCTCGATTGCCTCTAGTGGTAAGAAAATACCACGGTCGAGGTTCACTAAGTTACCAAATAGTAATGATGCTGGACTAACTCCGATACTATCATGTACCGTTGAGTTTAGAATCCTAGCTACTAATGGTAGACGTAATGACCAATCGGTGTTCGTGCCGATTGCAAACGTAAACGCCCTTAAATGTCTAAGTACCTCTTTATTGGCACGTTCGACTATACCATTCTCTTCTTTAGAGTATGCTAGCGTACGTATATGATCTGTTCCGATGATCCTAATAAGGTTCTCGATGAGATCGTTAACAAACTGAGAGCCATTGTCTGACTTTATAATAGTCGGACAACCGTAACGACCAATGAAATCAATCAATGCCGGTACTGTAGCCTCTGCAGTAACGTTTGCTATTGCATATAGTTCAGTATATCGAGTAAAGTTATCGATAACTGTGAGCACATAGGTATTCCCTGCAGCATCTTCTGGTAGGGGACCTATTGCATCAACACTAACTACTGTCATAGGTGCTGGAGCACTAGTAGTGAACGGTAGTGTGTGTATACTAGTCTTTATATGGCTCAGAAGTTGGCACGCAGGACATTTCCTGATGAAGTTACGAACATGTTCCCTCATATGTGACCACTGCTGGCCTTGCCTAGTCAGTTTAGATATGGTTCGCATTACCCCATGATGTCCCGCAACATGATTATGCACCGCAGCTATTAGCCGGTACTGCTTATTGGGAATCTTTCAGGGGTGGTAGCTTCGGCTTCCTCAAGTGCAGCGAGATGATCGATGCTTCTTGAATAGTCAGGAGTAGCTAGTAGCATTTCCTGAGGAGTATCTCCGAAGATATCCAATGCGGCGCAATATTCGGGGTGAGAATCCGTCAGCGACCATATTGTTCTCACCCTTTATGTGACTGATGGTATAAAGGTACTGTTGGATATCCAACTGCCATCTAATCACCTTCGGTGAGCCAGTGACCTTGTTACGAGTAAGGTTCTCGTGGTCAGTCTGGAGGTAGAATCTCCTATCACGAAGTAGATGATCCATCTTTTGGAGTGAGTACCAAATGGCATACATCTCTTTTTCCGGAGTTGACCACCGACATTGTGTTTTATCTAGTGACTTACTGATAAACATAATCGGTCGGACACCCTCTGGTGTGATTTGGAATAGATAGCCGCCAATCCCGTAGTCGGAGGCATCTGTCTGAAGGTGTATCGGTGAGGTATCGTCCAAAAAGTATAGCTTCTGGCAGTCGCTAATGACTTGTTTGAGGTTATCAAACGCGTTAGCGAGTTCTGTCGACCAGACTATCTTATGGTTTCGATCCTTAGCTGAATAGCCATGAAGGATACCCTGCAGTGGATGAGCTAATATTGAGTGATTGCGCACATGATCACGGAAATAATTAGCTAGCCCCAAAAAGGCTTTGAGTTCCCGCTTTAACTGAGGTTGCGGGAAGTCTCTAATACTATCTAGCT
>CALLKD010000115.1 GCA_938008595.1 uncultured bacterium | reverse complement strand
TTACGCATCACAGCCCAAACCATAGTCCGCTACATGATACAAGCAGTATGCCTCATGATACTGGTGCTAGCACTATGCATTCTCGGGAGAGCAGTGTATTGGATACTTTACGTCAGACCGTACCATCAAGCCAAGAGGTACGAAGAGAGAATGCGCATCGATCAGAACCGCTGGAACACAGCCTGCAGCCGATTCAAGGCAGGATAGATCGATAGAGACGAGTTGGACGCACTTTTTGGCCACCAACTCTCTGCCAAATGTGAGAAAAAACGGGGCCAAAAAGAGTCAAAAATTGAAAATATTTTTAATTTTTAGAAGACAAAAACCCTCGAAAATTTGTCCACAAATTCGCTATAAAAATTTTTTCTCCAAAAAAATATAATCCGAGAAAAATAAAATTGAAAAATTTAGGACGCGCGAAACATCAGGTCAAGTTCACTCAGGGAAGCATGGAACACACGTCAAGCAGTCAAGAGGGTTCCAAAATCCGTGCAGTAAGCAGCCAGAAAAATCAAGCGGCCAGGTCTCAGATTCACCATTACAAGGATGACCAAGTGCCCCAAGGCCCAACTTCAAGTTACTCAAGCTCATCCAATGACAGATGCTACTCTAGAGTTAGAGATTCCCTGTCCATCACCACAGAACACTACCTATCAATCGTACCCTCACCAGAAGGATTGTACCTAGTAGGGAAGAGGTTCAAGAGAGTGCACGGCTGCATAGTCCTCTGCACTGACTAGGAGACGGAGACAGTCCAACACGAACAAGTCGGAGCACACGAACACACCAGACCAGACCCCGATAGGATACTCATAAGAATCAGTAGAATACTCCTGCGAATTGCTCTGATACTGACGATTATCCTGTGCTACAGACTGATCACCGCAGATTACACATCCCTAGAACGGGAAAGGACGCTGGCACAAAACAGACAGCTCAGTCCTGATTACCTAACACCAATCTACAAGCTGAGAAGGACACAAGTCATACGCTGGATTGGACGACTTTGAGAGAAAAAGAGGTG
>CALLKD010000114.1 GCA_938008595.1 uncultured bacterium | reverse complement strand
AGGGGCGGGGTTGGGTGGGGTATCGGCACCCCCCGCATCCCATGACGCCCACAGTGGGGTTTCCCCAGGCCTCCACTCATCCCTTCACCACATGGGGCTCCAGCAGAGCTTTGCAAAGTTTTGACACCCTGTTACAGCAACCGACAAAGAGCCGTTGTAACACCGTGTTGCAGTCGGTTGCTGTAACAGGGTGTCAAAACTTTGCAAAGCTCTGGGGGCCCCCCGGGCAGAGCTTCTCAAGGCCGTTCTAACCGAGCAACCAAGCTATCCGATCGAGGATTAAGGCGCTGCATACAAAAATTCAATTTCCTTCGTGGTAGGAGAGGGCCGAGGGCGCTCCCCGGGTGATAAGAGGCTACGGTGGCAAGCATCTTGCCGCAGTATTATTGCCAACACACGCAATATATGAAAAACGCACGCTAGACGACATAAAGCTCATCATCCCGCTAGACGGACCAACTTCGACGGCTCCGTCATGTAAAGTGTGATGTACCCGCGGATACGTGTTGCGGGACCCATCAGGAGACTGTAGACTGCCAAAAACCAGCTAGTCTGCGCATCTCAGTCTTTGCGATCATGGAACCTGGCGTCGTGGCGCCCCTGCTCATGGAATGTCGATCGCTCAGGCGATGTTTGACACCCTCACCCCCCAGCATCAACCCAGATTGGATCTGCCCAGCAGTGCGCACCGCGCAGCGTCACGCGCGGTGCGGTGTTGCAGCCACCCAATTCATACCTGTCATAGCCCACCTTTACATTATCAACAGGAGGGGGTGATGGTCGAGTGCGACCCCCCCCCCAATCCTGCAGGCGGCTCCTCGCCGGGCCATAATACATCGTCGTTGCCACCCAGACGACGAGCGCCTGAACCGCGATCGGTCCGATCTGTGGCCGGAGCAGCTCATTCGTCAGGTGATGGCTGAGAAGGCCAACGCCCACGACGAGACCAGGGCCTAACTCGACTGAACTGAGTATCTTCGTCTATCAATGGATTTTGAGAAATGATGCCTGCAACTTTTCACCACCGGCTTCTACGAGCGCGGGTGCCTGCAGAGGGTGTGGGGGCAGCAAGAAGGCTCACGAATATTGCTCTGTGGGGGTGAGGCGAAGGGAGTTTCTGATAGCTTCGAGGAAGGGAAGGTTGGCGAGGCGGGCCTGCAGTGAAATTTAAGGACGAGCGGGTCGGACAGGCAGTGGGGTGGAAGGGCTAGTCGGAAAGACAATGTGATAGTGCATTGTCAGCGTGGGGGGGGTGCCCCGACAAGCTGGCGACAGTCGCTGCCCTGCTGCTGCAGGCGAGCCTGCCGTGCCGCCAGAATGCAACCTACTGGCTCTCGGAGTCAGACAACTGCGAGACGCGTGAGCTTCCAGTGCGCGAGCTGAGCTGCGCCCGCTTCGTGGGCACCGTTCTGGGCGGTGAGCAGCCGCGGAGCTCGATGATGCTGTGCGTGGAGCACGCGGCTGGCGTCTATGAGGCGCTCCCGCCTGGCACTTGGGGAATGAACGCGTCGGTTGCGTCGGCGTCGACGCGCGGGCTGAAGACGGGGACTGTGTACTACACGTGCGGCCCCACGGGCGCGTTCGGGTGGTGGGACGCCGCGTTCACGAAGTACACGTCGCAACCTCCATCGGCGCGTGCCGAGGGCTGTCGTTCAACGCCGCCGGCACGCTGTACGCCCTCATCGGGACGGTCGTCTACACCCTCGACATCTCCACCGGCGCCCGGACGATGGTGGGGGGCATCGCGGGGATTATGGTGCTGGGCGGCTTTGTGATCAACGGGGGGAATGCGTACGGGTACGACCCTGGTTCCTCCCCGTCGATGCCGGGCGTGCGGGCACCAAGAAAAACGCATCGATTTCGCGCAACTCCTCCCGTAGGATCACAAAACCCACCTTCTCAAGACCATACGACGCTGCACTTGTAGTAAGCGACGCATCGTTTCCTCGATGAAATTGTGCTGGAAAGGTGCGGTAACTTCGTCGCTTAGAACGGACTTGAGAAGCCCTGTGTGGGGGCCCACAGGGACATGTATGGAAAAGGCGCTGTTGCTACGAGGGGGGGGCCTGCGCAGGCC
>CALLKD010000113.1 GCA_938008595.1 uncultured bacterium | reverse complement strand
CAGTGAACACTTGGCGTACGGGAGAGATGCGCCAGTCCAACGCGACCCATGCGCTTCCATTATACACCCACTGCACTACATCGTCCTGCGCTATCAGCCACGCTGTATCGGAACTAATGTTTACTTTCCCGGCTCCAGTATCGGCTTTCGCGGTGATAAGTGTATCACCATTAGTAGCAGACGCTGGTAATGAAACCGCGCTATCTGAGGCTCCTGTAGTAACACATACCAGTTTGCCGATATGAGCGATAGTTAACGAAATAGAAGCCCCGCTAACGGCTACCGATGGGAACCGAGCGGCAGCAGCCACCGAAATCGGTGCTCCGGAGGAGTCTACAAGTGACCCATCCGACGCTACTTTCGGCACACCATTCAATAGTGTAACGTCGTCAATATCTTCCCATATGCCAAGCACGGGGAGGTAAATTTTACGCGACATATCACAGGCCCTCAAATCCGCCCATAGCGCGGACTTTATCTACATACGATTGGTTCGCCCACTGACCATTGTCCCGGCGGTTCGGAGACCCGGCATTGTAAGCGGCGGCTACTCCTTCCCATCCGTACTGGTCCAAGAAGCGGTTCCGCAATTTACGCAGGTGGTTGGCGCCATACTCCACGCCCGCAGGCCAGGTGCAGAGGGCGGGGAACCACCCGCGGAACCCAAGCTCGCGGGCCACGGCGCCCATCACCTGCATCGGCCCCCAGGACGCCGCCTGGAGCGCCCACTCGGTGTCCCGCGAGCCGATCGACGGCAGGGCGGCGAAGTCAGGCGGGGCCGTCTCCGAGGCCCGTTCAGCGGGCGTAACGCGGCGGTAGGCGGCCCCGGAGTGGTTGTCCCAGTAGTACCTGTAGGGGGGCTCGAATCGAACCGCCAGCGGCTCTCCTGCGCTCTCCACGAGGACGATGGCCGCCACGAGGCAGACCGGCAGATCGAGCCGCTGCGCGGTGTTCTGGACGACCCCGGCTCCCTGCGAGGATCGGACATAGAGGGCGTTGATGGCCGGGGTCATGTGCGGGGGTCCATGAGAGTTACTTGCTCATCGGGAGGTTAGCACACAGTGGAACGGCACCGACAGTATCAAGACTGATCGGGGAGTGCGCGCGTGTCAACACCTCGCTTAATTTACGGGCGTAGTGTTCTGCTTTACGAAGGTCGTCAGTGGGGGCGCCTTTCGCCCCCATACGCATCGTATATTTGAGGACGTTACCGCGATAGTAGCCAACCTGCTGCTCTATCGGCCATGTATCAATTACGTCCCAGGGCTCGACGCCCATGTCTTTGTAGTGCGTTCCGCCTACTTGGTAATCATTTGCTGCCATTTTGTAACTCCACGCGCTTGTTGAGGATGTCGAGTAAATCGCTCATTACGATTGTCTGCCGCTCGGCTTCACTAATTCCGTGAGATTCTTCGGTTCCTACGAAGGTACGGAGGGTAGCCAAGTCTTCGGCCAACCCAGTACGGTATGCGCGTAGCCTACTGAGCCTTTGGTACGTCATCCTGTTTCTCCTCTAATTGCGATTTCAGCACGGCTACTTCCGCTTTTAACTGCGCGTTTTCTGCGAGCAACGCGCGTATCTGCGCGTTAAGCGAGTCTACGGAATCCGCTATCTTTTTATACCACTCGTCGATCTGCCTCTGCACGTTATCCTCGCGATTATCTGCTCGTACGTTACGGGCGATACGATACAAGATGAGCATGGTTCCGAGGGTAAGTCCACCTGCTCCGGGGTTAGACTCCAACGCTTTGATTATATCCGATAAGGAGTCCATTAATCACTCCTTGTGAGCGACCAGCACGATCCGCCGGCAAATGCTAGTACGAATACGGTAGCGGAGTATGCGTTAGAGGAGTGATAGTATGCTAGGGCTAACGCGCACCAGAACACACACTGTAGAAACCTAGTAGCCGTAATTATCACTATCCCGGGGTTTGTGGGCCACAGGATGCGACCAATCGTCATGAACACAGTGATGATAGACCATACGGCCCACGAGGAGGGTGGGAGTGCAGTTAGCGCGGCGGGGGGTAGAGACGAGCTAAAGAACATCACGTCTACTGAAAATAGCCCGCCGGCGATTGCTAAGAGCGTATCGACCGATTCAGCGCGGGCGCCCAAAACGTACTGGGGATCACGGAGATGGATGTTCATAGGTTTATATTAATCTGTACGTTAGCCTGCGTAGCCCCGCCAGTATCTGCTTGGGTTTTCGCTGCGAGCCCAGACCACCCGACTACTTTGTCAATTGCTGCGAGCACAGTTTTGTAGTCTGTGTTTGGGTCGTTGACTATATTGTCGATCTTCGCAAGGTAGTCTTCAGCCTGCATCCTGGCTCGTTCGCGAAATAATTGTCCTGACTGTTGAAGGGAGGTCAGTACGGAGTGAAATTCCGATCTGAACCGCGGATGATTTACGATTCGGTCGTAGTCATCCTTAGATATGCTATGTCGTTCAAGAACGTCTTCTTCGGAGTCAAGCCCAAGGGCTAAATCACGTATGAACGCAATTGGCCATAAGTGGGTAGTAGGAGTTGCCATTAAGGCAATCGGGTTGTCCACTGGGAGGTCCAGCGGGGGGAGGTCTAAGCCGAGGTCGTCGAACATGCGGGGGTCTCCTCTGTTGATTAGATCGTAGCTAGGGGGAGAGGCAGTGGGCAAGGGGGGTAGGGGGATTTATTTTTGTCGGGTACTGACTGCGGACTGGGTATATTACGATTTAATATGCTAGGGCTAATAGGTTATTATCTACGAACTGAGAAACTACTATCTACGAACTGAAAAACTACGATCTACGAATTAAGCGGTTACTATCCACGTACTGAAAAACTACGATCCACGAATTAAGCGGTTACTATCCACGTGCTGAAAAACTA
>CALLKD010000112.1 GCA_938008595.1 uncultured bacterium | reverse complement strand
CCTTTCACCCCTACCCACAGGTCATCCGAAGACTTTTCAACGTCAACCGGTTCGGTCCTCCACTCTGTGTTACCAGAGCTTCAACCTGCCCATGGGTAGATCACAAGGTTTCGCGTCTAATCCTACTAACTAAGCGCCCTATTCAGACTCGCTTTCGCTCCGGCTCCGGACCTGAAGTCCTTAACCTCGCTAGTAAAATTAACTCGTAGGCTCATTATGCAAAAGGCACGCCGTCACCCAACATGTGGGCTCCGACCGCTTGTAGGCGTACGGTTTCAGGTTCTATTTCACCCTTCTATTCGAAGTGCTTTTCACCTTTCCTTCACAGTACTTGTTCACTATCGGTCTTTCAGGAGTATTTAGCCTTGGAGGATGGTCCCCCCATATTCAGACAGGATTTCACGTGTCCCGCCCTACTCATTTATCATCTATGTATGCCTTTCAAGTACGGGGCTATCACCCTCTACGGCTGTTCTTTCCAGAACATTCTTCTAAACATATAAAGACTTTTGGGCTAATCCGCTTTCGCTCGCCACTACTTACGGAATCTCTTCGATTTCTTTTCCTCCGGGTACTTAGATGTTTCAGTTCTCCGGGTTTGCTCACCTTACGGTGTGACATATCTTCAATATGCCGGGTTGCCCCATTCGGACATCTGCGGATCAATTCGTGTGTGCCAATCCCCGCAGCTTTTCGCAGCTTACCACGTCCTTCTTCGCCTCTGAAAGCCTAGGCATCCGCCATACGCCCTTAACGATTTCTTTCCTAATATTTATATTAGTATATTTTTATACTCGGCACTCGAAAGTGCTCGGTTTTCTCTTTGTGATGTCTTTACCGTTAATGTCAATGATCTATTTTTCTTCTTTTTGGTTTAATGAACAAATGTTGTTTTTGGCTCCATTCGTAACTTTTAAATTAAACCTCCAAAACTGTGGAGAATAAGGGAGTCGAACCCTTGACCTCCTGCGTGCAAGGCAGGCGCTCTAGCCAGCTGAGCTAATTCCCCCTGTGTAGATGTTAGATGTTAGATATTAGATGTTAGATTTCTCTAATTTCTTATCTCTAATCTCTAGCCTCTTTTAAATTAGTAGTCTCGGGCAGGCTCGAACTGCCGACCTCTACATTATCAGTGTAGCGCTCTAACCAGCTGAGCTACGAGACTGCATTATAATCTCTTCCCTCTTACTAATTATTAGGGGTTATTTTGTTATATAAGCAACCAGTAAAAACCAAAGCGAAACTTAAGTAAGTTCATTTTTAAATTGTTTTACGTCTTATGACGCTCTAAAATGAGATGTTCCAGCCGCACCTTCCGGTACGGCTACCTTGTTACGACTTAGCCCTAGTTACTAGTTTTACCCTAGGCAGCTCCTTGCGGTCACCGACTTCAGGCACCCCCAGCTTCCATGGCTTGACGGGCGGTGTGTACAAGGCCCGGGAACGTATTCACCGCGCCATGGCTGATGCGCGATTACTAGCGATTCCAGCTTCATAGAGTCGAGTTGCAGACTCCAATCCGAACTGAGACCGGCTTTCGAGATTTGCATCCAGTCACCTGGTAGCTGCCCTCTGTACCGGCCATTGTATTACGTGTGTGGCCCAAGACGTAAGGGCCGTGATGATTTGACGTCATCCCCACCTTCCTCTCTACTTGCGTAGGCAGTCTCACTAGAGTCCCCAACTGAATGATGGCAACTAGTGACAGGGGTTGCGCTCGTTGCAGGACTTAACCTAACACCTCACGGCACGAGCTGACGACAACCATGCAGCACCTTGAAAATTGTCCGAAGAAGGATCTATTTCTAAATCTGTCAATTCCCATTTAAGTCTTGGTAAGGTTCCTCGCGTATCATCGAATTAAACCACATAATCCACCGCTTGTGCGGGCCCCCGTCAATTCCTTTGAGTTTCACTCTTGCGAGCGTACTCCCCAGGTGGCTAACTTATCACTTTCGCTTGGTCTCTGAAGCTTGCGCCCCAAAAACGAGTTAGCATCGTTTACGGCGTGGACTACCAGGGTATCTAATCCTGTTCGCTCCCCACGCTT
>CALLKD010000111.1 GCA_938008595.1 uncultured bacterium | reverse complement strand
TACACGACGCTCTTCCGATCTGTTCCCCGACTACCCGCAAAGCCGCCGGGCCGTGCTGCCCTTCATCCTCTATCTGATGCTACTGGCGAAGCTGATCGACGTGTATTGCGTAACCGACTTCGGCCGGATGCTCGCGTTCACGCTCGCCGCGCTCGGCACCTTCCTGGTGCTCGGCTTCACGCTCCACAACATCACCGAAGGCATCGGCATCGTGGCGCCCATGGTCGAAAACCGTCCTCGACTACCGGTCTTCGCCGCCCTCGCCGCGCTTGCCGGCTTGCCGGCCGTTGCGGGTATCTGGCTCGGGAGTTACGCCTTTGCGCCGCATTGGGCGGCGTTGGCTTTCGCGGTCGGCGCCGGCGCCATCCTTCAAGTGATCGTCGAGGTTGGGCTGCTCCTCGCGCGGCGCAGCGCACGGTCGGAAGGGAGGGGAGCGGCAACGGCCGCGAGCGGCGTGGTGGCCGGTGTCGTCGTCATGTACGCGACCGCGCTCCTCGTGCAGCTCTAGCCTTTAACCCTGCCCGTCCGTTCCGCTGTCCTTCCAGCAGGCGGCTGAGGCACCGCCGACGGCAGCCTGCTCTAGTGATGCTGGCATTGGCCATGATCCGCCAGCACCTCGATCACCCGGCACTGGCCGACATGGCCATGTCGGCAGCCCTCGATCATCAGCTCCAGCTCGGCCTTGAGCGCGCCGAGCGCGGCCGAAGCCAAAAAGGCACTCAAGCTCAAGCGCTCACACTTATCGGCTGTTGTTGACGACAGTGTCCCGGAATTCGGGTCTGTAGCTCAGTTGGTTAGAGCACCGTCTTGATAAGGCGGGGGTCGTTGGTTCGAGACCAACCAGACCCACCATCCCATTCCAATAATGGGGGATTAGCTCAGCTGGGAGAGCACCTGCTTTGCAAGCAGGGGGTCGTCGGTTCGATCCCGTCATCCTCCACCACTTTCGATGAGTTGCGCCAGATGGGCGCCGCTGATTAAAAGTTTCGGAGGGTCTTTAGCTCAGCTGGTTAGAGCACCGTCTTGATAAGGCGGGGGTCGATGGTTCGAGTCCATCAAGACCCACCATTCAAATATCGCGGGTTGTGGTCAGGTGCATAGGCATCAGCAATAAAAGTTGTTCAAGCGCTTATTGCTGATGGCTATCCAATCGGTAGTCTCTGTTCTTTAAAAATCTGGAAGAAGTTTGTTCACGCTCATTGATGAGATGAGATGTGGACATGGGTTTAGATTGTATTTTTGGTGTTCCGATACCGGCCGCTTCCGTTGGCCGGGTTGAAGGTTCGGGGCATCAAGTTCTCATACACACCTGTGACGCGGTGCTGTTGTTTGAGTTAACGCCGAAAGGAGTTGACTCAGGTGATGGTGTTTGAGCGTTATAGGATCAAGTGACCAAGCGCACATGGCGGATGCCTTGGCGGCAACAGGCGATGAAAGACGTGTAAGCCTGCGATAAGTCTCGGGGAGCTGGCAATAGAGCTTTGATCCGGGAATTTCTGAATGGGGAAACCCACCCGCAAGGGTACTCCCTGCTGAATACATAGGCAGGGTAGAGCGAACGCAGTGAATTGAAACATCTCAGTAGCTGCAGGAAAAGACATCAACCGAGATTCCCAAAGTAGTGGCGAGCGAAATGGGAAGAGCCTTCACGATTTAGCTGTTGACATAACCAAACGGTCTGGAAAGTCCGACGATACTGGGTGATAGTCCCGTAGGTGAAATGTTGGCGGTGGAACTAGGCGTGAGAGAAGTAGGGCGGGACACGTGAAATCCTGTCTGAAGATGGGGGGACCATCCTCCAAGGCTAAATACTCGTTGCCGACCGATAGCGAACTAGTACTGTGAAGGAAAGGTGAAAAGAACCCCGGGAGGGGAGTGAAATAGATCCTGAAACCGTGTGCGTACAAACAGTCGGAGCTCGAAAGAGTGACGGCGTACCTTTTGTATAATGGGTCAGCGACTTACGTTCAGTTGCGAGCTTAACCGAATAGGGTAGGCGTAGGGAAACCGAGTCTGATAAGGGCGTTTAGTAGCTGGGCGTAGACCCGAAACCGGATGATCTAGTCATGGCCAGGATGAAGGTGGGGTAACACCTACTGGAGGTCCGAACCGACTGTTGTTGCAAAAACAGCGGATGAGTTGTGACTAGGGGTGAAAGGCTAAACAAATCCGGAGATAGCTGGTTCTCCTCGAAAACTATTGAGGTAGTGCCTCGTGTATATCCACTGGGGGTAGAGCACTGTAATGGCTAGGGGGACATGTAGTCTTACCAAACCATAGCAAACTCCGAATACCAGTGAGAGTGAGCACGGGAGACAGTCCTCGGGTGCTAACGTCCGAGGGCAAGAGGGAAACAACCCAGACCGCCAGCTAAGGTCCCCAAGATATGGCTAAGTGGGAAACGAAGTGGGAAGGCATAGACAGTCAGGATGTTGGCTTAGAAGCAGCCATCATTTAAAGAAAGCGTAATAGCTCACTGATCGAGTCGTCCTGCGCGGAAGATGTAAC
>CALLKD010000110.1 GCA_938008595.1 uncultured bacterium | reverse complement strand
ATTATTGCGATTGCTATACCCTCAGAAGGTTGTCTTAATGACAGTCTGGGGATATACGTGGTAACCTACCGTTAATACCTGTAAACAAAGCACTAACAGGCAGCGACACCTCGTTCTCTTAACTTGATCCTTCAAGTCTAAAGGAATGTGTCAATGCCCGGGTTTTCCCGAAGTATCCTTCGAAACCGTTCGGTAACTAAGTACGCCTTCGGGCAGCCTTTGAACTGAGAAAGTGTTTGTGAACATCTGGTAAAACAAGGTTCTCTCGAGAACCAGTATAAGATAAGTAATCGATCCTATCAGCTCTTGAAGGCACGGTCTTGGCCTGCCTTGGCAGTAACGGGTCACGGAGAATTAGGGTTTGATTCCGGAGAGGAAGCCTGAGACACGGCTACCATGTCCACGGTCAGCAGCAGGCACGTAAATTGCCCCATACTGAACTATCGGAACAGTGAGGCAGCGACGGAACATACCACGGGGCGTGGGCGTCCAAACCCACCTCCGGCGGAATGGTGAGAGGTTGAAACTCTCTCAGAGGATCTACTAGAGAGCAAGTCTGGTGCCAGCAGTCGCGGTAACTCCAGCTCTGGGAGCGTATACTTACGTTGTTGCTCTTAGAGGACTCTCAGTTGGATGCTGAAAAGGGGGAAAACACTGAGGACAACGGATGTTGGCTCTCTTTGTTTGGTTTGGGGCTCGAAAGGCCTTTTCACTGAACTCCCTTTAAAAGAGATAAGCCCGAGAGCACAACAGCCAATATGATAGGGTCTCGGCCCACTTTACCCAATTGGATGAAACAGACTTTCCGTTGACACTGGTCAACAATGTGAAAGAAGGCATTGCCTCGGCAAGTTGATTCGTACACAAATCATAGTTACTCAAAGCATGTTAGAAGGTTCCCCTCGACCAAGGTGCAACCCGAGAAGGGTGGTCGGTACTATGGGGACAGGTCTCGCGAGATTCCCAAGCCTGTTAGTTCTGCAACTGTGTGTCCTGTATGAAATCCCACATTCAATAACGGGACAACTTAAAGTCTTATTGCGGATTTTGGACTCTAGTCTCTAGCCGCGACACACCGAGTCACTGGGTTTTCCCTTTGAACGTGTGTCGTTGGTATTGCCAAAGTGACCGGACACGTTTGTCTGTACCTTCTGGGAAGCGGTGATATGCGATGATCCTGAAGGGACAACCTAACGCGAAAGCACATTAACTGAACGGTTTAATCTATCATGAGTCTGAGCATGAGGATCGAAAAGGATCAGATACCCTTGTAGTTCGTTTTGCCCTAAACGATAGTGCCCATTGACTGATCAGGCCGAAGCCGAAGAGGCCCTGGTCGGTCGAACTAGAGTGAAAACTTTGAGGTTCTGCCTCGAGGGGGAAGTATAGTCGCAAGTCTGAAACTTAAAGGAATTGACGGACTCGCACCACAAGCAGTGGATTTTGCGGTTCAATTGGACTCAACGCCCAAAAACTTACTTGGACAGAACACACTGGTGCATGACGGATTGATGATCCTTCATAAGTGTGTGAAGGGTGGTGCATGGCCACACGAAGTTCGTGGGATGACCTGTCTGCTTAATTGCGATAACGGGCAAGACCCTCACTGTATGGTAAGAGTTTCAGTGTTTCAAACCGAAGGCTTGCTTCAGCTCGGGTTCGCTCGGGTCTAAGGCAGATTCTACGGGAACTGCAAAGCGTCTAACTTACAGAATGCGGATATCCGATAAGGGCTTGTCAACTGGGGGACCAATGTAGGTCTGTGATGCCCCCAGATGCCCAAGGCTACACGCGCGATACAATGGAGTTGGCAACAAGTTCCCTGGTTGAGAAACCGGGGCATTCTTGAAACGGCATACGTGGAAGGGATTGCCGGCAGTACATGCCGACATGAACGAGGAATTGCTTGTAAGTACCTGTGATCAGCAGGTGCTGATTATGTCCCTGCGAGTTGTACACACCGCCCGTCGTTGCTATCGATGGTGCAGCCGAAGAAAGCTTTACCAGCTGTCCAAACCCGTTTGGGCAGAACGTTTAGTTTGATTCGGAAACACTAGAGGAAGCAAAAGTCGTAACAAGGTTGCTGTAGGGGAACCTACAGCAGGATCATTGAAAGAAGACCGTGGCCTAGCCACATATTCCTATTGGCTTTTTCCTAAAAACTCAAGTTCAGCCTTTCCTATGCCTTGAGTTCCTAAAACTTTCCTAAAATTAAGTACGGCTTTCCTAAAAACTCAAGTTTGTCGGATTTCCTTGTGGCTTGAGTTCGGCTTTCCTAAAAACTTGGGTTTGGCTTATTCCTATCAACCCAAGTCCGGCGTATCCTGAAGTTGTTGTGGTGTGGGGGTGTCTTGCTTTCCGGGCTTTCCGGGTGTGAATTCCTGATGGTAATTCCGCCTTGGGTCAGAGGGGGCAAGGCGATCCTGACAGGGGGACTCTTTTAGTTCGCTGTGTGGCTCTTGTTTCCCAGAAGTTTCCAAAGTCAGCTCCTTCGGGACTCTCTGCGGGGCTACCGGGGGCTTGAGTTTCGCAGAACCCCCTCTTTAAG
>CALLKD010000109.1 GCA_938008595.1 uncultured bacterium | reverse complement strand
GGATGTATTCCCATGCGGCATGTGTATATATAGCAAGAAGTGTCCTTGTCGGACATTTCTTGCCTTTCTCGCTTTGCTCAAAAGGATTTTAAGATTACCTTTGCGACATGGAAGTAAATCGAACGGAGAAGATAACATTCCGCTGCACGGCACTTGAAAAGGCGGCACTTGCGGAACAGGCAGCCCGATGCGGCATCAGCACATCGGAATACTGCCGTACACTCGCACTGGGCGGACGACCCAAGGAGAGGTACACGGAAGAAGAAAGGGAACTGTTTCGGGAGATAGCCCGACTGAAAGGAACACTCCAGCGTCTGAACAACTATTTCGGTGGGCGCCAGTACAGGGAAGTGTTCGAAGAGAACCAGGCACTAATCAATGAACTTAAAAAGATACTTTCACGATGATAGCAAAAGGAAAGAGCATATCTCATGGCACGGCAGCACTGGAGTACGATCTTGCCAAAGAGATAAACGGGGAGGCAGCAGCCACCGAGATACACCGCCATGAGCTTTTCGGCTGTACAGGTGAAGAGATGGTGCAGGAGATGAAACCTTACTTTGTTGATTTTCCGAACGTAAAGAACAACTGCCTTCGGTTTGAGGTCAGCCCTTCAGTGGAAGAAAGTGCAGGCATGACCGATGCGGACTGGGCGAAGCTCGGCAACGACTTCATGCAGCGCATGGGCTTGATGAATCACCAGTACATCATCGTGAAGCACAGCGGAACGGAGAAGAACAGCAGACAAGCCCACCTGCATATACTGGCAAACCGTGTGTCGTTATCGGGAGAACTCTACAAAGACAACTGGATAGGGAAGAGAGCAACGGAAGCCGCCAACGGTATAGCCAGAGAGCGGAACTTGGTACAGTCAAAGGACATAGGCAAAGCCAACAGGGAAGAGATAAAACAGGCTATGGACGGTATCCTTGCAAGGATGCAAGGGTTTGACCTTGCCGGATTCAGCCGTGAACTCGGAAAACTGGGCTTCAAGGTGAGGGAAGCCCGTGCGAGTACCGGCAAACTTAACGGCTACTATGTAACGAGCCGGAGCGGAACGGAATACAAGGCAAGCGAGATAGGGAAAGGCAGATCGGAAGAGCACACGTCTGAACTCCAGTCACCTTGTAC
>CALLKD010000108.1 GCA_938008595.1 uncultured bacterium | reverse complement strand
CCTCGGGCCACGGGGCGCGGCTGGCGAGACCTCGCCGGGTGCCTGCTCATCCGCTCCGCCAGGCAACCCAGAGACTGACACGAGCTCGGATTGCGATGACACGGTTGAGGTGGTCAGCCACCTCGCGGCGGGCTTCCACATCTCCCAATGGGCTGTTCCCCTGCTCCACGCCGCCGCGATCGCGTGTGGTGAGTCGAGGACGGAGCAGATCCAAGCCCATGCTTGGGCCGCGGCCCAGCATTTTCTGACGTGGAAGAGTGGAGCCGACGGTCCTGACAGCGAAGCGTGGGCCGGACTCCTGCGCTCCGTGGTTCACAGCCACTTCGTGGCCGCCGAGACATCACGGGACGCTGCCGCGTGGCCAGCGGCGAGTTACATTGACCGCAGCCACCAGGAGCAGCAGCTTCGGCTCCTCGACGGCGTGCTGCCACCGACTCTTGCCGTGCTTCAGCGGTGGGTCGAAGGGACCAGGGGAACGCCACCCATGGCCGCCGCTGAGGCCGCGGGATCGTGGGAGGCGGCAAACAGGCCCCCCCCGGTGGTCCTGGAAGCCCATCTCCGTTGCGCTACAGACGCCTTCCGCTACCTGGATGGGGACCATGGAACGAGGAGGGGCGGGGCAGCTGCCGGCAGAGGGAAGGCGAGGGCACGCGGTCGCGCTGGCGTCGTTAAGGAGGACGCTGGATCCGTCCGCTCCAGCCCGGCGTCTGACTCCTCCTCCAGCTCTTCATCCTCGAACAGTCGTGCCAGTTCTCCCTCCAACCCCTTCCCCTCCAACTCCTGCGGCGGTTACATGGAGTCCTTCGGCCAAGCCTGTCCCACCACTCCCCCCTCGCCCATCATCCCCGCTCCTGCTGAGGCACCAGGTGACATAGAGCCCACCGGCCCCGCTTGTCCCACCACACCCCCATCATCTACCACCCCCTCTCCCGTACCCGGTGATGCGAGTCACGCCGCCCGCATGGTGCGATGGACGTCGCTGCTCCTGCATGCAGGGGCACTGGCCAATGGACACGCACGGTCTGAAGGCGTGCAGGCCCGCGTATGGGCGGCCCGGACTTCGTACGAGGCCTGGGCGGGGACACGTCGCGAGTCCTGGACCTACCTCGTCGAGGCGGTGATCCACTGCCATTCCGAGGTGGTGGCCCAGAACCCAGGCGAGGCCGATGGCTGGCCGACCCAGGACGAAGTTGATCCAGCGTCGCATGCTACACAACTCCGACTGGTAACAGGCCAACTGCCCTCCTCCCTGAGTGTCCTGGGCGACTGGACCCGGGAGGGGCCCCCGCCGCCGACTGTCGAGGAGGCATTTCCGCGTTGGTTGGATGCGGGATGCCCAGCACCGCTCAAAATCGACTTTCGCAGCCCATCAGAGTATTGGAGGAGGGAGAATATAGAGGGGATGAAGGAATGGGTGAAGCGGAAGGAGGCTGACGCAGCAGCCGATGCGGGGGGTGGCGCTCACCTGGGCATCGCATCGCCGCCACCGCCGGAGGGGGAGCCATCGCCTTCGGACGCCGCGAGTCCCGCAGGCCACCGAGGCTCCGGCCACTCGTGTCACCAGGAGGCCTTCGCCAGGCTCCAGGCTGCCGGACTGGCGAAGAGGCACCCCGGGGCCGGCCGGGGAACCCGAGGAGGTACCGCTGGTTAGGGGTAGCGGCCGCAACAGCCGCAGCGCACCTGGAGGCAACTGCGGCAGCTGCGCCGCTGGTCGTGCGTCTCACGCCGAGGGCAGTGAAACCGGAGGCGGACACCAGCTGTGAGTCCGACAGTGGCGACAACGGCCGCAGCCGGGACGGAGCGCACAGCCACAGCAGCTGCAGCGGTCCTAGAGACAGCTGCGGCAGCTGTACCGCTGGTCGTGCTGCTCACGCTGGGATACTGCCGACGCTGCGGAAGTCACAGCCGAAGCGCAGCCGGAGGCCGACAAGGGTGCCGCACAACACGCGAGCGGCGGCAGCGCTGGCTGGCGGCGATGGAATCGGAGATGATCATCGTGCTCACACCTACAGCTCAGTGCTGGCGCCGGTGCGTGGGCGTGCGTTGGCTTAGGAGTGTGCGTGCGTGCGTGGGTGCGTGGGCGCGCGTGCCGGCGCATGTGTGCGAGGGTGGACGTGGGTGCTGGTGCAGGTGAGACAGAGGGGGCGAACGTGGGCGGGGACACGGGCGCCGGTGCGGATTGGCGTGGGCCCGGGCGCTGGTAGGAATGCGTGAGCGAGTGCAGGCACGCGTGTTAGTGCTGGGTCCACGCACAGAACGGGGGCAGATGTGCAAGCCCGAGTGCTAATGTGGGAGTTCTGCGTGGGGGTTGGTGGGCAGCGGACGGTTGATGCTGGGCTGCGTGCGGGACCGGGTGCTGATGCGCGAGCCCGGGTGATGATGTGCGAGGTATGCGTGAAGATTGGTGGGCAGCAGACGGTCGACTGATCGACCGATGACTTGACTTGACTTGATTTGAATCGAACTACGAAAAACTTTTGTGCTGAGGCGATCACTCCCTCTCGCGAGAGAGCCAGAGTTATCTGCCGGGATTGAACTTACACTGAATTTGAACTTTGACTGACGATTGACAACTTCGTCGCCAACATCCTTCGGGACAGGGTGCTGGCACGTGAAACTCTGATGAGACAACCCTGCATCTCTGCAGCGGCTAGTCGGCGCGTCCCAAGGTGCCTCCTTCAGGCACTCAGCTGACTTTGCTGCAATACTTTTGAACTCTACTTTACGGCCTGATGGCTGGTGGTGCTTCGGCACCATCGTGATGATGATCTCTTTCTTGACTACGATTGATGATGGTGATGGTGATTGGATGGGTGGCGGTGGTATGGATTTGCTGACGATGGTGGTGATGCTGCTAATCTTCCGCCGCAGAGGGACTCACAGAATGGGCGTACCCCACGACTGTGCTTCTCGCTGCGAGCCGAGGGTGGTGTGCAACAACGAACGACTCTGCTGGCGTCCCCTCCTTGGGGCAGAAACGGCCCTACGAGGCCTTTGTTTTGTAAGTCACGCTAGTTTCTTCGTCTGAACCGAGAGACAGCCGGCCAGCTGTACTCCACATCTCGAGGCCTTCTGTAGCAACACCCACCCCTGGTACACCCCAACCTTGGGCTGTTGCTCCTCAAGCCGACCAGATGGCAGCTGGCACGACCCGCCGACCGACCCCTCAAACGGCGGGCGAGACCCGACCTCCCCTACCCACAACGAACGGAGGTCGGCCAGACCAACAACCTAGCTGAGAGAGAACGGTTGTTGGCATCACTGGAAAAGTCTGAGGAATGGCGACGCATCCTCAGAGGCGCCTGAAGCGATGGCGAAGCTCGGCAGAGGATCGTCACTTGCAGAGCAGAATTAGTTAATTAGTGAATTGCTGATGTCGCCGGCCTGCTTGAGAAGATCATGAGCTGTTGTAGCTTGTCCTGTTGGAAAGGTTGCTGTTACCAGTGAGCGCCAATTAAGCTACCGTTCGTCGTAGCGGCGTAGGCGCGGAGACAAACGGTTTGCTGTTGCAGGGAGATGGATTGCTGCGCGCGAAGCGTGATAGAGTGAACTGGTTTTGCAGCCCGCTGCCGAGTCTTGAGATCGAGAGTCCTGTTTGGTCTCGCCAGGATTTACACACACGATGCTTCTTCACGAAATCTTTGCGACGATTAGGCGCAAGAAATTCGTGCCAGCTCTCGAAGCAGCTTTGATTACCTTGAGTATCATGGATGAAGCAGGGGAATGGCAGGGAGCTCTAGAACAGCTATCGTTCGAACAGAAAGATCGGTTGCTCAGCGCAAAGATGAAGCCGGAACTCAAGAAGCTCCTCGCTGAAATCGAACCGAAGGCAGAAGTAGCAGCTGACGCACCGGAGTCTGAACACCAGGAAGATGGCGACTCAAGCCCACCCCCGAGCCCTCCCCCATCCAAGAGAACGGCAGTGAAGGCGAAGCCAGCCGAGCTCATCACTGCATCGATGCTCAAAACAATACTCGCAGATCACTCCAAACAGTTGCTCTCTCAACTCACGTCGCTTCCGACTGCTGCGCAGCCCCAACCCCGGGCGCCAGTCGCCTACACGCGCGAGCTAGCTAAGTGGTTCGCGGCCTACAACGGCAACTACTTTGACGAACTGGCGACTGCCTGGTCCCTAGGAGCGTTGCGCATCTCCGCTATCGGGCCAGCTCCTCAAGCGCAACTGAAGGCAGCCATAGAGACTGCTGCATCCACCATGAGGGACGTCTACCAGTCGATTGCGTCGAAGACACCTGACGGATGGAACGTACTCGAGACAGTGGTGAGACGAAATCTGTGCTTCGAAGCAGCGGCGGACTTGTATCTGAGAGGATCCCTGCGGTACGCGTTCCTGTCGGAAGCCGCCCACGCCCTCTTTTGCGAGGAGAGGGTGTGGGTCGGCTC
>CALLKD010000107.1 GCA_938008595.1 uncultured bacterium | reverse complement strand
ATCGGCACACCCGGGTATAGTCGAGGCTGACCGAGACACGCAGGATAAGATTGACGAGATCGATGTCGAGGCCTGCTGGGTTCATTTCAGGGGCTGGACTGATGTAGGTGGTCCGGAAGACTCACCACTCAAGTCGTACAACTACGACCTTACGTTCTTTGTACAAGCTGACCGCGAACGCGTTAACGAGGGGGATGCATTCCAGAAGCGCGTATTGAAAAACTACAACCGGATTGTAGAGGCCGTAGTCAACCTACAAGCTGAAGTGTATGGCTCACGTAACTTAGGTGTGCTGGACGAAGCTAGATACGCGATCCAACAGACCTCAGCCTTGATCGTACAGCAGGAGTTGACATCAAGCACAACCTGTGAATTCGTCCCAGGTGTCATTGGTTACTTAATAGTGTTGCGCGAAGGCGTACAGATTCAATTAGTGGAGTGTTAATATGCCAAGAAAGAATATCGATGATTTGCCGCCTACTGAGTCGGAAGACAGAAGAGAAGATTACGAGGGCCTAAATGAAGAAACGGACAATGAAAGCGAAACGCCCGAAATCGACATCGAAGGCGTCGAAGAAGAAGGCGCCCCAGAAGGGGACTCGGAAGGAGGGTTGGAAGGAGAAGCACAGCAAGAGCCGGAAGAAGGATCGAAGGTAACCTCCGAACCAAACATCCAGTACGTAGGTAAGAAGTTCGTGAAGGACAAGCAGACAGGTGAAGTCACTGAGACGATCATGATGCCTGCTGATGAGGTCCCAACGCTTCGAATCAATGGCGCACGACGCTTCGAGCTCCCATCCGGTGAAGAACAGTTAGCGGGATTCTATCTTCCGCCAAAAGACGCCGCCTTTTTGCGAAAGGCTTACCCAGATCAGTTCAAGCGGCCTGTCAAGAAGGGCTAAGAGGAGAGAATAATGAATACACCGCAAAGGTTATTGAACAGGTTTGTAGCCTTCTCGTCAGTCGGCAAAGTCCAGGTTGACAAGGATACACCCCTCGATGATGCCGACATCGATAGTCGGCACAAGTGCGAGATCGTCATGGAGGATATCATCCTTCGCACACCCATCTACGATTGTAACAATCGCGATAAGGTGGTTGAGACGATCCGCACACGTGGAAAGCGCGTTACCTTCAACTACACAGAGGTTAATGATGCTATCCTGGCGTTCCACTACGCGAACTTCTTTAGTGCCGCTGATGCTCCAACAGGATCGCAGGCTAATGAAGTGCAGTCGTTGGCTCTAGCCGGCGCTGGTAAGGTAACAGCTACACTCGAAGGACGTACCGTCACATCGAAAGAGATCCCAGCTCTAGCTACCGCGGCTGACATACAACGGATCCTCTCGGGTGCTTCGATGATTTTCATCCAGCCTGGGGATGTCGTGGTAACAGGAACGGGTCCATTTGCGTTGACCTTCCCCGATACAGGCCGACTCGGAAGAGCTAACCTACCCCTCATGTCAGGAGATGGTGGCGTTACGATTTCAGCTACCACCAACGGCTCGCAACGACTGCATGCTATGCACCGCAGCGCTGACGATACTAAGGTACGTATTAGTTTTGCGATTGGTTGGGATAACGTTGAGGACCGTGTTGAGAAGTATTCTGGCTTCGCCTGCGAATCTGTCACGCCGACACTCAACCGCCGTCAGCCGGTGCAGTTCTCAGCTAGCTACATAGGTGCTTGGGAACCCGAACTCCGTGACGAGTTTGATATCCCGGCCTGCGTCACCATCAAACCAATGATGACGGATGACTGTCGTCTGCAGATCAATGGTAACTGGGAGACCTCAGACATCAACACGTTGACCTTCCCGTTGAACGATAACATCCCCACGGATGAAGGTTCAGCGTACGGGTTCGACGAGGTGGATATCCAGGATCTCGAGCGTGCGGATCAGCCCACATACTTGATGACAGCTTCGGTCTTCGGATCTGAAGTGGATGCTCTCTACACCTTGGCCTTCAATGAGCGTACGCAGGATCCCGTCGACGTTAAGTTGCACTTGGGTATGCCGGGACATCGCGTGTCGTTGCTCGTGCCCAAGGGTAAGGTGAAGTTCCAGAACAATCCGCTTGGTAACGCGGGTACGCTGCGTAAGAGCACCATCCAGATCGAGATCGATCCGTTCAAAGATGGCGTCAATGCTCCAGTGAAGGCAGACGTTTACACTGGGCAAGCTGAGACGTTCCTTGATTCGTAAAACAGCTAACCTTGCTGTTAGTATGTCTTCATAGGTGAAACGCGCAAATTCCTATGATATTATTGCAAATAGCGCATAGTAAGAGGCTCGCAAGAGCCTCTGTTTTCAAAACGGGAGACAGTAAAGATCGGAAGAGCACACGTCTGAACTCCAGTCACCTTGTACTATCTCGTA
>CALLKD010000106.1 GCA_938008595.1 uncultured bacterium | reverse complement strand
TGAGACGGTTGCGAGCGTAATGACATAACGGAGTGGAATATACGCAGGCATGCCCGCAGCAATTGAAAGGAGTGGAATATAGTTTGCAGTGAGAAACACAAAGACTCCAGCAAGTGCACTTGCCGCCATCGCAAATGGAAGTACTGGCATCGCAAGCACATTTGCAAACAGCGATATCAAAGAAAGATTTCCTGTTTGCCAAAGGAGAAGTGGTAACACGCCAAGCTGTGCAGCAATCGTTGTCGCAAACATTTCACGAACAAATGTACTTCGTATGAATAGAATCTTTTCGGTGACAATCGGTGTTCCAAGAATGAGACCGAGTGTCGCCATGAATGAAAACTGTAACCCCGGATCGTACACAAGTGAGAGCGGGCTCCAGATACTCATGAGCACGAGTGCAACGAGCAGTGCTCGGAGCACCTCATAGGTTCGGCCGGTTGCGCGCGCGATAAGTGACAGCAGTGCCATGATGCCTGCACGTACCGCAGATGATCCAGCACCAGCAACAAGTACAAATACGATTATTGAAACACCAGCGAGGGCACTTTCAGGTTCTGGTAGCGCCTGCCCTAACACCTCGGTACTTTTTGTTCGCACGCCTTCAAGGAGAAATAGAAATCGTAGCCATAGCGAAGAACTTCTTCCGGTGGCAGTTACGTAGGCCGGGCTCATGACGGTAAAGACACCGTCCTTTGCAAGAAACATATCGTACGGAAATATTCTTCCCTCTGTTCCCTCAAATGGTTTTGCTTTCTTGAGAACTCCGGACACCATTACAACATCTCCTACATGAATTTCTGGATAGGTGGGAGCGGTTGCATGTATACGGGTCTGTTCTCCGCCACTCTCAATTTGAATGGTGAGGTGCGTATTTGTCTCTCGGAGATCTGGCATACTGACAACGACTCCTTTGTATATTCCCTTTCTCCCAAGAAACTCCGAGAAAGGTTCGGAGACAGTGGTCTGGGTATGCGCTCCCACATACAGTCCGAACGCAACACTTGCGCCGACTACAAGCCCCACAGCAAGTGCTCCCCGCCACCCATATACTCGTTGTGAAACGAAGCTGATCGCAAAAACCACGCAAAGTAGCATCCAGAGATTTGTGGAACGTTCTATGACCCCATACGTGATACCTGCGAGTACTCCGAGCATCCCCACATAGAGACAAACCTGTTTCATGCACTGAGCATACAGAAGCTGGTGTATGAAGTAGCTGCTTCATACATAAAATATTACTGAAAAACTTCTAAAGAAAATGTGAAGAAAATGTGAAGAAAATGTGAAACGGAGCGTACCTACATTCCTCTGTCCATTGCTTCGTTGGCAAGTGCGTCTGCATCGGTATTAAACTCACGACGAACGTGTTCAAACGTAACCGCACCAAAGTGTCTGGCAAGTATATTCTTCACTGCTAGGTATCGTGGAACCAAGTTGGGATGTTTAACTTTATAGTTTCCCTTGAGCTGTTCGATGGCAAGATTGCTGTCCATTCGTACCAAGAGTGGAACATGGAGAAAGTATCCTTCGGCAAAGGCTTCATGGAGTTTTGTGAGCCCACGCAGGAGCGCTTCGTACTCGGCGATATTGTTGGTTGCTACTCCTAGAAAATCAGCAACTTCAACTACACGCTTTCCGGTGGTGTCAAATACAACAGCGCCAGCACCAGCAGGTCCTGGATTCCCGCGAGAGCCGCCATCGGCATAGAGTGTGAATTGCATAGAGACCAGTATACCGTTTAATCCTAGGCGATTGAAACAATGCGCAGACGCACCGGTTGTCCCTTTGTGAATGTATCCCGCTCCAAGTTCCCAAGAACTGAAACGGTGCTTCGTTCACTGAGCGTTGTTGCAACATCACCAAGTTCTCGTCGTGCAAAGAAACAAATTGCCTCAAGAGGGTCACCAGTAAATCCATCATCTCGCGTGAGTGATATCCGCAAGTGCTCTTCTCCCTTTCCAAACCACACTACTTTTTTAAGTGTGATGTCTCGCAAAAGAAATACTGGTTTTGGATTCCCCATACCAAACGGCGCAAAGAGCTCTGTCTCCTTCATGCGTATCTTTAGTACATCGGCGGTACGGATTTCACTGTCGGCATATTTCACCTCTTCAACCGTGCTCGCGGGAGGAAGGGTTAAGAGGGCTTCACACAAACGCTCCTCAAGAAAAAACACACTGTCATCTCGAACAGTAAATCCTCCTGCCGCAGTGTGTCCTCCACTTCCTTCAAAGGTATCCTTTGTTGCGTTCATAAGTTCAACTAATGAAATACCATTCACTGAACGACAAGAACCTTTTGCACCAGTGCCACCCTCACGCCCCCACAAAAACACCGGCCGCTTATATTCCTCTGCTAAGGACGATGCAACAATTCCTAACAGTCCTGGTCGCCAATCAGGATCGCCAAGTGCGATAACTGAAGGCAAGGTACCTGCCTGTGCACGCTCTTCAAGTCGAGCATGCGCTGCTCGTGTAATGGCAGCACCCATTGCTCTTCTGCTTCGATTGATTCGTTCAAGTTCTCTTGCAAGAACATCAGCACGTTCTTCACTACGTGTTGCAAAGAGTTCAAACGCATCCATTGGATTTCCCATACGGGATGCTGCGTTCACGCGAGGAGCAATCATGAAGCCGACATCTTCTTCTGTTAGATACCGCTGGTTCAAGCGTGCAACACTGCAAAGTTTTATAAACCCTATTCGTGGAGACTTTCTCATTACAACGAGCCCATACTTTGCAATGACACGGTTCTCACCGGTGAGTGGCACGATGTCAGCAATTGTTGCAAGTCCTGCCATATCAAGAAGCCACTTCTCCCACCCAGGAGTGATGTTCTCTCTTCCAACAAACCCTATGGCAAGGGTTGCGCACACGAGTTTCCATGCAAGCCCTGCTCCACAGAAATCTTTGTATTCATTTGTCTCTCCATCTTGCTTAGGGTCAACTACCGCAAAGGCAGGCGGTAGTATGTTTGGCGAATCTTCTCCATCTTCACGCAGAGGGAGGTGGTGATCGGTGATGAGTACATCTATACCAAGTTCGTTCGCACGCTGCACCTGTTCAACATCAGTAATCCCCGAGTCAACCGTAACAATGAGTGTGGTGCCAGCGGCAGCCAGTTTCTCTATGCCTGCAATATTAAGTCCGTATCCTTCAAGGTGTCGGTGTGGAATATAGTTATCGAAATTAGCCGCAGCCTTTTGTAGGAAGTCATGGAGCAGCACCCCTCCTGGAATACCATCACAGTCGTAGTCACTCCACACCGTAATGCGCTCTTGTTCACTAATTGCCTTTGCCAAGCGTCTCGCTGCCTTCTCCATGTTGAGAATTTTGAGAGGGTCTCCAATATGCTCATCATATGAAGGAGAAAGAAATGCTTCTGCAGCTTCCTTACTTACAATTCCCCGTCTAGCGAGCAGTGCTGCCGTGTAATCGTCATATGTCCCTAACGTCTCCCGCACCTCCTCATCTATTGGCCCATGTAGCGTAAACATTATCGTATTGTATCAAAATTACGGAGTGCGGTATTCTTAGGAAATATATGGAATACACCGAAAACGTCTTCACAAAGATCGTGCGCAAGGAACTCCCCGCTGACATCCTCTATGAAGATGATCAAACACTTGCCTTTCTAGATCACGCACCTGTTTCTCCTGGACACACCTTGGTCATACCCAAGAAGCAGGTGGTGAACATTTTTGATGTTGATGACGAAACACTGGCTGCCGTTATGCGCACCGTGCGAAAGGTTGCCGAGGCAGTGCGGAACGCCACAGGCGCTAAAGGAGTACACATCAACTCAAACCATGGGACAGAGGCAGGACAAGTGGTTCCCCACCTCCACTTCCATATTATTCCTCGCCACAAGAGGGAGGAGTTTGATTTCTGGAAGCACACCACCTACGTGTCTACTGAAACAAAAGATGCACTTGCAAAAGACATTAGAGACCGTCTTGCTTAATTCAGTGCACTAATCCCTGGCAAGGTGCCAGTTGCAAGAAAATCAAGCATTGCACCTCCCCCCGTTGAGATGAATGTGAAGTGGCTGGCTAGTCCTGCATTTTCAACTGCCGCTACCGTATCACCACCACCAAGAATTGAGTAGGAAGAACTTCCTGCAATTACCTTGGCAAGTTCCTCTGTTGCTTCAACAAATCCATTTTCATAATTACCAAGCGGACCGTTCCATAAGACGGTCTTTGCTGTTTGTATATAGTCACGTAGCAGTGCAACCGTCTTAGGTCCGTCATCAAGCACAGCCAGATCCTTTCCAACATCGGTCAGTCCCACAATTCTTCTGTCTGCCGCAGAGGTTCCTAAAACACCCACAACCTCGTCCACCGGAAGCATAAGCTTGGGATTCGTAAGGAGTGCATCAATGTCTTCACCGCGCACATTTTTTGAAACAAGTGATGCGCCAACAGGATATCCTTGTCGTTGTATAAAATCATTTGCCAGTGCACCACCCACAAACACCTTGTCATATATCTGTAAGAGTTTCGAAAGTACTGGCTCCTTAGTAACAAACTTAGCGCCACCAATAATAGCAATGGACGGGTGTGCTGGTGAGAGAGCCTTTGTGAGCTCCTTCACTTCTGTTACCACCTGTAATCCTGCATACGCAGGCAAGAGTGCTGGCAACCGTACCACCGAGGCGTGTGAGCGATGACACACATCAAATGAATCCTGCACAAACACATCAGCGAGCTCAGCAAGTGCTGCGGCAAACGCAGCATCATTATTCTTCTCTCCCCCATTTCGTCGAAGATTTTCAAGAAGTAACACGCCACCCGGTGCAAGCGCACGAACTGCCGCTCGCGCCTCTGGTCCTGTCGTTACCGGACAGAAAGTAATTCCTGGAATCATTGGCTGTAGTGCCTTGTATACCGGCTCTAGTGTCTCGGTTCCCTTTTCACCAATGTGACCAATTAGAATTACTCGTGCTCCACGCTCTTGTAGATAGGTAATGGTTGGTAGTGCACTACGTAATCTAAACGTATTTACCACCACGCCATTTTCAACAGGCACATTTAGTGCAGCACGCACCAGCACCGGAATGCCCTCGAGAACTTGTATGTCTGTTACGCTTTTCATCTATAGATAATACCTTACAGAGCTCTGCTATACTTTTGGTATGGATCAACAAACCTTTGAACGGCTTGAACAGAAAATTGACGCAATATATGTTTCAGTTGAGAAAACACGAAGCTATTTCTTCTGGACAATGGTTGTTACCCTCGTGCTTTTTATTCTCCCCCTTATAGGACTTGTGTTTGCTATTCCTGCATTCCTCTCTTCCTATACCAGCACCATTACGGGCATCGCTCCGTAACCTGCTATTACAGCGCACCGACAAGTGCAGTATATGAGCCAACTTCTGTGCTTGCTCTTCCAATTAGTACTCCACTGACACCGGTAGTTGCGGTTAGTGCATGCACATTCTCTGCATCAACAGACCCTCCGTATAAAATGCACGTATCCTCGTGCGCACCATCTGGAATGAAATCGCTGATTACTTTCCGTATATAGAGCACCATCTCTTCAAGATCCTCTGTGGTAATTGCTCCTGTTGCGGTTGGTCCAATAGCCCATACCGGCTCATACGCCAAAATAATAGTACGTCGCTCCTCTTGCGAGAGTGGACTATATATAGGTGCAATCTGGTGTCTTAGTTCCTGAAGGTACTCTGCATTCACATCCCGCTCCCTCTCACCAACACATACGATAGGAAGGAGGCGGTGTGTGAGTGCCTGCTGTATCTTTGCGGCAACTATTTCATTGGTGTCACCCTTTGCACGAACCTCTGAGTGTCCAATGATCACATAGGCTGCGCCACTGCCTTTAATAGTGGCTGCAGTAATCTCGCCAGTGGCAGCTCCCCCCTGCCCGTCACTTATGTTCTGTGCACCAAAGGCTACCTTTGAGCGATTGCCTTGAGACAAGAACGCCAAGTGTGGCGCTGCTGGCACAAGAACAATGGTGTGCTTTTTCTTTGTAGTAAGTTTCTTAGCCACTTCAAAGAGTGCCTTTGCCGAAGCCGTACTCTCTACATATGCTTTCCAGTTGGAGACAAGTAACATTACCTAAATCGTACCACAGCCCCCACTCCCTATTTATCGCGCCAGTCCACAAACTGATAGTCAGTAGTAAGTACCGGAGTAAATACTGGAGGATCAGTAGCAAGAATGCTATCAAAGCCATCAAGTCGTATTTGATATCCTCCATCACTACCGCCACAGCCATTTACCCATCGTGTTCCTGTTCTCTTATACGAAACAGTTGTGCCGTGAATACTAAGTTGTGAGCGGGGCTCGTATGCGCTTGGACAGTCAAATAAGTTTCTTCCAAATGCTCCGGTTTGTGCAATAAAGATACCGTTTAAGGTAAGGGTATTTGCAGAGTCTGCCGCAATAAGAATATTGTTTTGTGCAATAAGTGTAAGTCCTGAGGAGGTGTTTGCGTAGGTTATGTCACTCTTAATTGATGCATTTGGTGTAACGCTTGGTGTGATTATATTTGCAGCAACAACGGTTACCTTCTGAGGAACAACACCATCCACCCACACATTATCTTCAACAAAAATAAGTCCACAGCTTGTCGGTAGCGTGTAGGTTTCAGAGAATGACTCAGTTGCAATTCGCGTATGGTCATTTGCCGGATCACTAGGGTTAATCTGTGCGCTAACTGGTATGGCGGTAGTTTTCGTAACTTTTTTAATGGTAACAGTGCCGCTCGCATTAAAAATAAGATGGTACCCATTCCAGTAATTAAGGTTTCCACTATTAGCACTTGGCGTACCTGAACCAGTACTGATGCGCGGTAGATATTTTCCGCTTGCTTGGGCGGTGGTCTTAAGACTCGCAAAGTCTGTAGCAATACCACTAAAGTCAACTTGTGGAGTCGCCACCTTCCAGAGCGCAGGGTTACCGGCACCAAAGACTCCTGACTTTACCGTATCAGGAGAGCAACCAAACCCGGAGGTGCAGAGCCACGTAGTGAGTGAACTTGATACCCCGCTATTAGCAATACCATCCATGCGTATTCCCCCGTTTGAGTGGTACGGTCCATTGATTACACGTCCTGCACCTGCCCACACACTGTCATTAAGGATGTAGGCATAGGTTGCGATGCTTGGCTGCGCATAGCGTGCATATATGGTGCGCTTTGCACCTGAGCCGTCTGATGTCTTACCCGTTGCCGTTAACTCTATGGAAGTTACCTTCCCGCATGATTGATTCCCAACAATAGCAAGCGATGCAGTGCCAACCAGTCCCCCTTCAGGGTCATTGTATGAAAAGACGTACGGACCAGGAGCGCCCGTACCGTTAGTGAGATCATTTGGATTGTGTGCAAGATACCAGCGGTAGTACTCAAGTGCTGCTTCTGCAAGTGCGAGTGACTTGGCTTTGCCTTCTGCGTTTATCTGGGCACGGTCTTGTGTAAGAGAAAATGAAGAGAGTGCACCGAGTACAGTGAGAAAGACCGCACCAAAGACAAGTGAGAGGAGCATGAGGTATCCACGCTGTGTGGGAGTCCGTTTCTTATTAGAGGTACAAAAGATATTCATATTATTGGGCACGTAAGTTACGTAGTGTTGCACTCTCTGTAAGAGTGAACACATTTGGTGCTCGAACTGGATTTAAGTCTACCAGTAGTTGTATGGAAATAGAGGCAATCTTTGAGATGTCAGTGGACGTAGTTGAGAGCTGCACCCCTGCTGAATCATAGTATTGGAAAAGAGGTGTGGTTGAACTGTTACGAACGAATTGTGCAACCGTATTAGTAGTCACAGGCTGTCCTGTGTAAGAAGGGGGTGTTCCCGCCGCGTTAACCGTAGCCCGGTACAAGGTTCCGTTAAGTAGCGTGTACGTTACTTTCTCCACCGCCTTGTCGTTATCAATATCAGAATAGAGCGTAATGGTAGAGGTTGCTGCAGCGGAAATTGGATACGCACCATCATCACCATAGTTTGCTTCACGCGTTATGCGTACCGCGTCACCAATTCCCTGCCGTGCGTTACCCAGCGCTTCGGTTTCTTCAAGAAGATACGCATTACTGCGATAGAAGGAAACAACCGTTGAATTGAGCGCAATGCCAACAACTGCAGTTATCGCAATAACTGCCAGCACTTCAATAAGTGTCATTCCTCGTTGCTTTGTACTACGGTGCCAAAAGTGCTTCATGGTAGTCATGGGTAGCTACAGTAACGTTTGCTGCGCTATATGTAGTGTATCCCGCTTTTGTAACGGTTACTGAGTAATCCGATGCTGCAGCAAGTGCACCAAAGTATGCACTTCCACATGAGTCAGATAGCACCGTCTTGGTATAGCCACTTCGTGAAAGCGTCACGGTAGCACCAGAGACTACCCCCGCAGCGTCGTTTGTATTAATGAGTAGCGAACGTGCGGTTGATGAACCAAGGGAAAGTGACGATGTAACTGATTGAGCTGGAGCAAGCACGTACGGAGGAGGAGTACAGGCACTTACAATATCGTATCCAGATAGGGTAAGGGCATATGCGTCCCACTCAAGCGGCAGTGTGACGGTAGCTGCACTGTTGGTTGATGTTGCAATGGTTGTCTTTACAATTGGTACAGAGCTTCCGGTTGAGCCAATGGTCTTCCCACCAGTGAGCGTAAACGGAATATTTGGGAATGGAATAGGTCCACGCAGGTACTGCACTTCCCACTCCTGAAGAAGCGGTGTTTCCGTACCGCTGCCTGAAGTGAGATCTGCAGAGAGCATGAGGGATGGATAGGTGGTGACTGAGAGACCACTAAGATCAACCGTGCTTGTAAATCCAGCACTATTCCCTGGCAATAGCGCATCAGGGATGAGCGTGCTCGTAGCACCATCAAGCACATGGAATACTACGTCGGTATCTCCTCCTGTTTGTGTACTGATTTGTGCATCAGTCCATGCGGTAAGGTAGTGCGGTGCTACCTGAGTAGAGGTGACGTTTCCAGAAGACACATAGGTGGAGGGTCCTCCAAGAAGCACCACCTTCCCTCCTGAAACAGTGGTATTAGTCGTACTTGCTATGCCACTTGCATCGAGAAAGGAATCACTATAGGTTGCGCTTGCAACTGGGTAGAAGGTTTGAACTGTTAGCGTGCTAAGACGATCAATAGCAAACGTACCGGTGGTTGTTTGATTTACGGCAACAGTGAGATACCCCGGTGCAGGATTTTGGTTTACAGAATCTCGCACATACGTTTGTGCACTAGAGTAGCCTGTCTTACTCACATACACCTGATATTCACTTGAAGCTTGTGCTCCTGGCAGATATACAATACCGGTTGCGTCAGTGAAGGTTCCAAAGTCAACAGATGGCGAGGAGCTTGCATTCACAATTCTGACGGTAGCACCCGGAACTCCTGTTCCCACTGCATTTACTACACTTATCTTAAGTGTTCCACCTCCGGTGGTGGTTTCAATGCCAATCGGTGCAAAGTTTGAAACGATAGTTAGGGTGTGCACTATGGCATCAACCTTATATGTTGCACTTATCTTAATCTGCTTGTAGTCACTATTAATTCCATTGGTATCAAGCGCACCCAGCCCATCTGCAGGATCATCCTTATACTCAATGAGTGTGCGTGTTACCACCACAAGCCCATTCTGTGTAGTGGTTGCAATCTGTGGAATTACTCCTGCCGGAATACCGCCGACAGTACCCACATTGTCATAGGCAAGTGAACGAATATATTCCATCTGACTTTCAGCAACCGTGGTTGCGATAGACCTGTTCTTTGCGAGTGCACTAACCTTAAGTGAAGAAAGAAGGAGTGCTGTGAGTCCGGTGAAAATAACCAGCATCAGTGCAACGCCAACTAGGACATCAATGAGCGACATTCCACGCAAAGGACGCATATGTGCATATCATAACGCACGAAGGTAAAACTAGATCTTACTTGAGAGAGAATAAATCGGTGCAATCATTGCAACAGCAAACACTCCCACGAATCCTCCGATGAAGAGCATGAGGAGGGGCTCGATAATAGTAGAGAGATCCTTGGTACGCTCAGACACATCGTTCTCATAGTATTCTGCAACTTGTCCAAGCATTTCAGCTACTTTTCCTGTCTCTTCTCCTACGATGACCATTTCAGAAACAAAGATCGGATATAGTTTTGTGTGTTCGGTAAAGGCCTTAGAAAGCTCTTCTCCTTTACGTACGCGCTCCTGTGCCTCAGTTAGTACGGCACCAAAGACATTTTCTCCCACCACTTCTCCTGCGATTGAAATTGCCGTGAGCATCTCAACACCGGAAGAAAGCAACGATGCTAGTGTGCGTGCAGCACGCGCGCTAAATGTTTCTCGCACCAGCTCACCAATTACAGGAAGATGTAGTGCAACGCTGAGTATGGTTCGCTGCCCTAGTACGGAGCGGAAGAACATGTACCCCATTCCAAATGTAAGTGCGATAAGGCCAAGCACAATCACACTGTGATTGATTACGAAATCGGAGAGGAAAATAATTACACGGGTAGCAACAGGGAGCGCTACGTTTAGTGACTTAAAGGTTGCTGACAGTGTCGGCACCACAAACATAAGCATCAAAATAGAGATGATGAAGATGGCAAACAAGATGATTGATGGGTAAATCATTGCTCCCTTCACCTTCTTTGTGAGTGCATATGAGTTATTCATTTGCTTTGCGACCACAGTAAGAGTATCTGAAAGCTTTCCGCTCTCCTCCCCGGCCTTTGTCATTGCAATAAAGAGTTTTGAGAACACCTTTGGGTAAAGGGCGAGAGATTCATGGAAGGAAGATCCGCTTTTAACCCCCTCCTCGAGCTCCTGTAGGATTTTCTTTAAATACTTATTCTGTGTTTGCCGTTCAATAACAGAAAGTGCACGAGAAAGTGTGAGTCCGGCACCAAGCATTGCTGAGAGGTTCTTTGTGAATGTTATTTTCTGCTCAGTCTTTACCCCAGTACCAAATTGCACATTTGCCCATGAAGGGAGCCCTACTCCACTTGGTGCAACATCAAGACGCACCACACGTGACCCTTCCTTTTCTAACTGTTCATATACTGCAAAGCGTGTAGCTGCATCAATGGTTCGCTTCTCACTTGAACCATCTGACTTCTTAAGCTCTACGAGAAATTTCATTACAGAAAGTATAGCAAGGAACTACTCCGAAACTGCACGCAATACCTCCTCTACTGAAGTAATTCCTCGCGCTGCCTTATATATGCCATCTTCAAGCATGGTGAGCATTCCTTCTTTTCTTCCCTGCGCTTCTATCGCGTCAGGAGTACCACCATGCAGCATGATGTCGCGAATGGCTGGTGAGATGGTGAGTATTTCATGAATACCAATACGGCTCTTATATCCATCCTCACTTTCATTTGAAGGAACTGGCTTATAGAACGCAACATCATCAATCGTTGTTGCAGGATCGATAAGCTTTTCATCATGGAGTGCCGTAAGGGCTGCATCAAACTTTTCAGCAGGTGCCACTTTACTGCGAGAGGCAGCATCGAGCTTGTATGTCTCCTTGGTATCACACAACCTTCGCACCAATCGCTGTCCCACAACTAAGCGTAATGTTGAAACAAGAAGAAACGGTTCAACCCCCATATCAATGAGACGTGGAATAGCACCGGCTGCAGAGTTTGTGTGAATGGTGGAGAGCACCAAGTGTCCAGTGAGTGCTGCGTTAATAGCAAGGGATGCTGTTTCGCTATCACGGATCTCTCCCACCATGATTATGTTTGGGTCCTGTCGCAACAGTGCACGGAGTCCTTGCGCAAAGGTAAATCCAATTGCTGGGTTTACCTGTGTTTGATTCACCCGCTTCATTTGATATTCAATAGGGTCTTCAACGGTTGAGATATTTACATCGGGCGTATTCAAAAGATCGAGTACGGTATACAGCGTTGTTGTCTTACCAGAACCAGTAGGTCCTGAAATGAGGATAATTCCTGTTGTCTGCTTCATCGCAGCATGGATCTTTTCAAGAGGAGCGCCATGAAGACCAAGCGCTTCCAGAGTAAAGCCTTCGCCTGTTTCTCTCAAAAGACGCATAACGATCTTCTCTCCATAATAGGTAGGGAGAAGTGAAACACGGAATGACACCTTGCTACCATCTGTTTCCATTTTGAAACGTCCGTCTTGCGGAAGACGCTTCTCATCGAGCTTTAGATTAGAGAGCACCTTAATACGTGCCGTAATACCCGAGCCTGCAGCGCGTGGAAGCGTCATTGCGTCATGCAGTATTCCATCAATGCGATAGCGTACAAGCACTTCCCCTTCGAGAAACTCTATATGAATGTCTGAAGCACCTTGCGTAATGGCGTGTCGAAGCAATGTGTCGACAATACGTACGATAGGTAGGTCCTCTGCCATCTTCTTAAGCTCCTCTCCTGTAGTTGGGTCGCCATCGTTTTCACTCACCACCGTTAGCTTTCCTGCTTCGTTTGTAATAAGGTCACCGAACTCTTCCTTGAGTGACTTCTGGTACTGCAGCAAGGCGCTACGAATAGATTCATCATCGGTGAGACGGGGAAGAATCTTTAATCCGGTCTTTTTCTTTACCGAATCAATTGCGCCAAGATCTTGGGTATCAAGCATTGCCACTTCAAGTCCTCGATCAGTCTTCTTGAAGGCAATAATATTGTGTGTGCGAGCAATTGGCTCTGGGATGAGTGAGAGAATTTCAAACGGTATCTTGTCGTCCTTTAAGTTTACAAAAGGGATACCGAGCACATATGCCTTGATACGACGAAGCGCATCAACAGAGAGTGAGCCCTCTGACACAAGAATGTCCCCTATCGACGCACCTCCTTCCTTACTTTTCACTTCAGCGGCATCTACTTGCGCACGAGAAACCATTCCCGAGTCGAGAATAAATGTTTTCAAATCTTTTTCAGAAACTTGCATGCTGTACGTAGTATAGCGTGCAAGATTTATTTTTTGCATAGGAATGCACACGTATAGTATTTCTTTTTTGGAAGAAACTGGTGCATTTGGCAATATTCTCCGGTGTGGTATACTGCACAGGTCTGAAACGTCCGCCCCCGCGGGCTTTTATTTTAAACGGACTAAAATTACATACGTGCGTACAACTAAATAAAGAGATTATGTTAGACCTAAAAACTATACATTCAGTGCTGGGAGAATTTGAAGATCGTGGTATCAGCCGCGAAACCATGACTGAAGCTATTGAGTCAGCTATGGCAACGGCATATAAGAAGGAGTATGGAAAGCGTGGCCAGGTAGTGCGTGCCATGCTTGATATGAATTCAGGAACCGTTAATTTTGAACAAATAAAAACTATTGTGGACGACACCATGGTGCGTTTCCCGCTACCTGATGAGGAAGCACCGGTGTATCAAGACAATCTTCATGATAATGAAGTAACTCCTGAAGGAGAGCTTCCTCGCTTTGATGCAGAGAAGCACATTCTTTTGGAAGACGCTAAGCGTATAAAGCGCGACGCAACACTAGGAGGAGAGCTTATCTTCCCTCTTGAACCACAGGACGACTTTGGTCGTATTGCTGCACAGACAGCAAAGCAGGTGGTTATCCAGAAGATTCGTGAAGCTGAAAAGCTTTCAATTCTTGATGAGTTTGGACACAAGAAGGGAGAAATTGTTTCCGGTATCGTTCAGCGCATGGAGCGTGGTGCTCTATTCGTGGACCTAGGACGTGCAACCGGTATCATCCCGTACGAGGAGCAGATTCCAGGAGAGCGCTTCCGACCAGGAGAGCGTATCCGTGCCTACCTCTATAACGTAGATGAAGGATTCCGTGGCGTATACCTTCGCCTTTCACGCGCACATCCTAAGTTCCTTATCAAACTGTTTGAAGGAGAGGTGCCTGAGCTTACGTCTGGAAGTCTTGAAATTAAGGGACTTGCTCGTGAGGCAGGAAGCCGCACAAAGATTGCGATCACTTCTCTTGACCCTCATGTTGATCCAGTAGGAGCACTCGTAGGTCAGCGTGGAGTACGTGTTTCTACTGTTATGGGAGAGCTCGGCGGTGAGCGCATCGATATTATTGAATGGTCTGAAGACCAGAGTAACTATATAAAGGAGTCACTTTCTCCTGCATCAGTTGTCTCAGTAGAGCTCGATGAGGAAAACCACCGCGCAACGGTTACGGTTTCTGAAGACCAGCAGTCACTTGCTATTGGTCGTGGAGGACAGAATGTTCGCCTCGCTGCAAAGCTTACTGGTTGGAACATTGATATTGCCTCAGTTGCAGGCGAGCATGTTCTTGAAGTGGGAACAAGCGAAGGAGCTTCTGTTACTCGTGTAGAAGAAGGAAAGGCTGCAATCGTAGAAGCTGAGAAAGCACTTGAAGCTGCTGAAGAAGCTGAAGTCTCAAGTCCTTCAAAGGAAATTGGCCTTACCGATGGTGAAACTGATGTAATCATTACCACTGACGAGGACCCTACTCCTGGAACACTTGGTGTAGGAGAAGAGACAGAATTCACTGATAACGGAAGCGTCAGTGACGCAGCCGAAGCACGTGATGAGTCTGAAGCAAGTAACGCCTAACTCTATATGAATCTTCTTCATGATATTAAGGCGGGAACTCCCGAAGAAATGAACGTTATTATTGAAATCAATAAAGGTTCAAAGAATAAGTACGAGATTGATAAGGAAACTGGAATCATTGCGCTCGACCGTGTAATGCACAGTGCACAGGACTATCCCTTTGATTATGGCTTTGTGCCACAAACACTATGGGATGACGGAGATGCACTTGATGTGGTGCTCCTTACAACACACGCGCTCTTTCCGGGAGTGTTAGTGCGTGCTCGCGCTGTCGGCATCATGCACATGATTGACGGTGGTGAAGCTGATGAGAAGGTTATCGCCGTACCAACTGGTGACCCTCGCTTTGCGAATGTGCAGGATATTGCAGATGTAAATCCTCACACGCTAAAGGAGATCCAGCACTTCTTTGCCACCTACAAGCAAATCCAGAAGAAGGAAGTGGAAGTTGGTGAATTTGAAGGTAAAGATGCTGCACATGCAGCGTTTGTACGGGCAAGTGAGATGTATACGGGGAAGAAGTAGTTTGCAGTATGCGCAAAAAATCCCAGGGGAGACCTTGGGATTTTCTGTTTATGTGACCATCTCGCTCTTCCCCACTAACTTTGGTAAAATACCCCCACTAACCTTTTATACCTATGAAATCTGAACATTCTTCCCCCCGCTCTTCCATGCTTGTGCCAATGGTGATTGAAAAGAGCCAATTTGGTGAACGTGGGTACGATATCTACTCTCGCCTTCTTAAGGACCGCATCATCTTCCTCACCGGTGGTATTGATGACGACATGGCGAACCTTGTGGTAGCACAGCTGCTATTCTTGCAGTCTGAAGACCCAAAGAAGGACATCTACCTCTACATAAACTCTCCTGGAGGCTCAGTAACAGCAGGTCTTGCTATTCTCGACACCATGAACCATGTGAAGCCTGATGTGGCGACTGTGGTAGTAGGTATGGCAGCGTCTGCAGCTGCGGTAATTCTTGCAGCCGGAAAGAACGGAAAGCGCTTTGCTCTTCCTAACGCTGAGGTAATGATTCACCAGCCATGGGGTGGTGTGCAAGGACAAGCAACTGACATTGAGATTACGGCAAAGCATATTCTTTCAACACGCGACCGTTTGAACAAGATTCTTGCAAGGGCTACCGGCCAGAAGCTCGAGAAGATTGAAAAGGATGTAGAGCGTGATTACTTCATGATGGCAGATGAGGCCAAGAAGTACGGAATTGTTGATCAGGTATACAAATAAATATCGATTTGAGAGAAAACCGCACAGACTTCTGTGCGGTTTTCCTTTTACCTCATAAACGTGATACCGTGCCTGTGTTACGTGATTATTTACCGAGTACTCCTCCCCTATGTTTTTGAGGGGTATTCGTTTCCGAAACCTTTATGTCCATAAAAATCATACTTATATTACTTGCCGTATCGGGTGTTGCAGGAATTGCCCTCGGATACGTATTGCGTTTGCTTATCTCCCTTGGTCAGCGTGGTTCCCTTGAAATTGAGATCAAGCAGCGCATTCTTGAGGCAAAGGAGAAGGCTGCCTCAATCATTGAAGAAGCTGAGACGGTTGCTGAAGAGCTTGAAGCTGAGCAACGAGCGCCGCTCATAGAGCGTGAAGAACGTCTTGAAAAGTATGGTGCACGCTTGGCTGCTCGTGAAGAGTTTTTGGATAAGCGTGAGGTGATTCTTTCAGAAAAGACCGCACTGCTCGAAGCGCGTGAAAACGAAGTGGAAGCAGAAGTGGCACACGCAAAGGAAATTCTTGCAAAGCAGAAGACAGAGCTGGCTCGAATTGGAAACTTCTCTGAAGAAGAGGCTCGTGCACAGCTACTTAAAGAAATTGAGCGTGCAGAAGAGACTTCACTCTTGGCACGTCTTCAGAAGCTGCAGACGCATGGACGAAAGCAGCTAGAGGCAGAGGCAAAGACACTGCTCGTCTCAATCATTCACCGTCTTGGCAGCGCAGTGAATGCTGAAGTTCTTACCCTATCAGTACCCATTCCTTCAGAAGAGATGAAGGGTAAGGTTATCGGAAAAGAAGGACGAAACATTAAGGCATTTGAGCGCGCTACCGGTGTAGACGTAATAATTGATGATGCACCTGATCGCATTACCCTTTCTTCCTTTGACCCTCTTCGTCGCTATATTGCGAAACTTTCTCTTGAAAAGCTTCTTGAAGATGGCCGTATCCAGCCTGCAAAGATTGAAGAAACGGTAGCCAAGACAAAGGCTGAAGTAGAGGTGACTATAAAGCAAAAGGGTGAGGAGGCAGCATATGAGGCTGGTGTAATCGGTCTTGATCCTCGTCTCATTACACTTCTTGGCAGACTACACTTCCGCACTAGCTATGGACAAAACGTTCTCACCCACTCAATTGAAATGGCTCACATAGCAGGAATGCTTGCACACGAGCTTGGCGCTAATGCTGATGTAGCGCGCGCTGGTGCACTTCTTCATGACATTGGTAAGGCTGTGGACCATGAAGTACAAGGTACGCACGTTGAAATAGGGCGCAGAATTCTTGAAACATATGGTGTATCAAAGGAAGTTATTCAGGCAATGCAGTCACACCATGAGGAATACCCGTATGAGACTCCAGAAGCCATTCTTGTGCAGGTAGCGGATGCTATTTCAGGTGGACGCCCAGGAGCACGCAGAGACACTATTGAACGCTATCTAGAGCGTCTTGGTGACCTAGAGCGTGTTGCTCTTGGCTTCCCTGGTGTTGAGAAAGCATATGCCATTCAAGCAGGACGAGAGATTCGTATCTTTGTTAATCCTGGAATAATTTCTGATCTTGAAACACATAAACTTGCTCGGGCAATTGCTACGCGCATACAAGAAGAACTAAAGTTCCCGGGAGAAATCAAAGTTAATGTTATTCGTGAAAATAGAGTCGTTGAGTTTGCACGATAGGGTTTGACAGGACGTGAGAAAATCTGCCTAATATGGCAGATTTTCGCTATCCACCCCCTCTTTCCCAGCTATTGCATAAAACGGCTCATTTCCTATACTTTCTGCATAGCCTTCCTTGGCGGAGGAATTATTCTTAATTAGAAGCATTTACGAACACTATGAACAAAGCAAACATTGTCGACAAGGTACAGGAGGTACTTGGAGGAACAAAGGCAGACGCTGATCGCGCTGTTGAAGCAGTTATCGATAGCATTATGAACGGTCTAAAGTCTGGTGATGAAGTTTCTATCGCTGGTCTTGGTATCTTTACTGCAAAGGCTCGCCCAGCACGCACAGGACGTAACCCACGTACTGGCGAAACAATTCAGATCGCTGCTACACGCACGCCTAAGTTCCGCCCAGCAAAGGCACTCAAGGACGCGGTTAAGTAATACCCCGTTTAGAGAAGCAAGACTGCTTAAAAGAAAACCGCTCATATGAGCGGTTTTCTTTTAGTGTAGTGGGCTCTTCCCTTCTATCGTTTCAAGAACGGCACGGAGGCCCGCAGCATCCTTCTCATTTAATACCCGCTCCCTAAAACCAGGGTCGGTATCTACCAAATCTCTAAAAGTCTTGGCATTTGATTCTACCCACTCGAGCATTGCCTCATTCCTATCAATCTCAGTTTCGGGAACATCTTGGTGATGCTCTTTATATGCAGCAATAGCCAAGCGTGCCTGTATTGCATTCAATCCTTCCAAGACATTCTCCACATCTTTGGAAGATGGTGAAATTGCTTCAGGTGCTGGTTTTGGAGTGAAATTACCTCCTTCAAATCTCATATACCCCATTCTATCATTTATTGTCTTTGGGGTGGAAATACAGAAAGACCTCGCACCGGATTGTGCGAGGTCAGCGAATATGTTGTCATTTCTTGTCCTTCTTCGGAAAAGCCTTGCGGAGGCTTACCTTGACGCCGATGAGGGCGCCAACAATGACGACGACATACAACAGCACCGTGACGACCGCCTGCTTGAGGTTCTCGAGGAACCTTTGAGCAGACACCACGTCAACCTGGGCCCAGATGGCCAGGCCGAGCGTGGCAATGATTACCACAAAGGCGAGAGTCCTCGCCGGAGTTGCAAAAATGAACCTCATTCAATCCTCCTGTTCTAACTTGTATTAGCATAACACAATAAATGCTAATTTGTCAAGTCTCTGTGAGAGGTTTAGCTTCTAACAATGGTTAGTTTGAAATATTCTCTTGCACCACAGTCACCTGAACTAGCACTAAAGTGTGCGGGGTAGGAGAATCGAACTCCTGCTAACAGTTTGGAAAACTGTAGTTCTACCATTAAACTAACCCCGCTTCAGCACGAGGATACCATATCTAAAGACTTTGTTGTAGATCCATTCAGTGCTTTGTCGGGGTGCGGGGAATTGAACCCCGTCTAACTGCTCCCAAAGCAGTCGTACTACCGGTATACGACACCCCGACAAAACACTTAATGGCTAACACCTAACAAAATCCAGTATCCTGTCTTGCCTATCCTATCAGTTTTTCCAATTTGGTCTATCACTTCCCCACTGTGCACACATATCGGAACCCAAATGCTCACACCCTATAAATGTCCCTTCTGGATAACTGTGTATATCTATGACCTTAAATAGCGCTTTGTATATACTGGATATTTTATAAAATACATATGAATTTCGTCTAAAAAGACTGTCTTTTATCCCCAGTATCCACCAAGTTTTCCCCAACTATTCACTTTTGTCCCCAAAAGCAAAAGTCCCCAAACGGGGACTTTTGCTTTATATCTAGTGCGGGTAGGGATAATCGAAATCCCGTCTCAACATTGGCAACGTTGCATTCTACCACTAAACTATACCCGCAACGGCTATATATTCTCATGATATTGAGATTTCATCAATTCCCCCACCCTGCACTACCTTAGTGCTCCCGCCAGGACTCGAACCTGGAACGACAGTTCCGAAGACTGTTGTGATATCCATTTCACTACAGGAGCTACATAGAAGACAATACTACACGCTAGGCGAAAGACCAGAGTAGTACTAGTATTTCATTATGACATTTGAAGTTCCAGAAGAGGTGCGTGGAGTTACAGAAGCGCTGCGTACAGCGGGCTTTGAAGCGTATCTTGTAGGCGGCTGCGTGAGAGACGCTCTAATTGGCAGGACTCCAAAGGACTGGGATGTGACCACTAATGCAACTCCTGAGGAGATACAGGCTCTCTTCCCCGACTCCTACTACACAAATGACTTTGGAACGGTGGGGGTTCTACGTGAAACTGAGAATGAAAGCCACAAGATCATTGAAGTAACTCCCTACCGTACTGAAAGTGAGTATTCCGATAAGCGAAGACCTGATGCGGTTACGTTTGGTCAAAATCTAGAGGAAGACTTGGCTCGAAGAGACTTTACGGTAAACGCCATTGCATACGACGAATCTAAAGGACAAATTATTGACCCGTATAAAGGACAAAATGACCTTTCGCTAAAGGTGCTTAGAACAGTAGGTGTCCCTGAGGAACGCTTTGAAGAGGACGCTCTCCGCCTCATGCGAGCTGTTCGCCTAGTTGCAGAGCTTGAGTTTGCTCTGGATACCGAGACAGCTGCTGCAATATCCCTAAAAGCCTCAAATTTGGCTCACGTTTCAAGAGAGCGCATTAGAGATGAGTTTGTGCGCATACTCAACTCAAGCCAGCCAATGATGGCTCTGGTGCTCTCTGAGCAGCTAGGCCTATTGGAATATATTGCACCTGACCTTAGGCGCGGTATCGGGGTTGAGCAGAACCAGGCTCATAGCTTTGATGTTTTTGGCCACCTGATGCGCGCACTCCAGCACGCTGCAGATAAGGATATGAACTTTGATATCCGTATTGCTGCCGTATTTCACGACGTTTCTAAGCCAGAAACTAGGCGGTGGTCTCCAGAGAAGAACGACTGGACCTTCCACGGCCACGAAGTGGTGGGTTCACGTGTAACAAAAAAGGCACTTGAAGACCTGCGCTTTCCACGTGAAACTATCGAAAAAGTGAGCAAATTGGTACGTTGGCATATGTTTTTCTCAGATCCTGACCAGATTACCCTTTCTGCCGTTCGTCGCATGATTCGTAATGTGGGTGAGGAAAACATTATGGATTTGCTAGACCTGCGCATTTGCGACCGAATTGGCACAGGAAGACCTAAGGAGCAACCGTTTAGATTTAGGAAATATAAGGCAATGGTTGACGAAGCGCTCAGGGACCCGATATCTGTGGCAATGCTTAAGACCGATGGAAACCACATAATGAAACAGTTTCATGTGGAACCAGGGCCACGACTAGGATGGGCCCTAAATGCCCTTCTGGAAGATATTCTTGAGGATCCAGCCAGAAACACCGTTGAGTATTTGGATGAAAAAACCCTTAAATTGCTAGAATTGTCGGACGAAGACCTAATGAAACTGGGAGAAAGCGGGAAAAAGAAGCGCGAGGAGAAGGAAGATGAGGAAATACAGAACATAATGGAAAAACACCACGTTTGTTAGCGTTAATAGCAAAACCCCTGTTCCACGCGAAACAGGGGTTTTCTGCTATATATAAATCAACTGATTGGGTATAAAAAAGCCGCGCTATCAGAAGGGCAGAGATCTTAAAGAGAATTTGGGGGCAAATTATGGTGATCTCCGCCAGAGAGTTCGATAGGGCGGCTTTATTGGGTGCGTTTCGCATGAAACGTTCATGGGCTAGCTTCAGGTGAAGAGAGGCATACGGCCTTTTCGTAAGCTGCGTAGAACCATGGTACTTCGCAATGATATTTAACAAAGATCTAAAGGAACAATCATTTTGGGAGATTGTGGTGTCACTTTCACAAGTGGTACCGTCTCCCCTTCAACTATCCTACTCTTATAAAGGACAACGTAAAGGACATGGGTGTGTATAACTTTTATACTTAAAAATGTCCTTTATATCGTGATTGAAACGGGGCAGTGGTCTGAGCCAAATACATCAGCATGAATCTCTGCCTTTTTAACATGCTTAATAAACTCCTTTGCAACAAAGAAGTAATCAATACGCCATCCTACGTTTCTTTCTCGCGCATGAGTAAAGGTGTCCCAGTATGAATAGGCTTCACTTTGAAGTGGGTGGCTATTTCTAAAGGTGTCGATATACCCAGCTTCAACAACTGCGTCTAGCCATGCGCGTTCACTTGGAAGAAACCCGGTGGTTTTCTCGTTCTCCTTTGGTCTTGCAAGATCAATAGGGAAGTGTGCCGTGTTTACATCGCCACAGAAGATAACTGGCTTTTCCTTGCGTAACGTCTCAGCAAAAGCAAGAAATGCATCGTAAAAACGCATCTTGTAATCAAGCCGCTCTTCGCCTCTTCCACCATTAGGAAAGTAGCTGTTTAATAGCCAGAAATCCTCATATTCTGCGCCAATTAAGCGCCCCTCGTCATCAAACTCGGGAATTCCCATTCCATAAATAACCTTGCGTGGCTCTACACGGGAGTAGAGTGCAACACCGCTATATCCTTTTTTTGTTTTACATGGCGCAAAGAACGCTGAAAATCCTCCAACCTCTTGCATTTCCTCAGGCAATTGACCGGGTTCAGCTTTAATTTCTTGAAAACAGAAAACATCTGGCTTTGTAGCCTTTAAGAAGTCCTGCCAGTAGCCATTTCTATGGACTGAACGAAGCCCGTTTACATTCCAGGACACAATTTTCATACTTCTATTCTATACTAAGAGCATATGCTTCCTGATAAGTACAAAGCCGTCTGGGTTTCACACTCTTCAATGAGTGACTTTATCCGTTGTCCTCGTGCGTATTTCTTGCACAACCTGTACAAGGACCCTAAAACGGGGAGGAAGGTGTCGGTGGTGTCGGGCGCTATGTCACTTGGTGTTGCTGTGCACAACACCATCGAAGCGCTAAAGGATATTCCTGTAGAAAAGCGATTTGATCGTGACTTGTATGCAGACCTTGAGAAGGAGTGGGCAAAGGTGACTGGCAGGGTAGGGGGGTTCAAAAGTCCTGAAGACGAAAAAGAGGCTAAGGATAGAGCCCTCGCCATGATTGGTAGAGTTCTTGAAAATCCTGGACCATTAAAAAAGAAAACAGTACGCCTAAAGGAAGAAGCGGGTGGAATGGCTCCAAACTTTTACCTTTCTGAAGAGGACAATATTATCCTCAATGGACGTATCGACTGGCTTGAGTGGAACGAAGAGGATGATAGTATCCGCGTAATCGATTTCAAGACAGGAAAGAATGAGGAGAGTGCAGACTCTCTCCAGCTTCCTATTTATCTGCTTCTTTTAAATGCAAAGCAGAAGCGGAAAGTACGAAGTGCTGCATATTGGTACCTAGAAAAGGATGGGGAAGATGCATGGGTTGAAAAGGAGTTGCCGCCCGCAGACGAAGCCAAGGAAAAGGTGCTCAAGGTTGCAAGAGAAGTTAAGAAAGCTCGAGAGACAATGGAGTTTAAATGTCACTCGGGAGAAAGTGGCTGCTATAACTGCAGACCATACGAGGCAATTGTCCGCGGAGAAGGGGAATATTTGGGCGTCGGAGGATTTGGTCAGGACCTGTATTTCCTGAACTAGCTACAGGCCTAGTGCTGTTCGTCTCGCTTTGAGTGGAACTTTTTGTGCACTTCACGCAAATGAGCATCGGTAACGTGCGTATATATTTGCGTTGTAACAATTGATGCGTGGCCCAGTAACTGCTGCACAGAGCGAATATCAGCACCATTACTTAATAGATCTGTTGCAAATGAGTGGCGCATGACGTGCGGAGTCACCTTTTTAGTAATACCTGCCTTTGCTGCATATACTTTTATAATTCGCTCAATTGAGCGGGGGGTCAGCCGTGAAGGGGTGCTCTTCTCCGTCTTGCCAACAAAGGGAATGTTCACAAATAGCGCTTGTTCCATATCCGTACGAGCCTTCAAATATGCGCGAACAGCAGCTCGTGCAGCGTCAGAGATAAATACGACCCGCACCTTGTCTCCCTTACCGCGAATAGAGAAGTCATCGCGTGAGAGATCAATATCAACATCAAGTGAACAGAGCTCAGAAACACGGAGTCCGGTGGAGAAGAGCAGCTCAAGCATTGCCCTGTCCCGCAATCCTCGTTCATCAGTGCCATCTGCACAGGAAAGGAGTCGGGTGAGCTCTGTACCAGATATCAAATCAAGATGTCTCTCGGGAACCTTTGCAAGCTCTATCTTTTCAGGAGAAAGGCTTTCAATTCCTCGTTTGCGTAAATATTTAAGGAACGCACGAAGTGCAATGAGATAGTAGTTTTGTGTCCGGCGCTTCATTGAGTCTTTGCCGGTACCTTGTTGTCGGTTAAGCCAGAGACGAAACTCACGTACTTTTTCTTCCGTAATGTCACTGGTGTCGGTAATGTGCATCTGCCCAAAGAACCGTGTTAGATAGTGGTCGTAGTTTTCAATGGTCTTAACCGCTCGACCACGCTCGATTTCTGTATGTTCAAGAAATTGTCGCTTCATCGACTCAACATTCATGCAAGTAGTATATCGCGCTTATGAACACCCCTTTATCATGTCCCTAATTACAAGAATACGCCGTATGTAGGACGCATTAGGGAACACTTGCGCTATTTGACAAGGCGTGGTAGAGTACATGCAATGCTAACAAAACGAGTAAAGACCGCGGCAATTAAGGTGGGCGCTATGCATGACACTGACACTGGCTCTGCCACTGTACAGGTCGCCATTTTAAGCCGTAAAATTGATGAATTGACCTCACACCTGAAGAAAAATCAGAAGGATTTTCACTCACGTCGTGGACTTCTCCAGATGGTTGCTGACCGCCGTTCTCACCTTCGATACCTCGAAAAGAACAACAAGAAGCAGTACGCAACGATCATCAAGAAGCTTGGTCTAAAGAAATAAAGCCCTTCTGGGGCTTTATTGCGTTTTGTGCATGCATGTAGGAATCGAATGCTACCATTATGGTGCAGCATTCCTGCTACGTATTTTTAATAAATTAGAATATGCGGAGAACATCCGCTTTACATAAACAATATGGCCGTTATTAAACATCCAGCACAGAGAGTCGGTGTCTTCATTGATACTCAAAATCTGTATCACAGTGCGAAACATCTATACAAAACACGCGTTAACTTTGCAAAGGTTCTTGAAGAAGCAGTAGGGGACCGCACACTAGTTCGTGCAATCGCATACGTTATTTCTACGGAAGCGGGCGACGAAACAGCATTCTTTGATGCGCTTACAAAAATTGGTATTGAAACAAAGGTTAAGGGACTACAAGTCTTCTCTGATGGCGCAAAGAAAGCCGACTGGGACGTTGGGCTTGCAATAGACGCCGTTAAACTTGCTCCCAAGCTCGACACCATTGTGCTTGCTACTGGAGACGGAGACTTTGTTCCTCTCATTGAATATCTTGATATGCACATGGGATGTCAGGTTGAGGTTATCTCCTTTGGAAAATCATCCTCTGCAAAACTTAAAGAGGCAGCACACGCATTTACTGACATGAGCGATAATCCTAAGAAGTTTCTCATTAGTGGGCGAGGGTAGAAGAATAATATAGTTCTAAGTTCACACGCGAACACGCAATATTGCCTGTTCGCGTGTAAACTGTATGTACATGGACCCAGATCCTAAAGTACAAACAGATGCGTCTAACAGTTCGGTGGTGATACCGAAGAGTACGGTTACAAAACCTGAAAACCCTACGCAGTACATGCGCACCTATGCAAAGGATGTTGCGCAACTTTCTGGAAAGCCCGTGCCCGCTCCAATTCCTGCTCCAGAAAAAACTCATCCTGCTCCCATCTCTCAGTATGTGCCAAATGATGTTTCCTTTACGGAACCAGACTCTTCAGCGGTAGAAGGAGAGAAGGCTGGGGATAAGCGAGATAAGCCTGAAGAAATTCTTCACACAACAAAGGAGGATGAGAAGGGAATATTCGAAAGCGTAGCGACTCCTACACCAGCAGCCGTACCACCAGCACAACCCAACATTCCAAGTGCTGCTCCGGTACCCACAAACACCGCTACACCGTCAGAATCTGAGAGTCGTGACAGTATCTTGGCCCGACTACGTGCAAAGATTAATTCTTCTTCAGGACAACCGTCACTTGAAAAGCGGGCAGGGGAGATGAATCTGCTGCAGAACCAAGCTGATCTTGGAAAGGAACTCCCAAGAATCCCAACTAGGGAAAATGTTGCACCTTCCTCAGAGCCATTTGCATTTCCTGTTACCGTTCCAAAACCAGAGCCTACACCGACACCTGCACCAGAACCTGTTGTTGAAAAGGTGGCAGCACCCACCCCCTCACCGCTCCACACGTACAGCTCTGACTTTGCTGATCGAATTGATGAGAGAAAGGCAAATACGTTTTCAGTACTTGCCGCTGAGCAAGATGCCCTACCGGCAACAAGTGCACCAGTCATACAAAGGGAATCTCTTACTCCAAATAGATGGCGGCTCGTACTTGCTGGCCTTCTTCTTGTTGCGGGGTTGGGAATTGCCACTGCTGCAGGCATGTTCTTTGCCAAATCATCAAAGCTCCCTATCTCAGGAAGTGCAGTACCATCGCTTGTCACCTTTGATGCAACTGCGGAGATCAAAGACTCCGGGTCAGGATATATGACAGCACTTGCAGAGAAGGCAAGCGAGCCTCTCGCGCAAGGAACTATTCTTGTTACATACATTTCGCTCTCTACAAGCACTGCACTCACATCTACTCCTCAACCAGGAGGAGTTCTTATCTCACGACTTGGGACAAATGCCCCTGAGATCTTCCTCCGAAATGCGAGCCCTGACAGCACAGTAGGTGTTATTCATGCCGGTAGTGAGACACGACCATTCTTTATCTTTGACGTCACCTCATATGAGCGTACTTTCGCAGGTATGCTCACGTGGGAAGCAAGCATGCGCACTGATCTTGCGCGCATATACCCGGCATACCCTGAAGAACAGCAGCCAACTGCAACCGTGGGTATTAGTACTCAACCCACACGAAATTCACAGGCAGGCTTTGTTGATGCAGTGGTTTCAAATCACGATGTTCGGGTATACAAAGATAATTCTGGTAGAACCGTCTTGCTGTACGGATACAAGGACAAGAGCACGCTCATTATTGCCCGAGATGAGGCTGCATTTAGTATCCTACTTTCTCGACTCTCATCAAAAGCCGGTAACTAGCAGACATTCTGTTTGTGGTATCATGGCGTCATGACTGACACACACATTTTTAAGGAGAAGCTTGAGGAAGAAAAGGCATTACTTGAGACTGAATTGGCAACGGTGGCACGCCGCAACCCATCAAATGAGAATGATTGGGAACCGGTATCACAAGAAACAGCACAGGCAGCTGATCCTAACGATCGCGCTGATGCAATGGAACACTATGGTGAAAACATTGCCATAACTAACGATCTTGAAATTCGTTACAATACCGTACTTGCAGCACTTGCTCGTATTGAAAACGGCACCTATGGAACCTGTGAAGTGTCAGGGGAGGCTATTGAAGAAGATAGACTTATGGCAGATCCTGCAGCCCAGACCTGCAAGGCGCACATGAACGGATAAGATATTCCTCTAGGGAAATACTAAAACTCCCCGTCAAAGTGACGGGGAGTTTTAGTATTTCCCTTAGTCAGGCGTGCAGTAGGAGAGTAGCTTGCAACTTGCAAACGGATTACGTGCACCACGGACCTCAAAGTGTAGGTGATATCCAGTCGCTGCTCCTGAAATACCGACTCCACCAATACGCTCGCCACCTGTTACCCGCTCACCCACAGAAACCAAGTCGCTTGAAAGGTGTCCGTACAGTGTCTGTGTCCCATTATCGTGAGTAATTACGACATAGTTTCCATATCCTCCATTCCATCCTCCAACCTTTGAAACGGTTACGGTACCTGCTGCAGCAGCATACACAGGAGTTCCATTAGGGGCGCCGAGGTCAACACCGTTCCATCCATGAATACCTTGTGTTACGCGAGCACCTGGTGCTGGGTTTGTGTAATACCCATCAATTTCAGCGCCGCTTCCGCCACGGTATGGGTTAGCTAGGATTTGTGAGAGACTTCCACCTGTTTTAATCTTGCTTGCCAGCGTCTTCTTCTTTGTAGGAGCTGCCTTCTCAGTCGCCAATTCACCTCCAGGGATAATGATCTCTGCTCCCTTTATGAGCGATGCTCCCTCTGAGAGACCGTTAAAGGCGGCGATATCATTAGATCGGAAGAGCGTCGTGTAGGGAAAGAGTGTCTTCGCCTGTGTAGATCT
>CALLKD010000105.1 GCA_938008595.1 uncultured bacterium | reverse complement strand
GCGCTTTAAGGGCCTTCACGATAAGGCTTTCTTCCGTATCGAAAGGACACCATACCTTCCATGCGGGGTTGACATATTTCAAGAGCGGTTCGACTGCGTACAGGGGTGTGAAGAACTCATCGTTACCGCTATTAGCAACTTTGTCCATGTGCATAGTTTTCTCCATAAAGGACTTTTTATAACATGCCGCTAGAACTTGCACAAGTCCCCACAGACGACCTCTTGGACGCCCTGCACAAACGCTACCCAGACCTCGTGGTAGCAGGCTGCAATACCGCCTTCATTGATGAGCATGTGTCGGACCTGTTCTACATCCAGGGCAATGTGCTCACCGTCCTAGGCATGTGGGACCTGATGCACCAGACCTTGTTGGCAGGGTTTGCGGAGAACATTGAGCCAGGGAAGCACGATGCCCCGTGAGCTAGAAGCAGAAGTGTACTGCCCCCGCTGTAAGCACCTGTACGGCACCATCTTCCGCGTACAAGTCAACCAAGGGCATTGGACGCACGAGACGCACCCCGGCACCATCCCCAAATACTGTGGCATCTGTGAATGCCCCACTGAACGGAAATCCCATGGCCGCTGAACCTATGACCCCCCTTCGCAAGCAATTGGCCGCCATTGATACAGCCCTCAGCAGCGCCCCCACAACCCGTCAACTTAGCCAGGCCGTCCACGCTATCCTTAAGCTGCTGGACGACATGGAACTGAGCCGCATTAAGAACTTCCGCGAGAGCATTGCCGAGGTGACGAATGCCCCCAAGTAGACCTGAGTTTGAACGCCTCATGGTCCTCAAGCAGGAGCAGGGCAAGAAACTCCATGAAGCACACCTCTCCTTGGTGAAGCAAGCCGCCCTCAAGGTGGACTTCGTGACCAAGAACGAGCACTGGGATTACTACCTCAGTCTGTTACAGCCCAAGCTGGACCAGGCTCGCAGTGAGGAGTTGCAGTGGTTGGCTAACAGTGCTGAGGCCAATGAGCCCCGCGACTGGCACATTGCCCAGCGTAACTACTTCAGCTGGAAGTCCCGCCGAGAGACCCTGGAGGAGGCGATGGAACTTCCATCCAAATTGCTGGCTGCTAGCCAGGCAAACGAGCAGCAACCCGCATAAGCGGCGGTGCCACCCCCACCACAAACGGGGTGCGGTTCCTACACCATAACGGAGGAGAGCATGGCCGATGAAGTTCAACAAGTCAGTGACCAGCCGAGTCAAGTTGCCGAGCCTCACAGTCAAGAAGGTGAGCACGTCGGGGCAGATCCCGTTGTCGCGCAAACCTCTCAAGATGAAGGGCAGGGCCACGAGGAGCACCCCCTTGAGCCTACCGGCGAGCGGTTCAAGCAAGTCTGGGCTCGTGCGAAGGAAGCGGAGCGCAAAGCTGATGCCTTAGCGGCAGAAGCCCAGCGTGAGCGTGAAGCTCGCATTCGGCTGGAGGAGCGGGCCAAGGTCAAGGAGGAAGCGGCTGAGACGCCTGAGAAGGAGTACACGTGGGCTGACCTGCGTGGCTTCATTGCAGACGGCAAGCTCACCCTGGACCAGGCGATTGAGTACCGTGAGACGGTCATTGAGAAGCGAGCCGAGAAGAAGGCGGAAGCCAAGATCAATGGCTACCTCAAGCTCAATACCCGTGAGGCCACCATCGACGAGACGCTATCCCGGTATCGCAAAGCCAACCCGAACCTGGTGAAGGACGGCACCCCTGAGCGCGAGAAGCTGGTACAGGAATACAAGTACCATGTGGAAGTCCTTGGGATGCCCGCCACACGAGCCACGGAATTGGCAGCCGCCCGCGCAGCGTTTGGCGATGTGGACGCACTGGAAAGCCAAGCCAAGCTCAAGGCAAAACCTGTTGAACGAGAGGCCTTTATGGAAACCACCACCAATGCGAAGCCAGCCCCCAAAACCAAGGACCCTGTTGCTGGCCTCAATGAGCAGCAAAAGGAGTTCTACACCAAGCTCATCAAGGCGGGTCGATTCGGCTCCTACCGCCCCCACGTGGGTATTACGAATGACCACTGGGAAGGCGTCCGCAAGGAGCTCACCTGGACGAGGAAGGGGTAAGCATGAACATCCTGATCCCCAAGAAAGGGTGGACCGTGTGGGATGTGCTGAAGGGTATGCAGGACCCAGGATGGAAGCATGGGCGCAGTGCCAAGGCCTATGTGGCAGGGGACCTGGTAGGGGCACAGAAAACCATCCTCCTCTGCAGCGGGTGTAAGCATGGCTTCGATTGGAAGAAACACGGGTACTACAACGTCGCACATTACGAGCAGATCCTCGCCAGTGGCACCTGC
>CALLKD010000104.1 GCA_938008595.1 uncultured bacterium | reverse complement strand
ACTTCTAGCGCGTAGTGGACACTATGGTTAGCGAGCTAAAGGGCTGGGGGAAGATGGGATGCCCGGGGGCTTACGTAAGTTGATCATAGCGAACAAAGAGAAGCGCAACGGGGTGAGGGCGACCGAGCGTGGGGAGGACGCGTGGATCGTAATCTGGGAACCGATGGACACGAATCGGATAGAAGGCGCTGCCGAGTAGGGCGAGCGTGCAAGGAAGCACGAAGCGCTTGTGATCAAGGCGAAGCGGCGTAAATCCGTCGGTTGTGCAGAGAATGAGAGCGTTCTTACCTGGGGAGACCTCGCCTCATGGCTGAAAGGCCGACGTGGAGACACGGAGCGAGGAGTCAGCAGCGGCCATCGTAGCTGTCTGTATGGAGCGAAGGGCCAAAGGAATCGGAGGGCAGGCCCCGCGCTTCTCCGGATTCGTGGAACTCAGATGTTCGCCGCGGCGAAGCTCGTCAGATAACCGGGGAGAGTGAAGCCCACTTCTGTCCTGGCAGCGAGGAATCACTTCGGGCGGTTCGAGAACACGCAGGCTCGGGCGAAGCGCCGGGCGCTTCGCGACGCACTGACTTCAACGATTCCAACCGCCCGGTGCGGACCTGGATGCCGGGTGGTGGGGGAGGTCAGGTAATCTGGCCGCACCTATCCCGATGCCGGGGGCGTGGTGCGCGAGGGCATTGAGGGGCGAAGTGCTGTGGCGTGGAAATTCGTATTTTCTGGATAAGCTCCTTGCAAGCGCTTGTTGGGGCTGTTGGGGGATCGATACGGGTTCGTGGGCCACGATGACGGCTGGCAGAACACAACGCGAAAGGGGTGGGGGCTTTCGTGGCGATCACAAAACAAATGGCCGGTACGGTGCGATCCGTACCGGCCATTTCGTTAGGTGGAGTAGGGCGATTGTCAGCGCCTGATCATGCCGGCGCCGACGGTGTTGTTGGTGGCTTCGTCGATGATGATGAATGCGCCTGTGGCGCGGGAGTCTACATAGGGATCGGCAAAGATCGGCTGGGCGAGCTTGAGGGTGAGGCGCGCGATGTCGTTCATGGCCAGGGTGGTGACCGACTCGTGGTCGAGGCTGTTGATGTCGACCCGGTAGGCGATGCCCGCAACCTTGGCCTTGACCTCCCGTGTCGTATGGCGCAACCAGTAGGTGCGGGCAGGGGACAGGGGCGTTTCAGACATCCAGCACAGCATCGCTTCGATCTGTTTGGTCTGCGCGGGAACCTCGTCGGCGTTGACGATCATGTCGCCACGGGAGATGTCGATCTCGTCCTCGAGGAGGAGCGTCACGGATTGTTCGTGGATGGCGCGCGGCAGGGACTGACCGTTGAGCTGGATGTCCTTGATGCGTGAACTCCGGCCGCCTGGCAGGACGGTGACGGTATCACCGACCTTGGCCTCGCCGGCCTCGACGCGTCCCATAAAGCCGCGGTAGTCATGCAGGTCGGGGTTGTCCGAGGCTTGCGGACGGCACACGTACTGGACGGGAAAGCGAAAACTTTCGGCCTTCTCGGTGTGGGCGGCGGGGGCGGCTTCGAGGATGTCGATGAGGGTTGGACCGTCGTACCAGTCCAGGCGATCGCCCCGATCCACCACCATGTCGCCGTTGAGCGCGGACAGGGGGATGAAGCGCACATCTGTGAGGCCGATCTGTTCGGCGAAGGCGCGGTATTCACCCACGATGCGCTCGAAGGTGGCGCGATCGTAGTCCACCAGATCCATCTTGTTCACGGCGACGATCAGGTGGGGGATTCCCACTAGGTTGGCAAGATAGCTGTGGCGGCGGGTCTGGGTGAGCACGCCCTTGCGCGCGTCGATGAGGATGATCGCGAGGTTGGCAGTGGAGGCCGCGGTGACCATGTTGCGCGTGTACTGCTCGTGGCCCGGTGCGTCGGCGATGATGTACTTGCGTGTGCCGGTGGAGAAGTAGCGGTAGGCCACGTCGATGGTGATGCCCTGTTCGCGTTCCGCCTGAAGGCCGTCCGTCAGCAGGGAAAGGTCCACGGCGGTCATGCCGCGCTTGCTGGAGGTGCGTTCGATGGCGGTGAGGGTGTCGGCGAGGATGGCCTTGGTGTCGAACAGCAGACGGCCGATCAGGGTGCTCTTGCCGTCATCGACCGAGCCGCAGGTCAGGAATCGCAGCAGGCCGCGGTCCTCAACGTGTTGGGCGTTCATTTAGAAGTAACCCTCTTTCTTGCGTTGTTCCATGGAGGCTTCGCTGGTCTGGTCGTCCAGACGGGTCGCGCCGCGCTCGGTGATGGTGGTGGTGGCGGTCTCGAGGACGATCTTCTGGACCGTGTCGGCATCGGAATCCACCGGCGCGGTACAGGAGATGTCGCCCACGGTGCGGAAGCGCACCTGGCGTTCGATGATCTCTTCACCGGGCTTGGGCAGGTTGGTCAGTTCACCGTTCATCAGCGGCACGTTAACCGGCACGATGGCGCCGGCGCGCATCACCACAGGGCGGGTGTGGGCGAAGTAGATGCTGGGCAGTTCCAGTCCCTCGCGCTCGATGTACTGCCAGACGTCCATCTCGGTCCAGTTGGAGATGGGGAAGGCGCGGATGTTCTCGCCCTTGTGGCTGCGGGCGTTGTAGAGGTTCCACA
>CALLKD010000103.1 GCA_938008595.1 uncultured bacterium | reverse complement strand
CTCATTGACGCGAAGTACAAGGACAAGTCGTTCTTGGAGGTGCTGCAGGACTTGATCAAGAACCCCCCGCCAGAGCAGCCGAAAGGCGGTAAGGGGCAGCCCGGCGGCACTATGGACGAGCACCAGCGTGCAACCGAGGCGGCCGCAGGGCAGCCCGGCGACGGAGAGAATTCTCTCTCAGCCGAGGAGATGAAGGAGCTGAAGCAGGCCGTGCAGGACGCTACAGCGCAGGGCCAGATCGTGCGCGAGAAGATGCAGGCCAAGAAGCGCGGGTCATCGGGCAGTGGCGGCCGTGTCAACGGCTTCGAGCAACGCAATACGGACTGGAAGACACCGCTGCGCCGGTTCATTCAGGAGTTGAGCGAGGGTGACGACCAGTCGCGGTTCAGCCCGCCCAACAAGCGCATGCTGCCGCTAGGCATCATCCTGCCGTCACACTTCAGCGAGGCCATCGGCGAGATCATCATCGCCTGTGACACATCGGGCTCCATGGGCGGCGTGTACCCCACGGTGTTCGGTGAGGTGGCGCGCATCTGCCAGCAGGTCAAGCCTGCCAAGGTGCGCATGCTGTGGTGGGACACGAAGATCGCCGGGGACCAGACCTTCACCGCCAAGGACTACGACCAGATCGCCAAGCAGCTCAAGCCCGCGGGCGGCGGCGGCACAACGGTCAGCGTGGTGGCCGACTACATCAAGGAGAAGAAGATCAAGGCACGTTGCGTACTGATGCTGACTGATGGCTACATCGAGAGCGAGTACAACATGGCGCCCATCCCGCACCTCTGGGGAATTGTGGACAACACCGGGTTCACCCCCAAGAAAGGCAAGAAGGTCGACATCTACAGCAGTGCGTTATGACCCTACAACCGGAAGTCGTGCTGCTGCAGCCCATTACGAACGAGCAGCTGGAGGTGTGGGCACACCGCCTTGTGCGGGTACCCGGCACGTACCTGTCGCTACGCCATCCCATAACGAAGTCCTTACGCGCGCAGTGGCACGTTGATGTGGAGGATGACGAGGCGCTGCCACAAGTGGCGCAGACGTTCCTTCAGCTGCATGACATGAAGCTCGCGCGTAACGCATATGCCAATATAAGCGCAGCTTATCGCAAACCACCATGGAGGGTATTATGAACGTCGAACACAGCGAGATACCTGCGGGCGTAGTGCTGCCAAGGAAGCCATCGTGCTACGTGCAGATAGGGCCGCAAGCAAAGGACGGCACCTACAGCATGTTCGTGAAGGTGTCTGTGCGCAATGCACAGGG
>CALLKD010000102.1 GCA_938008595.1 uncultured bacterium | reverse complement strand
CCGAATTGACTAGCCCTGAGAGGCGATTCTTGATTTCTGTAATTGAATGTTCTTGGGACACACCCCATCTCCTGATTGGAATTTGCTGCACAACGACATTCGGTAACCCGATTCGCCACAGCAGAGAACAGCCCTTCTAAGCCGCTTTCTGCTATGGCGAACCTATACTTCACTCAAAGAACAGTTACAGAACTAAACCACAAAAGACCACCGTATGCAAGGTGGTCTTTTATTCTCCCCTCTATGACAAATCCTAGTATTCGCGAAGTGAAACCTGTGCATCAATCTTACGCACGAGGTCAAGAAGTACCTGTACGGCAATAAGAAGTGCAGTACCACCAACAAGGATCGCAGAGATTCCCGTAAGTCCCTTGATGATGAATGGGATAACCGCAACAAGTCCGAGGAAGAGTGCTCCTGGAAGAGTGATGCGGTTCACCACCGTAGCAATGTAGCTTTCTGTCTCACGTCCTGGACGTACACCTGGAACAAAGGCTCCAGACTTCTGTAGGTTGTCAGCTACACGCTTTGGCTCAAATGTAATTGCCGTGTAGAAGTACGTAAACATAACAACGAGTGCAAAGTATACGGCACTGTACTCCCATGCATTTGCAGCAAACGCTGCGTAGAAGCGAGATGCCGTTGCCATTCCTCCAACATGCAGAGCGCTAAGTCCTGCAATCGCAAGCTGCGGAAGAAGAAGGAGTGAGAGTGCGAAGATGATCGGAATAACCCCTGCCTGAAGAAGGCGGATTGGAAGGTAGGTTGCAGCATTTGTTCCTCCTCCTGTGCGTCCCTGGCGAGCATAGGCAATTGGAATAGAGCGCTCTGCATCAGCCACCATAACAACGGCGTAGATAACAGCGAGTGCAAGAAGTGCAAACCCTATGTACGCAGGAATGTTAGCAGTCGTTGCTGAGAAGAGTGCCTGTGAAATACCGCTTGGAAGACGTGAGACGATACCCGCAAAGATGATTAGAGAAACACCGTTTCCAATACCGAACTCGGTGATAAGCTCACCAATCCACATAAGTAGAAGTGATCCTGCGGCAACTACGAGCACATCACCGGCAAACGCAGCACGTGAAAGTGGGTTCAAAATACCCTGTGTCTCAAGGAGCGTAAGGAAGGCAATACCCTGCACGATGGCAATAGGTACGGTGATCATACGAGAAATAGAAATGAAACGGGTGCGTCCTGCTTCCCCTTCCTCGCTGTACATCTCCTTTACCTGCGGGAATATAACAGTTGCAAGCTGCATTATGATTGAAGCCGTAATGTATGGACCAACACCAAGCAGTACGAGTGAGATGTGTGAGAACCCTCCTCCAGAAAATACGTTCAAGAGACCAAGAAACTGGTTACTCTGGAAGAACTGCTCAAGTGCAGCACGATTTACTCCTGGAACAGGGATAGCAGAAAGGAACCTAAAGACTGCAATAGCAGCTAGTAGGAAAAAGATACGGGTGCGGAGCGCTCTGTCGGTGAAAACAACGCTGAGCTTATGGAAGAATTGTGTAATCATAGGCTCGAATTAAGTAGCTTCTTAGGGGGTCGCAGTAAAAGAACCGCCCGCCTTCTCAATTGCGCTGCGAGCAGCGTCTGACGCAATACAGTCGGTAACAATAAGCTTCTTTGTAAGCGTACCAGTACCGAGGATCTTAACCGGAAGAATGAATCCACCTGAAGAACCTACGAGTCCCTTCTTGATGAGGGTGATTGGGCTAACTGCCTCTCCTGCAGCAAAGTTCTTCTCAAGTGCTCCAAGGTTAACCGGTGTGAAGATAGTCTGTGGACGAACAGTACGAGAACGGTTCTTTCCAAATCCACGACGCTTAGGAAGCTTCTTGATAGTGTCGCGAATTTCTGGACGCTTTTTGTGTCCTGAACGAGCGTTCTGTCCCTTGGTGCCACGACCAGAGGTCTTTCCACGAGTTCCTCCACGTCCAACACGGGCGCTAGTTACACGAGGGCTCTTTGCTTGTAGTGTGTTGATTTGCATAAAAATAGTACTAGCGAGTCTGAAGTGTCTTAAGAGCCTCTACTGTTGCGCGAGCAATAGTAAGCTTGTTCTTTGTGCGGCTCTGGATCTTGGTAACCACATCGGTAACACCAGCGTGTTCAAGAACAGTACGCATAGCAGATCCAGCAACGAGTCCACGGCCAACTGAAGGCTTGATCTCAACTGTTGAAGATCCGTTAGTTGCGTGCACATCGTGCTCAATTGAGCGGCTCTTCGTGAGAGGAACAGTAATGAGATGCTTCTTTGCAGAGCGTACTGCCTTATCAATTGCAAGAGCAGTGTCAGCCCCCTTTCCAAGACCTACACCAACACGTCCCTTCTTGTCACCGATAACAATAGTAACGCTGAATGAGAAGCGGCGACCTCCTGCCATAACACGAGCTACACGACGCACTTCAAGAGTAGCCTGCTCGAATTCACTTCGCTCACGAGGAGCGCGTTCACGAGAACGACCACCACGCTGTGCACCGCGTGCTCCGGTGCGAGCACGAGGAGCTTGCACTTCAGCAACCGGTGTTTCCTCAGCTACAGGAAGAGCCTCTTCTGCAACAACAGGAGTTTCGATTACTTCAGTCTCAGTCATGGTGTCATTCATAATAATTAAAAGTTAAGTCCAGCTTCACGTGCAGCATCCGCAAGTGCTTTAACCTGTGCAGCATAGGCATATCCTCCACGGTCAAACACTACATCGGTAACACCAGCAGCCTTAGCGCGCTCAGCAACAACCTTTCCAACCTGTGCAGCCTGGAGAGACTGTGCACCCTTGAACTCACGTCCATGTGCACTTGCAAGTGTGTGACCCTTGCTGTCATCAATAACCTGCGCTGAAACAAAGCGGTTTGAACGGAAGATAGCAAGACGAGGGCGGTCGTTGTTCTTTGAGATGCTAGCGCGAACACGCGTGTGACGTCGGTCGCGAAGTTCTTTCTTTGTAGTTCCTAGTCGAGTCATATAAATAGATTAAACAGCCTTCTTACCTTGCTTACGGCGGATAACTTCTCCTTCGTATGCGATTCCCTTTCCAAGGTATGGCTCAGGGCGCTTGATGTCGCGGATCTCTGCAGCAAACTGACCAACACGCTGCTTATCAGCACCTTCGATGCGAATAGTGCTCTTTTCAACTACCGCAGTAAGACCCTGTGGTACTGGCACAACTACCTGATGAGAGAATCCAACGTTAAACACAAGATCATTGCCCTTGAGTTCAACCTTGTATCCCACACCCTTTAGTACAAGTACTTTCTTCCATGGTGTTTCAACACCGATCATCATTGAGTGCAATAGTGCTGCAAAGGTGCCGGTAAGAGCGTTTGAAAGCTTTGAGTTATTCTTTGCAGCAATAACAACACCTTCAGGGGTAACCTCGATTGAAATTGTTGAGTGGATATCCTGTGTCAAAGTCTCCTTTGGACCTTTTACTGTAAGCACGCCACCGTCTGTTGTTACGGTTACTTTGGCGGGTATAGCAATTGGTTTCTTAGCAAGGCGTGACATATAGAATTTATTACCAGATTTCAAACAATACTTCTCCCCCAGCGCGCACCTTACGTGCTTCCTTATCAGCGAGAACTCCCTTTGGTGTTGAGATGAGGCGCGCTCCAAGACCGTTCTTTACGGTGTGTGCTTCTGTTGAAGAAACATAGAGTCTGCGTCCTGGCTTTGAGATGCGCTTTACATCGTGGATCTTGTGATCACCGTTCTCGTCGTATGCAAGTGTTACTACGAGCTTCTTTGGGAAGTCCTTAACAACATCAACACGCTCAACGAAGCCTAGATCCTTAAGCTTGTTTGCAATCTGCTCAACATGCTTAGAGTGAGGTGCAGTAATAGACGTGTTGCTGATTGCACCAGCATTCTTAAGACGAATTATGAAATCTCCTACGCGGTCTGTTACCATGATGATTTTTTTACTCCCGGAATCTTGCCTTCACGAGCAAGTTCGCGGAACTGAATACGAGAAAGTCCAAAGTCACGCAAGTATCCACGTGAGCGTCCTGAGACGGCACAGCGGTTCTTTACGCGGCTTGGTGAAGAGTTACGTGGAAGCTTCTGGAGACCTTCTGAGTCACCAGCAAGTTTAAGAGCAGCACGCTTTTCAGCAAAGCGAGCTACGAGCTTAATTTTCTTTGCGTTTCGCGCAATCTGTGAAGTTTTAGCCATACGAAAAAGAGCTCCGAGGAGCGTTTACACAATGTATCAGCAAGCAACTAGGCTGTCAACGCAGTGCTTATGTCGGAGTATATCTTTTGAGAAAGGTGCGGCTGATATAGCAAATGCCCCTCCCTGCGTGAGCTGGGAGGGGCATAGTTTGCGCTACATAAGGCGCAGATTGAGCACATACTGAACGGTGGCGTGATCGACACGCTGTGGGTCACACGCAAATGAAACGTTGATTTTCCGCCGCTTCTTGGGGGTCCACGGGATTTCGATATGGAGGACCAGCCCTTCAGGTTGCGCAAGCTTGTTCTTGTATGGGCGCAAATACTTCTGTGCTGCGTTGAGCACCTGACTTGCAAAGAGCACTTGATCCACCTCTGACAGTTTGGTGAAGCGTATCAGAAGCTCTGTGGTGAAGAATCTGAGTCGAATGTCTTCATTGCTCAGGTGCGACTTCATAACCTTATACTCTAGAGTCATGGGTTCAGGAATGACCCTGTTCCCAAAACTGCCAGCGATTGAGCGTCCCACCAAATGTTCGGCCGATATTGTGGTAACTTGCTGCATCGTATCTCTCCTTCCGGATTTCTACACGTGGAGACCAAGAACGTGACTATCCGGCTAAAGGCAGTCTCCTTGCCCACAATGCAAAATCCCTTGAGGTTAGTCAAGGGATTTTGTGTCTTTAAAGCTTTATTTACGGCTTAAGCGGTACGCCGAGGTGACGGAAGAATGCTTCAGCTTCAGGCTTGCCCTTTGCCGTAGTTACAAGAGTAACGGCTAGACCAAACACATCCTTTAGGTCTTCTTCTGAAGTCTCAGGGAAGATGTTGTTCTCCTTAAGACCAATAGTCATGTTCCCCATCTCATCGATAGCGGTCTTGTTTAGACCACGGAAGTCACGAGTGCGAGGAAGTGCAATGTGTACGAGCTTATCAAAGAATTCGTACATGCGCTGGCCACGAAGTGTTACTTGGTATCCAACAATTTCACCTTCACGAAGCTTAAATGAGGCGATAGACATACGTGCAGCGCGAGGGCTTGCCTTCTGACCAGTGATACGAGCCAGACGATCCTCAACCACCTTAAGGCGGTTCTTGTCCTTTGCCTTTCCAACGCCAGAAGATACAACGATCTTAACGAGACGTGGTGCTGCCATTACATTGGTATAGCCAAACTGCTCTTTAAAGAGCTTGTATGCTTCCTGTTCTTTTTTCTGTGAGATCATCATAAGTATATTGTTACCGGTCTTGCGACTTAGGAAAGTGTGCTTCCGCTCTTCTTTGTTGTGCGAACATTTTTACCATCAGTACGGGTGCGACCAATACGGGTAGGCTTCTTCTCCTTTGGGTCCATAAACATAACGTTTGAAGCATCGATTGCACGAGGTCGCTCGATGATTGCCCCGCTCTGTCCACGTGCGCCACGCTGTGAACGCTTTACCATAGCTACACCATCTACGACCACCTTACCTTCGCTTGGTAGTGCGTGTGTAATGGTACCGGTCTTGCCCTTATCCTTTCCTGATACCACCATCACTGTATCTCCTTTTTTTAGTTTCATTTTCATATAGAAATAGTTAGAGGTTATACCACTTCAGGGGCAATGGAAGCAATGTTCTGCCATCCCTTTTCAATTAGGTCACGCGGTACAGGACCAAATACACGGTTACCCTTAGGTCCCATTTCCTTACCCTGCTTTTCAATGAGTACGATAGCGTTGTCATCAAAACGAACGTATGAACCATTAGCACGGCGATATGCCTTACGCTGACGAACCACAACAGCCTTGAAGATGTCCTTCTTCTTAACTGCCTTGCGAGGCTCTGCTGTCTGAATTGAGACAACAACAACATCGCCAATTTCTGCGTAGCGGCGCTTGCTACCGCCAAGCACCTTGAAAACGCGCGCAACTTTTGCGCCTGAGTTGTCGGCAACGGTGACGATTGATTGTGGCTGTAGCATAGGCTTTTAAATTAAATGAAATATTACGCAGTCTTCTTAATTGCAAAGCGCTTAAGCTTTGAAATAGGACGGCATCCAACAATAGTTACTTTGTCTCCAACAGCAACGGTGTTTTCTGGATCGTGCACAAGGTACTTCTTTGTACGAACCTGGTACTTCTTGTACTTAGGGTGCTTTACGTAGCGTGATACGGCAACGGTAGCAGTGTCCTTCATTGCTGTCTTTACAACAACACCTTGGAAAGTCTGTGGTTTTGATTCTGTGTGTTCCATAGGTAAATATTATGCAGTTACTTCGGTAACGCCCTCGCGTGTGCGACGACCGAGCTCTGTCATTACACGAGCAACCGTTGCACGTAGTTTTGCAGGAGCGCTAGTATCCTTTGCACGAGCACCCGCAGCAGCAAAACGATGTGCGCGAAGTTCCTCGCGTGCTGAAGCAAGCGTAGCCATAAGCTCACTCTCCTTCATTTCGGTGTAGTTAATTTTCTTTTTCATATTAGTTGCGGGTGACGATACTGCTCTTTACAGGAAGCTTTGATCCAGCGCGGCGAAGTGCATCGCGAGCCTTAGCATCCTCAACACCATCGAGCTCAAATAGTACGCGTCCTGGACGCACCTCAAACACAAAGTGCTTCGGATCTCCCTTACCCTTACCCATTCCTACCTCAGCAGGCTTTGCGGTTACCGGACGGTCTGGGAAAATGCGGATCCAGAGCTTACCTCCCTTTCCTGTTGCGCGGGTAAGCACCTTACGAGCAGCCTCGATCTGATTACTTGTTACGCGGTGTGGTGTTGTTGCCTTAAGTCCGTATGAACCAAAAGAAACTTCAGTACCTCGAGTGTCTGGACGTGCAAGCTGCTCAGGACTCTTTCGTCCTGTCTGCCACTTTCGGTGTTTTACTTTTTTAGGGAATAGCATAGGTAAAAAATTATTCCTTATTTATTTCCAGCGCGGGCAGGTGCAGAGCGCTCCTCAGGTGCTTGGCTCATTGAGAACTGCTCTCCGAGGTAGATCCACACCTTGATACCGATAACACCGAATGGAAGGTTAGCCTCCTGGTGTGAGTAATCAATGTTTGCACGGAATGTCTGAAGTGGAATACGTCCACGCTTGATCTGCTCTGTACGAGCCATATCAGCACCTCCAAGACGACCTGAGATAACAATACGTACGCCGATTACATCACGAGTAGACATTACCTTCTCAACCGTTGACTTAAGTACACGGCGGAATGGCATACGCTTCTCAAGACCCTCAGCAACCATCATGCCAACAACCGCAGCAGATGTTTCTGGCTGGCGGATCTCCATAATGTCGAGCTTCACCGTGCGGCCGTGTAGAGGAGCAACCTTTGCAACTGCCTGTGTTACTTCCTTGCGGAGGTTTGTAGCGTTTTCGCCTGAGCGTCCAATAACAAGACCTGGACGTGCAGTGTGTAGGATGACGCGGATCTCGCTCTGTCCACGCTCAATTTCAATTTCAGCAACGTGCATAGAGCGTAGCTTCTTCTTTAGGAAGGTACGGATAGTGTGGTCAACAACGAGGTTCTCGCGGAAGGTCTTCTTGTCTGCTGCAAACCAGCGACTGCGCCAATCACGAATGATGCCGAGGCGGTGTGCGTAAGGATGTACGGTGTGTGTCATGGTAAAAAAGGCTACTTTGCGTCGCTCGTTAGGAATACTGAAATCTGGCTCTTGCGTCGGCGAATGGGCGCAGCACGACCCATAGCGCGTGGCATGTACTTAACAGTCATACCTGCACTATCGACAGTGATGTTCTTAACACGGAGTGTTGCCTCGTCCTCTCCCTTGTTCTTTGCATTAGCAACAGCAGACTCAATAAGCTTCTTAATTGGTGCTGCGGCACGCTTTGGAAGGAATGAGAGTGCTGAAATGGCATCAGAAACACGCTTACCCTTAACCAATTCGGTAACAAGGCGTACTTTGCGCGGTGGCTGATTGTGGCTAGTAAGGTGAGCTTGCATAACAATATCGTAAAACTATTTCTTCTTAGGCGCTGCAGGAGAAGCCTTTGCTGCCTTTGCGGCTGCAATTTCTGACTCCTGCTTCTTCTGCTCGAGCTGTTTCTGCATCTTACCTCCGTGACGAACGAATTTCTTCGTTGGTGAGAACTCACCAAGGCGATGACCTACCATGTCTTCAGTCACAAGAACATCCACGTGCGTCTTGCCGTTGTGAACGCCAAATGTAAAACCAACGAATTCTGGTGAAATCTGGCTTGCACGTGCCCATGTCTTAATTACCCCTGCAGTTGCAGCTTTAGCGCCTGCCACTTTGCGCAGGAGGTTATGGTCGACATAGGGTCCTTTTTTTAGTGATCGAGACATGCGAATGAAAAGCCCGCGCTAGGCGCGAGTTATAGGTAATGTATAGGACTTACGAGCTACTGTCAACGCAACGGGTGCCCGTGGTGGGACTTGGGCATTACGAGGCCTGCCAGATGTATACTTAGAGTATGGAAATGAACAAAAAAGAGATGCTCGCCGTGGGTGCAGGGGTGCTTGCGGCTGTAGGTATAGGAATAGGGATCTGGTGGTTCTTTGGGCGTACAGGAGCCTCCGTGAGCCTTATAAACGGCCCTGAAACGGCTACAACGACGCCATCTGAGGCAACCGTGGCCCATATTGAGGAAAACGCTGCGTACTATGATATTCACGCTCATTACCCAAGTACTGCCCCACTACCAGGGAACACGGGGGCAGAGGGCGTAGCTGAAATGAAGACATTCGTGCAAAACACTATTCTGAGATTTAAGGAGAGTGGGAATTTTGCAAACCTCACGGCAGAAGACATTAAAATACAGGGTCTTGGTCCTGACCGGAAATATGCGCTCGATATTAACTATGAGGTGTACAAAGGCGGGAGATCCATATCCTACGTATACCTAATTGAAGCCGACACTCTAGGAGCCCATCCAAATACCTACTACCGTACGTTCACGTACGATACCCGTACTGGCGCTTCTCTTGCGCTCGATGACCTATTTGCTCCAGGCGCTCCGTATCTTGACCGCCTAAGTGCTCAAACTCGTGCAGATCTTCCAAACCTACTTGGAGGCGGCAGTGCGGGAGATCCTCCTGTGGAGGGTAGTGATGCCTTCCCTGAGATTACCGCTGGTACTCAGCCAGAGGAAGACAGCTTCCAAAACTTTGCGATTGATGGAACCATGCTTCGTATCATCTTCCCTCCGTATCAAGTAGGACCATACTCCCTTGGTACCGTGGTAGATCCAATCCCACTCTCAACATTTGCGAGCATTTTGAAGGCAGAATATAGGCCCTAAATAGCGAGGGAGAGTCTACACAGCCTTTTCCAAGGCTCCAATTCGTCGTTCGTGACGTACTATCTTCTCAGTATGCGTATCCATACCAAGAAGAATAGAGGTAACATCATCCTGCATATCGGCAAGTGTGACCACTACGTCTGATACTTTTTTCTCCACACCACCAATTCGTTCATCGATAGTATCCATGCGGGTAAGTAATTTCTCGAATCCCCTATCATGGCCATCGAGCTTTGCATCTATCCCGTCAAAGCGCTCATGTATAGTGCCGAGGATATCCATTACGTCATAGAGAGTTGGTTCGTGCGTTTGGTTCATACAATTGGTTTGTTAAGTATAAAGTACTCTTCACGATATCGAGAAGAAAGAGGGGCGTGCAAGAGAAAACCCGCCAATTGGCGGGTTTTCTCTTGATATATTTTTTATCTCTAGCGCTTCTTTCCAACCTTTCGTCGAGTAACAATAAACTTGTTCGAGAGATTGGAAGAGCACACGTCTGAACT
>CALLKD010000101.1 GCA_938008595.1 uncultured bacterium | reverse complement strand
AGACCTTCAAGACCTTGTTCAAGCTTAACGAATACCCCAAAGTCAACTGCGCCAGTTACTTCACCGTCAACGGTGTCACCGACAACATACTTGTCGACAAGGTTTGTCTTCTCAGTTTCCTCGTCTCCAGTGCGCTCACTGAAGATTAGCTTACCTTCCTTAGGGTCAGCAGTGATGATACGAACAGGAAGGATAGTTCCCTGAAGCTTCTGGAGCTCGCCAAAGATCTTATCCTTATCTCCCTCGGGAACACGTGGATAGTGATCCTTTGAAAGCTGAGATGCAGGAAGGAATCCCTGGATACCCTGCCATGAAAGGATAAGTCCTCCCTTGTTTGCTTCCTCAACCACAAGGTTGAAGGTTGTCTGTCCAACGATAGCGCGCTCAGCATCACCCCAGATAGCAGCCTGACGTGCTTCCTTAAGTGAGAGCTCGATGTAGCCATCAAGTCCAGCAGCATCTACCACCTTTGCAGTGATAGTATCGCCAGGATTTGCCTTGCGTAGTACGTCTGCTGCATTTAGATACTCACGTCCATAAATAATACCGGTTCCAAAAGGTGGAAGGTCCACAAAAAGACGACCACGAACGAGTTCGATGATAGTACCCTCAACAACATCACCAGCCTGAGGTGGTGTAGCAATCTTGTCGGCATACTTTGCCATCGGATTTGATGGGTCAAGTGTGAATACTGGTGCTGCAACTGGGGCAGCCTTAGCGCCGAGAACTTCTTCAGTCATATAGTAAATACGTTGTGCTGTGTGTGGTGGGTACTTACTTCCAACGGTCGTAAGGGCTAGCCCGCTCACTTCTAATATGCACGAACGCGATGGGTAGAATATAGCACGCTACAGAGTATAAGAAAAGGGGCCCGTATTGCTACGGACCCCCGGGGTTATGGCCCCTCCGTAGAGGGGTGGTTGACGATCGCCGTTGGTCGATTACCGCGCGGCGGCGGCCGGCGAATCGGGCTGGTGCGGAGCGTCGGCGCCGATGGCATGGCCGGGCCGGCGCGGCTGGGCAGCGGCATTGCGATTGCGAACGATCCCATTCTCACGACGGGCATAACTGCCCGGACTGAAATTGTGCGGCATAGCACTCTCCTTTCATGTCCCCAAAATTGGGTATTGATAAGTTATCACACTCCAAATTTTTTGTCAAGCCCCCCTGGGCTAGGTAATAAAAAACCAAGCATTTGCTTGATAGATTGGTGGATATAAAAAGGGGTCCGCATTTCTACGGACCCCTCGGGGTGAAGCCGCGCCGGCCAGCTACGGCAGCGTCAGCGTGTTCGACATCGACGAATTGATTGCGCCGGCACCGCCAGCAACACCGACAAAAATATTCAGCGAACGGGACCACGTTCCCGGGCTGAAGTTGGTCATGTTCATCATGATCGTCTCCCAGACCCACCCCACAATTGAGATGGTGGTAGGAGAGTATCACCAGACTCAGTTTTGTCAAGCGTACCGCGGAACTTGGGCATAGACTTTGATACAAAAAACCCACACCGTGGTCATGGTGCGGGGTAACAAAAACAAAAGGTCAATTTGGGTCCGGAGAGATGGGTATCCAAAGAACGAAGGGGGGTAAGTCTTGCTCTGTGGTATCTCTCCGAACCCTGGCTCGCGCAAGCCTTTTTCACCATATCACATACTTTCGGTTATGCAAGTGCAGGACACCGTCATGGGCACGTGATATATTATATGCACTATGGTAATTACCCATCACGGAGGACAGTGCTTCAAGGTAACATTTGGTGACCTTACCCTTGTCTTTGATCCCATTGCAAAGAAAGCAAGTCTTCCCTCAGTACGATTTGGTGCAGACATCGCACTAGTGTCACGCAATCACCCTGACATGAATGGTGTGGAGGAGGTTTCTTTTGGAGGAAAGGAACCGTTTGTGATAGCGGGGCCTGGAGAGTATGAGAAAAGTGGTGTTACGGTACAGGGCTTTCTCACTAAGAGTGAATACGAAGTAGCAAAAGGAACGGTGCATGCGGTAAACACCGTATATAGCGTCAAGCTTGAAGGTATGACCTTGGTATTCCTTGGTGCGCTTTCAGATACCACACTGCCACTTGAGGCAAAGGAAGGTATTGAAGAGATTGATGTCTTGTTTGTACCGGTTGGTGGGGATGGGGTACTTACTCCCGCAGAAGCAAGCAAGCTTGCAACATTCCTTGAGCCTAAGATAATAATCCCAATGCACTGGAGCGGTATGGGAAGTGACAAGGCGCTGGAGACCTTTATCAAAGAGCAAGGGGGAAGTGAAGAACGTGTAGAGAAGCTTACCCTTAAAAAGAAGGATGTAGCTGAAAAAGATGGTGCTATTATTGTAGTTACACCGTAATACCACCACTATGCAGCACCACCTCCACGCACTACGCCAGAAACCAATTCACGTGCGAAAGAACATTGCCCTTGCTGTTTCTGCCTTGGTTACGGCACTTGTTGCCGTTGTGTGGGTAATTACCCTTGCTACTTCTGGAGCGCTTGCACTTAGCCCTACACCGTCAGTGAAGCCTGATATTGAAAGTTCAATTACAAAAACAGGATCAAGCATAAGCAAGCTTATGGGAGCTGCAGGAGCGGCTACAATTGGTGGGGCTACAACAGAAACACCCGCACTTACCATCATTGATGGTGGCACCACGTCTAGTTTGGATGCAGGAGCACAGCAGGTTCAACAGCCAAGTGCTACCACGCTAACTTTTTAATACTAATTTTTCCTGTAGGATTTCATAAACGGGTATGGCTAAAAAAGAAACACCTATCGAGGAAGTGACACCACATGTAAATGTAGTTGATCAGTCCATCACCAGTGAGATGCGACAGTCATACATTGACTACGCAATGACGGTTATTACCGCTCGTGCACTACCTGATGTGCGTGATGGTCTTAAGCCTGTACACCGCAGAATTCTTTATGCGATGCGCCAGACAGGACTTACACCGACTGCAAAGTTCAGAAAATCAGCAACGGTAGTGGGAGAGGTGCTCGGTAGTTATCACCCGCACGGTGACTCTTCTGTATATGACGCAATGGTGCGTTTGGCACAGGACTTCTCTACGCGCTACATGTTGGTGCAGGGACAGGGAAACTACGGATCTATTGATGGTGACCCTGCTGCTGCATACCGATATACCGAGGCACGCATGTCTCGTATTGCAGATGAGATGCTACGAGATCTTGAGAAGGAAACCGTCAATTGGATTCCAAACTTTGATGGCAGTAAGCAGGAACCAACCGTGCTTCCTGCAGCGGCACCAAACCTCCTTCTAAATGGTGCACTTGGTATTGCAGTTGGTATGGCAACCAACATTCCTCCGCACAACTTGCGTGAGGTTGCTGACGCCACCATGCACTTGATGGACAATCCAGAAGCAACTACTGAAGACCTCCTTCAGTTTGTGAAGGGACCTGACTTCCCTCTTGGCGCTATTGCCTTTAATCAGGCTGATATTCGTCATGCGTACACCACCGGAAAGGGAGGTGTGGTAGTGCGTGGAGAGGCAGATATTGTTGAAGATAAGAAGGGTACTAACATCATCATCACGTCTATTCCATATCGTGTTAATAAGTCTGATCTTATTTTGCGCATGGCTGACTTGGTGCGCGATAAGAAACTTGAAGGTATTAAAGACCTTCGTGATGAATCTACTAACGATGTGCGTATTGTGGTTGAACTCAAGGGAACGGCACACCCGCAGGCAGTACTCAACAATCTTTACAAATACACCGAGCTTGAAAGCACGTTCCACTACAACATGCTTGCGCTTGTTGATGGTATTCCACAGACTCTCTCACTGAAAGGAATGCTTTCGGAGTTTATAAAGCACCGTGTACAGGTTATTAAAAGACGTACGGAGTTTGAACTCCGTAAGGCAGAAGAGCGTGAGCACATCTTACTTGGACTTTCCAAAGCTCTTGATTTCATTGATAAGGTTATTGCCATTATTCGTAAGTCTAAGGATGTCCCTACTGCCTCACTAGCGCTTCAGAAGGAGTTTAAATTCTCTGAGCGACAAACTGCTGCCATCTTGGCTATGCGTCTTCAGACACTTGCAGGTCTTGAACGAAAGAAGATTGAAGATGAACTTGCTGAAGTACAGAAGACTATTGCAAACCTGAAGAAGATTCTTTCATCAGCAAAGAATATTCTTGCCGTTGCTCGTAAGGAGCTTTCAGAGTTGGCTGATAAGTACTCAGACGCTCGTCGCACAAAGATCATAAAGGGAGGGGTAAAGAATATTTCAGTAGAGGACTTGGTACCTGATGAAGAGAGCGTGCTTGTGGTAACTGCGGGTGGATACGTAAAGCGTACTAATCCTGATGAGTATAAGATCCAAAAGCGTGGTGGTGTTGGCGTGATTGATATGTCTACCAAGGAAGAGGATGTGGTTACTCACTTCCTTAAGGCAAGCGCACATTCTGAACTGCTCTTCTTTACTGACTTTGGTAAGGCATACCAACTTAAAATGTATGAGCTTCCAGAAGGAAAGCGTGCAACTAAGGGCAAGTCTATTCTGAACTTCCTTTCACTTGCGGCAGATGAAAAGGTAACCAGTGTACTTGCGGTACCAAAGGGTGCAGAGCGAGATGCTATGTCAGTATTTTTCGTAACACAGGAAGGAGTAGTAAAGAAAGTAGAGGCAAAGAGTTTTGCTGATGTACGCAGATCAGGCATCATCGCCATCTCACTTAAGGATGGTGACCGGCTCGTTGCAGCACACCTTTCAAGTGAGTCAGACTCCATTTCAATTGTAACGGCACTCGGGCAATCAATTCGCTTTGAGGAAGCTGAGACACGTGCCATGGGACGTACAGCGGCAGGAGTACGCGGTATGACTCTTAAGAAGGGAGACCGTATTGTTTCTGCAGAAGTGGTGAGTGCAGCTGCTAAAAACCCAGAACTCCTAATTGTGATGGACAAGGGATATGGAAAGAAGACTCCTCTTTCTGAATACAAGGTTCAAGGACGTGGTGGCTCTGGTATTAAGACTGCAGACGTAACGGCAAAGACCGGAGAAATCATTGGTGCAAAGGTTCTTACCGGAGATGAGGAAGCTGCAGAAGAAGTGGTGATCATTTCTAAGAAGGGACAAGTAATACGTGTATCTACGGGAGAGATTCCAAGCCTCTCACGAGCAACACAAGGAGTTCGTATTATGAAGATGCGTGAAGGGGATACTATTGCATCAATGGTAGCGCTCTAGGTTTGTATATTCTGAAAGGTGTGCTATAACGCGGGGAGGAAGGAGAAGTGTAATGAAGGTTCCAATGGGTGTTGTTGTACATAAGACTGCAAGCCGGCTCGTGGACCCAGCCAAGGGTCTGCTCGGAAAATTCGAGGCAGTCGCAGAACTTATGCGCCATGATACGGGATATCAGGCGGTTGAATTCGAGCATGATGGCGATATCATCACTGCAAGACGCGGCTTCACAGGGGCGGAGCTCCACAAGAACTACCGTCTTGCGAGGGCCGGAAAGCAATGCGGCCGAAGTCTGCGTGATCTCGACGACGCCGCGCGACTCGCTGCAGAAATGATCGGGTAACAAAACTGACGAAAGGGCGCTCCAGCGGAGCGCCCTTATGTTATTTTATATACATGAACTTTTCAGACCCACGCTCAAATATTTTACAGATGGGAATTCGTGATGGCATGCAGATTGCAGATCTTGGTGCTGGCTCTGGGCACTATACGCTTGCAGGTGCGGGAGCCGTTTCGCGAGGAGGAAGAATATTTGCAATAGACGTGCAGGAAGATGTGCTTACGCATGTGCTCGACTCTGCACACAGAATGGGATTTCGTAATGTGGAAACAGTGTGGGGAAACGTAGAGAAGTTAGGAGGGACAAAACTCCGAGCAGATTCTATGGATGCTGTTATCTGTTCAAACCTGCTTTTTCAGGTTGAACACAAGGATATTCTCGTGGAAGAGGTAAAGCGTATTCTTAAACCAGGTGGCAAGGTGCTCGTCATTGACTGGTCTGGTGCATATGGCGGTATGGGTCCACACCCAGAACATGTGGTCACCGAGCATGCTGCTGAGCTACTATATATTAGTGCTGGATTTTATAAGGTGAAGAACTTCCGTGCAGGAGCACACCACTATGGGGTAGTATTTGAGAAGCCACAATAAATTATGCGACCATTCCAAATCATTTTACTTTCAGTGTTCGGACTACTTGCCCTGCTCGGTCTTGTGCTCTTCTCAAACTTTAAAGGGTTTGGTGGCGGTGCATCTGCAATTGGTACGGTAGTTATTTGGGGGACACTTCCTCAGGACGCCATTGATGCGGAAATTGCAGCACTACGTGTTACCGACACCTCATATGCTGGTGTTACCTATGTGGAGAAGCCAGAAGATGGGTTTGACGAAAAGCTTGCTGATGCAATTGCTTCTGGTGTTGGTCCTGACATGATACTAGTCTCACAGGAGCATTTGGTTGCAGAGCGAAGCAAGCTTGGGGTAATACCATTCTCAAACATTTCTGAGCGCACGTACCTCGATTCTTTTGCGCCAATCTCAGAGCTTTTGCTAACCACCGCAGGAACATACGGTATTCCACTAGCTATTGATCCGTTGGTGCTCTATTACAACCGTAGCGCACTTTCTTCAGCGGGGTATGTAGGCCCACCTACGTCATGGGAGGCGGTAACAGGGCTTGCAAGCCAGCTTACAACCTCTGCCACCGGGCAAATTACACAGAGTGTGGTGCCCTTTGGTGTGTACGACAACGTACCAAATGCACGAGCTATCGTCTCACTACTTCTCATGCAGTCAGGTACCGCAATTACTCGTGTTAGTGATGCCGGACTTCGTACTGACCTCGTAAGCAAGGAGTCTGTTACAGGTGTTTCTCCTGCTGAGTCTGCAATGAGTTTCTATACGCAGTTTGCAGATCCTGCAAAAACGGTCTACACCTGGAACGGAGCACTACCAAATGCCCGCCAAGCATTTACCTCTGGAGATCTTGTGCTTTATCCAGGGTTTGCGTCTGAGCTACCTGCACTAAAGGCAACAAACCCAAATCTTGATTTTGATATGGCAGCAATTCCACAGCCAAAGACAAGTCAGACCCGTATGACCTACGGAAAGGTGTATGCGTTCTTTGTGCCTAAGGCGTCTAAGAATGCAAACGGAGCAATTGCAACTGCGCTTCAACTTGCAGGAAGTACTCTTTCTTTGAGCACTGCAGAGCGCATGGCTATGGCACCTGCAACACGATCAAACCTTGCAAAAGGAGCTGCAAATAAGTACACCGCAGTTTTCTACCCAGAGGCGCTCAGTGCAAAGGGATGGCTATCCCCAGCACCCGCTATAACAGACCGTATCTTTAGCACTATGATACGCAGTATAACGAGCGGTAGGGCACGCGTGCCCGAAGCGCTTGGTACTGCAAGTCAAGCTATTGATTCCTCACTATAAACATTCTATGTCCACCCTTACAAGAACTATCGTGCACGGAGCGCTACTACTTACGCTCATAGTCCTAAGCGCAGGTCCTGCACATGCGGCAACGACTATAAATGGTGGAACTCCTGCCGCACAAACTACTACTATTAATGGTGGAACTCCTGCTACGCCAAAACCTGCTACGCCCACTCTTAACTCCGGTGTTTCTGTAGGAGAAGGCACAACCATTGCAAACCCTCTCAAGGACATCAAATCGCTTCCTGATCTGCTCAAGGCAGTATTTAAAGCGGTACTGCAGCTAATGGAATTTATTATCGTACTTGCCTTTGTCTGGATTGGATTCCTTTTCGTAAGGGCGCAAGGAGCACCAGGCGAAATTACAAAGGCAAAGAAGGCGCTTGGTTGGACCATTGTTGGTGCACTTATTCTCCTAAGTGCTGAAGCTATTCTTGGCGTGGTGCAGTCTACTGCAACGTCACTAATTAACTAGTATGAAAAAGATACAGAGTATGGGAGCGGGCATTACACTAGCGCTCGTTGCGCTTGCTACTCCAAAGTACGCAGCAGCAGCAAGCTTCAGAGAGTTAGTTGATACGACGGTTGTGCGAATAGGGGATTCAATTGTTAATCTCTTGATTACCCTTATATTTCTGTACTTCCTCTACGGGATCTATAAGTTCTTCTTCCTAGGAGGAGGAGAAAACAGAGCAAAGGGAAAGAAGTTCGTTCTTTCCGGGCTTATTGGCATTACCGTACTCTTTTCAGTATGGGGTATTGTGCGAGTACTTATTAACACCTTTATAACCCCAGGGTTATAACGTATAAATTTGGCAATACTCTTGCTATACTATCGCTATGATAAACGCAACGCTTGAAACGTACATACACACCTTTATTACGGTTATTAACAGAACCTTAATTCCAGCAATATTCGCTCTAGCATTCCTGGTCTTCATCTTCTACGTGTATAAGTTCTTTATCGCTAATGGCGCAGCTGATAGGGAAAAGGGAAGGACGTTCGTGCTGTGGAGTGTCATTGGCTTTGGTGTCATGATCTCTATCTGGGGTATCGTAAATGTGCTTATTAACACCTTTGGCTTTGGCTATGGGCAGTCTCGTCCAAACCTCCCTACGTTTGGAGATGCACCAAGTCAAAATAGTTCTGGTACGTATGTGAATACAACCTTTGATACTGTTGCACCGTAGTTTTCCCCAGCACCGCTACAATCCTGTACAATTGTGTCAAAACTAGTTTATTCTGTACCTATAACCAAATACAATTAACTTCTATGAAAAAGATAGCACTCGCATCATTTGCCCTCGCATTCCCACTCGTAACGTCCGCTCAGACAATAACCAGCATTCAGTCAGCAGGTTCATTCTTCATCACTATTGTGAATAACGTTGCGGTACCGATTGTATTTGCACTTTCATTCCTCGTATTTATTTGGGGAGTATATAAATACTTCATTAAGGGAGCAGCTAGTAAGGATAAGGCAGAAGGACTTAACCTAATGCTATACAGCCTTATTGGATTCTTCGTAATGGTTTCTGTATGGGGTCTTGTGCGTATTCTTGTTGGGTCTGTAAATCTTGATAACTCAACACCAATGTTCCCTCAGGCACGTCAGACATCATACTAGTTAGTACCTGCGAGTGTTATACAGAACACCGACGCCTACCAGCGTCGGTGTTCTGCTATCATATACAGTATGGATGTATTTAATACCTTTGTAGCAACTATTGAACGGGAGATTATCAACCCATTAATAACCGTAATTGCGCTAGGTGCATTTCTAATCTTCGTGTACGGGATATTTGAGTATGTAAAGAATGGAGAAGATGATACAAAGCGTAAGACAGGGCAGCAGCACATGCTTTGGGGAGTAATTGGTCTCGCCATCATTTTCTCTGCAAGTGCGATGCTTCAGATCGTGAAGAAGTTCGCGCTGGAATAGGGTAAATAAGAACCCCCTCTGCGTTTCCGCAGAAGGGGTTAAGTTTCGCCAAGAAGGTCCCTAACAGGGCTTCTTGGCAAAGAAGTAGGTGATCTTCGCACCCCTGGCACCAGCATCGAACGTGTAGCTGGTGACGTTCTTGGGCGGGCTGTCTGCGCTGTATTCGCGCTTCGTACCGCTCAAGCTCGTCGTGTACCAAAGGTGGTCGAGCACGCCGTCGAGCATCAGGCAAATGTTGTTTTCTGCCGGATGCTTCACGACCGGGATCGTGATTGTGGCAGTTTCGCCCGGCTTCACGACACAGCTCTGGTGTGTTTCGCTCATGACGCCGCATTGGACGTCCTTCGGAAACCATTCGTCCCAGTGTGCGTACGCAAACCAGGCGACCCATGCTGCAAAGGCAAGCACAACTATGGTAAGGATTACTCGTAGCAGGGTACTCCACCCCTTGCGAGTAGCCGGAGCTCTCGCAGGTGCTGGAGCACCACGCCCTCGCAGACCTTTGAGAATGGCTGCAGCGGTCGTGTAGGGTGTGGACCAGCGCTTGAAGACGATCACGGCAATGCCGATGATCAAAA
>CALLKD010000100.1 GCA_938008595.1 uncultured bacterium | reverse complement strand
CGACGCTCTTCCGATCTGCTGAATACCTGAAACAGGAAGGATGATGAGTGACATCCCTGGCTTAACAAGCTTTGCATCCTTTATATCGTTAGCCCACAGGATGGTGTTCATTGAAACTCCATGCTTGGCAGCAATCTCAGAGAGTGAGTCACCACTCTTAACGGTGTATGTGGTAATAACCGCAGAGGTTAGGGGAGTGGCATTATCTGCCTCGTCAGGGTAATTACCCTCAGGACCACTAGTGTCGATAAGGGCAGAATCAAGAGACAAGGCAAGTACGCGCTCTCCCTTATTTGGGTTTGGATCAGGGTTAATTGCAGCTGCTAGTAGGGGCAGGCTGGAATCGTGAAGGACTGGCAGGTCAATACTTGCTGCACGAGCATTACTGAAGGGCCAGAAAGCATCTACTGCACGTGGTGTGAGTACAAGTACGGCAAAAAAGACTGCAGCAATGATTATATTGCTACTTAGTCTTTGCGAACCCGTAACGGAACTTCCGGTGAAATTTTTGGGAGTTTTTTTGAAAGAATCTATAAGAAAATAGGGGTGATCGGTCGTTCGGTCGTGTACAAAAATGGCTTATATAAGCCATCTCTTGCGTTCTGAAGTGTCATTCAACCCTGAAAGTATATCGTTCAAGGAATGCCGGTCAACTCTTGACACGAGCCCATCTGGGGAGAGTGATATAGGCTCTTTTTAGGTGAAAAACTTATACCCTTGGTATAGTCAGAGGATGAACCTTGTCGATCCAGAGTACATTTCTCACCTGAACCCAAGACAGAAGGAGGCCGTGCTCGCAACCGACGGGCCAGTTTCAGTGCTTGCTGGTGCTGGCTCTGGAAAGACCTCCGTACTCACCACCCGCATATACCACCTAATTCGCTCTGGTGTCCCTGCAGACCAAATACTTGCTGTTACGTTCACTAATAAGGCAGCACGTGAGATGCGAGAGCGACTACATGCAAAACTTCCAGACTCCGCCCTTCCATTTGTCGCAACCTTCCACGGACTTGGTAGGGAACTGCTTCAAACATATGGAACAGTGATGGGAATACCAAAGCATTTTTCAATATTTGACCGTGATGACTCAAAGAGTGTTGTGCGTAACGCACTAAAGGCTCTTGATGTTGACCCTAAGGAGGTTCCACCAAACGCTATTCTTTCCCGCATTTCAAAAGCAAAGAGTGAGGGGCAAACCATGGAGCAGTTTAGAGAAAAGCACGGACGTGAAAGTTTCCGCTCAAGAATTGTTGCTGAGGTGTGGATCCGATATGAAGAAGCACTGAAGAAAGAAAAGGCTCTAGACTTTGATGACCTCATTGTGCTTCCCGTTAAACTTCTTCGAGATCACGATGATGTGCGTGCACGAGTACAGGAACGCTTTAGTCATATTCATATTGATGAATACCAAGACACCAATGAACTTCAAGGGAGACTTGCGAGTTACATTGTCGGAGAACGAAAGAATCTCTTTGTGGTGGGGGATGTGGACCAGGCAATTTATTCTTGGCGAGGAGCGACAATTGAAAACCTCTTACGATTTGAAGACAGCTATCCTGGTGCAAAGCATGTGGTACTCGAACAAAACTATCGTTCAACAAAAACAATAGTCGCCGCAGCTAACGGAGTGATTGAAAAGAACGTGAATAGAAAGGAAAAGCATGCCATAACTGACAATCCAGAAGGGGAGCAGATCACACTGCACACGGCGAGCTCTGCAGAATCAGAAGCATGGTGGATTGCACAAGAAATACGGCGAGAAGTGGAGAGAGGAGTTTCGTATGACGAAATTGCAGTACTGTTCCGCACAAACTTCCAGTCACGCGCTCTAGAAGAGGCCTTTCTTCACGCAGAAGTCCCGTACCGCCTCCTCGGTACAAGATTCTTTGACAGAAAGGAAGTGAAAGATGTGCTCTCGTGGATACGACTTGCACTAGACCCAACACGTGAGAGTGATCGCATGCGCGCAGTGCAGGCACCTACCCGTGGCATTGGAAAGGTGACACTAGGGAAGCTTGTTGCAGGGAAACGTGACGAGTTGCGTGCTGCCGACAAGACAAAGGTTGCAGCCTTTGAAAAAATTGTTGAAGAGCTCAATGCTCTTTCGGAGACAGCGACACCGTCTGCATTTGTGAAGATGGTTATTGAAAAGAGTGGCATGGCAACCGCCCTATTAAAAGAAGGGGAGGATGGCGAGGAGCGTCTGCAAAATGCACGAGAGCTTGCCTCACTTGCAAGTAGGCATGATGAGATGCCTGGGGTTGAGGGTATTGCAGCATTTCTTGCTGAGGCCGCTCTTGCAGGAGATCAAGATGAGATGGATCGCGACGAAACAAAGAAAGGGGTAACACTCATGACGGTCCATGCAGCAAAGGGACTTGAGTTCAAGACAGTCTTCGTAACCGGACTTGAGGAGGGACTTTTCCCTCACGAGGGAATGGGGGACGAGAATAGAGATGAAGAGGAGGAGCGCAGACTGTTCTATGTGGCAGTTACCCGCGCAAAGCAGCGCTTGATTCTCACACTCGCTCGAGTACGTCGTATATACGGTACGGATTATGCAAGCGCACCTTCGTCTTTTCTTCGTGATATTGATCAGTCTCTTATCAACTACAATGAAGAGGGTGAGTATGGCCAACCCGAAAGTCGGTCTGAACGGTATATTGAACTATAGCCATGCCTATTCCTAAGAAATCACTTGGGCAAAACTTTCTCATGCATGCGAGAACTGCAGAGCGCATTGCAAGTGCTGCAGGACTTGCTCCAGAAAGCACCGTCCTTGAAATCGGTCCTGGTACCGGAATGCTTACCAGTGCACTTCTAACGCAGGCGTCGCAGGTTATCGCCGTTGAGGCAGATGGCGACTTGTTGAAACCACTTGAAGAGAAGTTTGCTGCGGAGATTGCAAGCAAAAAACTTACGCTTATACATACCGATATTAGGGAATTTGATCCAGCATCTATTAAAGGAGAGTACGCTCTTGTGGCAAATATCCCGTATTACCTAACGGGGGAAATAATCCGGACTTTTCTAACAACTCCTCACAAACCAACGGCAATAACGGTACTTGTGCAGAAAGAAGTGGCTGAGCGTATTGCTCGTGCGAAGAAGGAAAGTATTCTTTCTTTGTCAGTAAAGGTGTTTGGTACTCCAACGTACTGCTTTACGGTACCGAGAGGTGCTTTCTTCCCGGCTCCAAATGTAGATTCTGCAGTTATCTCCATACAAAACATCCGAAAAGATGCGTTTTCTTCAGCGAGTGATGAGGAGTCCTTCTTTGCACTCATAAAGACGGGCTTTGCACACAAGCGCAAGCAACTTGCAGGAAACCTAGAAGAGTTATTTGCAAAAGATGCGATCATTGCAGCCCTCGCCACTGCAGGACTACGACCTGATGTTCGTCCAGAAGATTTGAAACTTTCAGATTGGCAGACCCTTCACTCACTGCTGCAGAAGTAGTGGTTCGTAATGCACATACCGCTAGGTACTATTTAGGTATATCGGCAACTCCTTGTGCTACTATTTATGTAGCAACTATGCCTTTTTCTACACGAAATGTGCGCATTGGTGGAGCATCCATATTGGCGATTGTATTCGTTGGTTTTGGGTATGTGCTTTCTGGACCTTCATTCCTTTCAAGCAAGGTGGTGAGCGCTGCCTCATCTGATGAACTACTCAAAGCATATGCCCTAAAGGACTCTGACGGGGACGGACTACCTGACTGGCAAGAAGCAATATATGGAACTGACCCAAACAAAAAGGACACCGATGGGGACGGGATGAGTGATCTAGATGCACTTACTGCAGGGAAGCTTACACCCCAGACACTTTCAAAAGAGCTTCCAAAAACCAGCACAAAGTTAACGAGCGCAGATCTCCCGGGAATTGACCCAGCACCTGGAAGTATTACCGATGAGTTTTCAAAAGAACTGTTTCAGGAATACATAGCAGAGAGTAAGGGGCAGCCGATGAGTGCAGAGGCGCAGCAGGCATTAGTTTCAAAGCTCATGCGCAGCTTCAGCACCCGAGCAGGGAAGCTGCTTGAATCCAAGTACACTCTTGTTTCTGTTCACACAGGGAAGAATGCTGATGTTCTTACCTATGCAGGAACGGTAGAGAGAATACTTCGTGCACACGATGTGCCCGCAGGAAATGGGGAGCCACTTCCTCTTATAGAGGCTCTTGTTGAAAAAGGGGACACCACCGCACGCCCTAAGTTGGTTTTGCTTGCTGACATGTATGCGGCAATTACAAAAGATCTACTTGCCACTACCGTACCCCCAGCTCTCGCAAGCGATCACCTGCTTCTTATTCAATCTTTTGATACACTCGCACGTTCAACTCGCCTAGTTGCAAACTATGAGAAGGATCCGGTGGGTGTTTTGGGTGCACTTTCCCTCTACCAACCCTACTCAAAGTTGGCGGTAACCGGGTTTAGCAATATTGCAGAAGTAATTCTAGCTTCGGGTGATCCTGAAAGTGGCACGCCAGGTGCACTTATCGTAAAGATTGCACGTGACGCACAAACACAATGAAACACACCCGCACATCCAAAACCATAACCTTTGTCGTTGCAACGTTTGTGTTGTTTCTTTCATTTGGTTCAAGTAATAGAGCGTACGCCGCTATTCCCACCATTGAAACTAACCCTGCCTTAGTGGGTGGGGTAGTGACAACTGCAGCACAGACCACAACACAAACACTCATAATGCAGGCACTAAATGGTCTTGCGTGGACGGTTGCTAAGACTGCAGTGAATTCAATAACGAGGAGCACCGTTAACTGGATTAATTCAGGGTTTAATGGGTCTCCTGCCTTTGTAACTGACCTTAGTGCAAGCTTGCAAAGTGTTGGTGATGCTGTTGCAGAGAACTTCTTTAGTGAGCTTGATCAGGTTACCTATGATGCAACTGGTTTTACTATTCGTTCTCCCTTCCAAGATCAAATTGCACAAAAACTTCGTGAGCAGTACTACATGACCACAAGCGATTGGGGAGTAAATCCGTATACACTGGGACAGTACAGTGATGACCCCACCGCATTCCTTAATGGAGATTTCTCACAAGGAGGATTTAATGCGTCCTTGGCAGCAGTGCAGAATCCGGGAAATAACCCATTTGGCGCGTACATTCAAGCTCAGCGTGCACTCTTTGCGCAAGTAGACCAAGCAGCAGGGCAACGAAAAACAGAGATTGACTGGGGTAAGGGATTTCTTTCATACAGGGGCGGCTGTGCTAAGGCGACCAATGCTGCCGTTGGTGCCCTTACTGACATAAATCTTTCAAATCAAGATGACTGTGTGGGACACAAGATACAAAGTCCTGGAGCAGTGGTTGAAAGTCAGCTTGAAAACTCACTCGGTACTGGTGTGCGCCAACTTGAACTCGCAGACTCTATAAATGAAATTGTAAGTGCACTTGCAGGACAAATGGTGAATCAAGTTCTTGGTAGTGGGGGACTGAGCGGCGTATCACAACCTTCTTCAGGAGGTGGTAGATCATACCTCTCACAAGCCACTGACTCTTCTAACTACAACCAGGTTTCAAGCAGTCTTTCAAATGGCTTCCAGCAAAATCTTATCGTGCAGAGTAATGAAATTAGTGCATATCAAGCAAACGAACAAAAGATACTTGACGCTGCTACCACTGCGCAGAAGGCCTGCACGGTTACAAATTCATCACAGCTAGGCGTGATCCAGAAGGCACTCGATGCTGCCACAGCAGGAGTTGCCAAGGCTTCAAAGGCACTCTCTGAGATTGCAACTCTTTCAGACCAGGTGACAACAGCACAAAGTACTGCTGCTAGTGAGCGTACATCGACAATTACTGATGTGCTTACACAAAATCAGAGTTTGCTATCATCAAACATTCTTCCAACTGCCGCTGAGATGGGTGCAGCTGCCGGGGACGCGCAGGATACCGAAAATAGCACTCCCGCATCACTCTACACAACACTTAAGCAGATCTCAGCGAGTTGTGGAGTGCCCATACAGTAACCATGAAAGGCACTACTCTTCACCTCCTTTCAAAAAGAACACTCATCGCTTTGTTGGGAGTGTTCTTCTTGCTCACCCCTGTTGCGTTCGCACAAACGGCGACCACTTCAACAAGCACCCCGACTGCGGGAGCCAGCACGGAGGCGGGTACGCAGTCATATGTTAAGCAAGCCAAACAGGCCCAGGAAAAATCATCTGACTCCTGCGAAATTTCAAATATTGGCACCTGTATTTTGGATACTGCCGGCTTCTTTATCTTTGGTCTTGCAAACACATTACTTTCACTCTCTGGCCTTATTCTTAACTTCGTTGTTGTAAAGACTGTTTTCCAATTCTCAACACTCATTGGAAATTCTCCTGGACTTCTTGTTGCGTGGGGAATACTTCGTGATCTTGGAAACATGTTGTTGCTGTTTGGGTTTGTCTTTATTGGACTATCAACCATTCTGCAAATTAATAACTATAGCTTTAAGAAGACACTGCCAAATCTTCTAATCTTTGCGCTACTCATTAACTTCAGCCTCTTTGCAGCAGAGGCAGTAATTGACGCCTCTAATATTTTTAGTACCACGTTTTATAACCAAGCAAACACAAGTGCTTGTACGTCAGGAAACACCGAGGACTGTATGCTAAATAACGGTCTTGCAGGTCACATCATGCAGTCAACAGGACTTTCAACAATGTATACCGCAAACGGTGCAGGGAGTGGCCCGGCGTCTGTAACCACATTTATTGGACTATCTATTTTTGCCATGGTTGGTGCAGTTGTGTTTCTTGCCGCAGCAATAATGCTCACCACCCGAGCAGTGGTTCTTTCGTTTGTAATGATTGCATCACCAATTGGCTTTGCGGGGATGGCACTTCCACCGCTTAAGAAGTTTGCAAAGAACTGGTGGAGCACGCTTATATCTCAGGCGTTCTTTGCGCCAGTCCTATTGCTCCTTATATTAATTAGTTTAAAAGTTGCGGATTCATTCTCTAAAGGGGGGAGCCTCGGCGAAGCGCTTGCAAACAGTGGCACCAATACCGCGGGAATACTTTTTATTTTTACAATTGTAATTGGCTTTCTTATTGGATCACTTGTTGCCGCAAAGAAGTTTGGTGCCATGGGGGCAGAATATGCCACAAGTTTTGCAGGAGGTTTGGTAATTGGAACGGGTGCGTCTCTCGGTCGCCGAACAATGGGAAGGGCTTCAAACAAGATTAGTAAAACTATCCGAACCAGTAATTTTGGTGCTTCAGGTACAGGAAGAGCACTTGCAGGCGTATTTGATAAGGGAGCTAAGGCAAGCTACGACATTCGCGCCTCAAAAGCTGGCGGTAGTGTCATAAAGTACTCCGGCCTCAATGTTGGCAAAGCAAAGGAAGGAGGGTACGTAAAAACACTTAAAACTGCTACTGATGCACGCATCACATACGCGAACTCGCTTGGACAGTCAACTAAGAACAAGGCGCTGGAGACCCAATTAAACGAACAAAAGAAGACCTTACTAGCACAGAAGAAAACTCTCGAAGCAGGCATGAAAGCTGAAGAGGGTTCATTCAAGGAAAAAAAGGCGAAGAATGACGCTGCAGTAGCCGAGCTGGCTAGGTTGGGCGCTGAAAAAACATCAGCAGAAACGAGTTATGCCGCTGAGGTTACGGCTCGACAGGGAAGAATTAGCGCAACACTACTAAGTGGTGACATGGAAGCGATGACCAAGGAACGTGCGGAACTTGATGAAATTACAAAGCAACACACAGAACGGACAACACAGCGTGAGGCTGAAATCGCAAATCTTAGAAGTCAGATTGTCGATGTTGATGCTCAACATACCGCAAACATTAAACAGTTCAAGGACAATATCGAGAGGGTAGACAAGGAGACCCTTGGTGTAACTCAACGCATTGAAGGAGACTATGATGCAGGAGTTGTCGGCGTTGGCAAGAATGCAAACAAGAAGCGGTATGCTGACAGAATGGACGCCAACATGAACAGAAATCCTTTGACATGGAATGAATTCAGTCCATTTGCAAGTGGAAGAGCTCGTGCTGACGCAGTAGATAAGATTAAAGGAAGTCTTAAGAAGTCCCACAACGACGAAATTATTGAGGCGTTCAAAAAACAAGCGCAAGAGGAGGCGAAGGAAAAAACTAATGCATAAGCGGGGAAGTAGAGGTGATCGTGTCGTATAGTATAGGAATGGAGCAGGAACTTTCAGTTGAAGAGCTGGCACTCGAAGACAAGATATCGTTATTGATTGATGCCTTACCACGACCTATTCAAAACTTTTTACGTGGACCGCAAAGAAACCAAGTTGCACTCGCATTAACTCAAAAGTATGGCCTCCATGCTGATCATGCAGGTGTCTTTGAACGAGCATACCTCTATATGCTGCTCGGGATATTTACTCCCGAGGAATTTACAAACGAACTTCTTACCGCAGGAATTTCTAAGGAAGCAGTGCAAGGCCTCACTGTTGATATTAACGAGCAGGTCTTTAAGAAACTGAGAGCAGAAGAGCAGGAAACACCTTCGAGTATTCCTGTGCGCGCTGAACCCATGGTGCCAGTGATGCAGGTTGGTACAGTGACTTCACCCACAAGCCCCACACCTGTTGAGCCACCCGCCCAAAGCACTCCTTCAATTAACCTCATACAGGGGGTGACAGAAACGCCCAAGGTTGTTCCGACCTTCGTGCCCGCACCCCCACAGCAAACAGCGCCAGCAGCGCACGAGATGCTTGTGCATCCTAGAACAATGCAGCAAGACATGGCCTTGGCAGGGCATGGGGGAAGCGCACCAGCGAACTTACCAGGGGTTATGCAAGCGGCACCAGTATCAATTGGACAAAGCTCTCCTGCCAGAGCGTTTCAAACGTCTTCTATACCAAATACTGCACATGACACTCCGCAGTATGTCCGTCCTGCCGCAATTACACCATCAACCCCTCTCCGTGACACGTTCGCAAGTATGCCAGCCCCAGCACCTAAGCCAGCTGATGTTCCACCACCTTCTACCAAGGAATACCGCGTAGACCCATACAGGGAAATTCCTCAGTAGGTAGGTGAGTGTGCACGTTCTCTGGTGCCAGTAACTGCTATACTATTTTTAATGGAGTACCAAGTACCACAGTTTATTGATGTAGAGGATAAAATCTTTGGCCCTCTTACATTTAAGCAATTTGTGTATGTTGCCGGAGGAATTGGCTTGTGTGTGATTATATTTTTGTATCTACCCCGCTTTCTCGCAATTCTTGTCTCTGTTCCAGTTGCTGCACTCAGCGGTGCACTTGCGTTTTACAAAGTAAATAATAAGGATTTTACGCAGATGCTTGAGGCAGGACTTAAGTTCTATATGACAGACCGCCTCTATCTTTGGAAGAAGGGAGAAAAGGTTGTTGCTCCAACGAAGATCACAACAGAGGCAGCGCCTGCCCGTGAAAAACTGGGTCTTTCAGCAAACAAGCTACATGATCTTGCGTGGTCTCTTGATGTAAAAGATCGCGCACCAGGCGGTGAAGAAAACACATAAAATATGGCAACCTCAAAATCAACACAATCATTTGTTCCCGTGCAAGAGGTTCGAAGCGGTGTAGCCATACTTAAAAATGGAGGATACCGCTCTATCCTCATGTGCTCGTCACTAAACTTTGGTCTTAAGTCAGGTGATGAACAGCAGGCAATCATTGGAGGATTTCAAAACTTCCTTAATACCCTTGATTTTCCTATACAGATAGTCGTTCACTCACGTAAAACAGATATTCGTCCGTACCTAGCACTCCTTGAAGAGCGTGCAGGAAGGCAAACTACTGAGCTGCTCCGCATTCAAGTACGGGAATATATTTCGTTTATTCGAAACTTTATTGAGGGAAGTGACATTATGACGAAGACGTTTTATGTGGTGGTGCCATATGGCGGTGCTGCACTTGCAAACATTGGTGCAAACTTGGGTGTCTTTGGTGGAAAGAAGCCTGACAACGTGGAGAACCAAAGCTTTGAAGAGTCACGTGTGCAGCTAGAGCAACGCATGGCACTTGTGGCGAGTGGGCTTGCTTCATGTGGACTGCGTGCTGTTCCTCTAAATACTGAGGAAATTATTGAACTCTTGTACCGCTCCTTTAATCTAGCCGATATGGAGAACCCTATTCGCCTTACCGAACGATAATATGTCACTACTAGATTTTCTTGGGGGAGGGGAGAAGAAGGAAGAAACACCGATTGTGCCGGTTCTCCCAAATGATATTTATGCGGCAGGCACTCTTGATCTTGCTGACACCATAGCGCCAGCAGCTCTTAAGGTGGGCTCTCGTGAGATTGAACTGGGCGAAAAGGTGTCTCGCACCTTTTATACAATTTCATACCCGCGATTCCTTTCTGATGGCTGGTTCACACCGATTGTGAACTTGGATAAGGTGTTTGATGTAAGTATTTATATTGAGCCTGAAGAAACGGCATCGGCGTTGCGCAAATTCCAGAAGAAGGTGGCTGAAGTGCAGAGTCAGATTAGTGAACGGGAATCAAAAGGTCTGGTGCGTGATCCAAAACTAGATACTGCATATCAAGATCTTGAAACACTACGAGATAATTTGCAGCAAGCACAGGAACGTATTTTTGATGTTGGGTTGTACCTCACACTCTACTCCTCTACAAAAGAAGGGCTTGATAAGGTGGAAGGGGATGTTCGTGGAATACTTGATTCAAAACTGGTATACACAAAGCCTGCTTTGTTTGAACAAGAGCAAGGGTTCCGCTCTACACTACCGCTTGGTCTTGATGAGCTTGCAGTTCACTCAAAACTTAACTCGTCTCCGCTTTCAAGCATCTTCCCGTTTGTTTCGTTTGACCTTTCAAGTGACCGGGGAATTCTGTACGGTATTAATCGTCAAAACGCATCGCTTATTCTCTTTGATAGATTCTCTCTTGAAAACTACAACTCGGTTGTCTTTGCAAAGTCTGGATCAGGAAAATCATATGCCGTGAAATTGGAAATTCTTCGCTCACTCATGTTTGATACGGAGGTTATTGTTATCGACCCTGAACGAGAATACGAATACTTGGCGCAGGCAGTGGGAGGAAAAATGTTCAACATCTCACTCTCAAGCGAGAACCACATTAACCCATTTGATCTTCCTGTAGTGAAAGATGATGAAGATCCTGCAGATATTCTGCGCTCAAACATCATTACGCTTGTGGGACTCTTCCGCATAATGCTTGGGGGACTTACTCCTGAAGAGGATGCAATTGTGGATCGCGCTATTGCAGAGACCTATGCACTAAAGGATATTACCGGGGACTCTGACTTTAGCGGTATGGAACCACCACTACTTTCAGACTTTGAGAACGTGCTCTCAGGCATGGAAGGAAGCGCATCACTTGTTACTCGCCTTACAAAGTACACTCGTGGCACATTCGCTGGATTCCTTAACCAGCCAACAAACGTTGATATCAATACACAGTTTATTGTGTTCTCTGTGCGTGACATGGAAGACGAGCTCAAGCCAATTGCCATGTACATCATTACTCACTTTATTTGGAACGCAGTACGTAAGGAACTTAAGAAACGTCTGCTCATTGTTGATGAGGCATGGTGGATGATGAAGTCAGAGGACACCGCATCATTCTTGTTCGGCATTGCCAAGCGCGGTCGTAAATATTTCCTTGGTATTTCAACCATTACACAGGACGTGGAAGACTTCTTGCGCAGTCCGTACGGAAAACCAATTCTCACCAACTCATCTATCCAACTCCTTTTGAAGCAATCACCGACTACAATTGATATCCTTCAAGAGACATTCAATCTCACTGATGAAGAGAAGTTTCTTCTCCTTGAGTCAGGAGTAGGGGAGGGGCTCTTCTTTGCGGGACTTAAGCATGTGGCAATTAAAATTGTGGCTTCCTATACCGAGGATCAGATTATTACGTCAGACCCCTCACAACTTCTTGCTATCAAGAAGGAGCGCCAGCGTCATGATTTTGCCGCAGAAAGTTAATCCAGGTACGCCATGCCCGAAGAACCACGCCAACGCATAGGGTCTAGTGCCACCTTTTTCTTACTGCTCACTGCAATATTGTTTGATGGGATTCAGTTCCTAGCGTTCTTTATTCCCGGTGTAAATATTGTTGTTGAGTTTCTCGTAACAACCGTTGCGCTTGTTGTTTTTGGAATATGGTTTGCCATTTTGGGAGTGAACTACTTTAGCGGAAGCAACCTGGGCACCAAGGTTGCCGCAATGTTTGGTGGAACCGTGATTGAGCTTGTTCCACTTCTCGATGCTCTCCCTGGCATCACACTCAGTGTTTGGGGAATTATATGGGCCACTAAGAAGGAGGACGCTGCAAAAAGGGAAGAATATTCCAAGAAGCTAGAGGAAGTGCGACAAATACAAATTGCACAGCAGGCAGCGCTCGAAAACGCATACCAGGAAGTGTAGAGACAAATACACACACAATTGAGAAATAGTTTACGAAAGGGGCTATACTAAAGTTGATATGCGATATATTGCACAAGCAATTCGGGGAGGTACCTGCGTCGCTGTTTTTCTTGCTCTCTATTCACTTTCTTTTGCACAAGGAGCAACCGTAGACGCGCTCACCGTATCTCTTGAACCTTCATATCCAAAACCATATAGCGTGGTAACCGTTACTCCAGGAAGTACCCTCATAGACCTTTCCGCTAGTACCGTGACCATTTCTGTAAACGGAAAGGTGGTTCAGCAGGGAAGTGGGTCACAGCCAGCACAAGTTTCTGTTGGAGGGCTTGGCCAAGCAACTACAATTACGGTAACTGCGACAAATGAGGGGAAGGTGTATACGAAAAAACTCACAGTGCGCCCAGCAGATGTGGCGCTGATTTCAGAACCGTTCTCTACAACACACCCATTTTATAAGGGTGGCTCACTCCTTGCGTCAAATGGAAGAGTCCGCCTCGTGGCAATGCCGGACTTCAGAACAGGTACCGGAGCTAGTATTCCTCCTAAAAACCTTGTATATACATGGCGAAATGGCGATCAGGTGCTAGAAAGTGCATCTGGAATTGGTAAGTATTCAATTACCGCAACGGCACCAAACAGATATCGTGACTCTGTAGTTACAGTAACGGTTGCAACTTCGGACCAATCACTCGTTGGGCAATCAAGTATTGAAATTACCCCAACAGATCCAATCGTGAGGATATACCAAAATGATCCACTCTTAGGACCTTTGTTTAACCTTGCCCTAGCAAAGAACACAACGCTTTCAAGCGAGGAGAAAACATTCCGCGCAGTTCCATATTACTTCTCTGAAACTCCGTCTATTAACTGGATGGTAAACGGCACCGCAAGTCAGGGTGGGGCAGACATAACCGTACGTCCTACAGGCTCAGGGGTTGGTACCGCACTACTTGCTGTTGCTGCAAAGGCAAAGAATTTCCCTCAGCAAGCACAGACAACGCTCTCTGTGGCGTTTGGGGTTAAGAGCTCGTCTGGAATTTTTGGCCTGTAATATATGAAAAAGAACATGCTCACACACAAAGCAATTAGAAAACTCTACCCGGTGCTACTCCTTCTACTATCAGGGGTGCCATTCTTTGCCTTTGCCGCAGACACTTCGTTTATTCCTCTTACAAGCATTCCAGGAATTGATATATCCACCGCTCCAACGCTACCGGCCTTCTTGAATAGTTTGTACAAACTTTGTATTGGTGCTGCAGCAGTAGTTGCGATTCTTCAAATAATGCGCGCGGGGGTGCAAATTATGAGAGCGAATAGCGGGAGTTTCCTTGCAAACAAAGAAGCTAAAGATCTAATAAGTAGCGCGGTTATCGGGCTTGTGTTGGTGCTGTCTCCTTACTTTGTGTTTAGTATCATTAACCCAAGTATCTTGGACCTTAATTTGGACGTGAGCGGTCTACAAGTGCCGCTAAATCATATTGATTCAGCCACAACAAGTGCTTCCGTTGCTCCCGCCACAAAAGAAGACTTTAAACCCTGCGCTGAAGTCACTTCAGACCCCTTCAGGATATTTACGGTATGCAAAAATTAGATCATTCCCAGCTTATGGATAACAATATATGAAACGACTCTTTATCATCATAGCAGCAGTTGTTGTTCTTGTTGGAATTGGTGTTGGCGTGTACGTGCTTTTCTTTAACAAACCTTCTGCCTCTCTCACCACGGTAGGGAACCCGTTTGGAGATACTTCTGCAGGTGGGGCAAATCAGCCGCAGCAGAGTGGGGAGCTTGGTGACGTTGGCTCTGCAGGCACCGTAGTGGCGCCAAGACTAATTAAAATTACCAACGGCCCTGTTGCTGAGGGTGCTGTGGTGATTACTCGTCCTGCGGTTACAGGCATTGCGACAAGTACCGGATCAAGTACGGCAGGTGTTGTTACCACTGAAAAGCCTGCTGACTCTGAGGTGCGCTACATAGAGCGCGCGAGTGGTAACGTATATTCCTATTTTGTTCATGCTCGTACTCTTACTCGTATCTCAAATAAAACACTCCCTGGAGTACAGGAAGTGTCGTGGCTCGCAGATGGTTCACGCGCATACGCCCGCTTCCTTAGTAACGCAGGCACTACCGACGAACACGTCACAACGTATTCGCTTTCTGCAGATGGCGCTGGTGGGTACGCTCTCGAGCAAGATCTTTCACAGGCACTCGTGTCAGGCACAAGCACACTTATTACGCTTCTATCAGGCACCACAGGCTCTATAGGATCTATTGCACGAGCTGACGGTACCAATTCGAAGACACTATTCTCATCTCTACTGGGCAGTTTACTTGTGCAGCCAACGTCAGGAACTCTTTTTGCGTACACCAAAGCTTCTTCTGGACTTATTGGATACGGCTTTTCAATTAACAGAACTACCGGTGCATTCAGTAGGATACTTGGAGGATTGCGGGGGCTTACTCTTCTTCCAAACCCAGCAGGAACTATGGTGCTCTATAGCTATCGCGAGCAGAACGTAAGTCACTTGGCGCTCTATGATGTTGCCAGTCGCGAAACCACTGCACTACCCATCACCACCCTTACCGAAAAGTGTGTCTGGGCAGCAACGGGAAAGTCAATATATTGCGCAATTCCAAAGGAAATGACGGGGGTTATCCCTGATCACTGGTATCAGGGGGCACTCTCATTTAGCGACAGGCTATGGAAGATAGACCTTGCAACACGTACCGCGGCTTTGATTGTTGACCCGAACGAGGTTGGAAAGGTTTCAATTGATGCAGTAGCACTAAGTATTGATGCGAACGAGGATGTGCTTGTCTTTACTGACAGACCAACTGGTTCCATCTGGGTATACGACCTATAGGGACGGTGTGAACAAAAACCCCCAGAGATCTCTGGGGGTTTTTGTTTTACGATGCTGCTGCCGCCTCGCTCTTTGGGAGTGGGTGTGTCCGTCTAATGTATAGCTCCTGTAGCACGCCAAAAATGCTGCTGGTGATGAAGTATAGGGCGATAGCGCCTGAGGTGTAGGCAATGAAGGCAACGACGGCAGGGAGCATGTAGCGGGCTTGTACGGCAAGTATGCGCGCAAACTCATCACTGGTGCCAGCGTTACTCGTGGTGCTTGCTGGAATCTGTATGGAGAAGTATGCCTGTAGGTATTGGAAGATACCTGCAAACATGGCCAAGGGTATTGAGTGTCCTACGATTGGAAAGATATTTAGGAATAGAGGGGACACCACATCTGGTGCGGGGACAAATGCGTAGAGAAGAGGAATATCAGCATGCAGTAGCTGCTCCTTTATGAAGATCTGATAGAGAGAAATGATTATGGGAAGCTGTATAAGTGTACCTAGAATGCTTGCGAATGGGTGTATGCCACTATTTTTATAGAGGGCCATTGTTTCTCTCGCTTGCTTCTCCTTGTCATCCTTATACTTTTCCTTGATGTGCTTCAGTGCTGGCTCCACCGCCTTCATTCGGCGCTGTGTCTTTACCGCACTAATAGAAAGGGGGCTTGTAGCAACCTTTACCAAGAGGGTAACGACGATAACAGCAATACCAACATCTCCACCAGGAATTACTCCTGTGATGAAAATGAGGAGGTTATATATCGGAATGTAGAGAGTGGTGTGAAAAAAGGAAATCATGTGGTTATTTTTCTGGTGGTGTAGGTAGTATAGAACGAAGTAGTGTTGAAAGCTCGTTATGCAGTACTGAAAAGGGGAGGGTGGTGGCACCTTTTCGTGCAGTTACTACCAGTGCCCGTGTTGGAGTGCTCCACGGGGCTATGATTGCCCGCACCTGTCTCTTTAAGGCATGCCTGGCAACTGAGGTTGGTGCAGTTTTCTTTGAGACTATTACCGCAGAACCACCCAGTGTGGTGGTTTCAGCAAAAAGAATAGAGAAATGCTCACTTTGTACTCTGCGAGCAGGGTATAGGGCTTCAAATCCGCTCCGTGAGAGTCGTACGGACTTCGGCAGCATGGATTATAGACCGTTTGGACGAGGCTTAGAAACGGTAAGGTTTGCGCGGCCTTTTCGGCGACGTGCAAGAAGTACGCGCTTTCCTCCTGGAGTGGCTGAGCGAGCACGGAACCCGTGTGTACGAGCTCGTTTTATTTTACTTGGTTGATAGGTGCGCTTTGGCATATGTTGTCCACAGGATAGTACCAGATTGACTGCAGGGATGCAACAAATAGGCCCAGACTTTCCATTACCACAGAGACCCGTATACTAGTGACTAATGAATCGTTCTGATCCGCACGAACTTTGGGAACACATTCTTTCTCAAGTTGAGCTTTCTATTTCTCAAGCGAATTTCAATACGTGGTTCCGTGATAGCTCTATTGTGAAGATAGAAGATGGGGTGGTGGTGATTGGAGTACCAAGCCTTTTCTTCCGTGATTGGTATTTAAAGAAGTTTAATAATCTTCTCCTTAAGATTTTGCGCGGTGTTTCATATGAATATCGAAATGTTGAGTACCAGATTGTTAAAGACGCGTCTCGAAAGGCAAAGGAGGTGAAGAGTAAGCCGGTGCCAACTCCTGAACTCCCGCTTAATGACTTCTATATTAATAAGAGTGACAACCTAAACCCTCGGTATACGTTTGATACGTTTGTCGTTGGTTCATTTAATGAGCTGGCATACACCGCAATACAGGCGGCACTTGCTCGACCAGGTATTACCTACAACCCATTGTTTATTTATGGAGACACAGGTCGTGGAAAGACGCACCTCATCCAAGCGATGGGGAACCAGTACAAGAAACTCTATCCAAACCGTAAGGTGTATTACCTTACCTCAGACCGTTTTGGTAATGAATATGTAGACGCACTTCAGGCAGGTACTACAAATCGTTTTAAGGAGAAGTACCGCCAATATGACCTCCTAATCTTTGATGATGTGCAATTCTTTTCTAAGAAGGTGCAAATGCAGGAGGAGTTGTTCCACCTTTTCAACTCTTTGTATGACAACAACAAGCAGATCCTATTCTCAAGCGATAGGGCACCAGTGGCCATTCCAGATATTGCTGACCGGCTTCGTGGCCGTCTCGCAAGTGGTATGACGGTTGATATTGGGGAGCCAGACACTGAGTCACGCATTGCAATTGTTCGTAAGAAGCTTGCAGTAAATGGAATTATCTTGGGAGATGAGGTGGTTGAATACATTGCAACCTCAGTCTCAGGCTCTATTCGTGAGCTTGAAGGGGTGCTGAACAGTATTGTGTGTCACACACAGGTTAAAGGAACACCGCCAGACCTTGCAGAGGTGCGACAATCTCTCCGCTCATTCTCTCGTCCAAGTAAAACTGTTTCGGTAAAGCACGTTGTTTCAAAAGTTGCTGAGTTCTATGGCATTGAAGAAGAGAGTATCTATGAAAAGACTCGTAGAAGGGAGGTTGTTCGTCCACGACAAGTAATTATGTATATCCTCCGTGAAGACTTTAGTGTTTCGTATCCAACTATTGGAAATAAGCTTGGGGGACGAGATCACACTACCGTTATTCACTCATGTGAAAAGGTAAAGCGTGAAATTGCTGAGGATGCAGAGCTTGCAAAGGAAATACAAGATATCCGGACATTGTTGGGGTAGGGAATATAGATAGAAGTTTTATAGAAACCTTCTTATTCTTTTTTATGAGAAGGTCTTCTCTTCTTTAGAAAAAGTTCATACTGTGCATCTTGGTATTTTTAGCAAGAGGATAAGTATGTTGGTAAGATGTGAACTACGTAAGGAAAACATTCGATTTAAGCTGGGTATAACCTGTAGAAAAGATAGAACTTTTCCACATAGGAAATATATGGCTGTTTTAATCCCCACCATCTCCCGTATTTTATGGCTAGTTGTTAAGTTGCTGGTTTTTAAAAAAAGCCGTATATACTGTTAATAATGCGCTTTCCCCAGTATCAACACCCCTAATAATAATGAGTATGCTCATAACTTTAGAAAAGAAAGAATTCATGGATGCTGTTTCTCGAGTCTCTCGTTTTGCAGAGCGTAGAGGATCTTCTCTACCATCACTTGCAGGAATACTTCTTGTGGCAGGAGATGATGGGATTAAATTGCGAGCAACTAATCTTGAGACAAGTATTGATTTCAAGGTTTCAGGAACTATTCAAAAGGCAGGGGTTGTAGTGCTTCCGGCAACTACGCTGAAAGACATTACAAGTTCTTTTTCTGGAACAGGGATTATTACCATAGAGCACGCAGGGGACACTGTGCTTATAAGCTCACCAGCGGGCCGTAGCACCCTTAAAACACTTCCATACGAGGATTTCCCTACATTGCCATTTCCTGATGCACCACAGGCCACAATACCCCTCTCAGGAACTGTTATTAAAAACCTAATCAGTAGTGTTGCTTCTTGTGCATCACCCTCGAGTGTTCGTCCTGAGCTTGGTAGCGTGATGATTTCTGCGGTTGGGGGAGTACTAACTGCGGTAGCCACAGATTCATTCCGTCTTGCAGAGAAGAAAGTAATCGTACCCGAGACAGTAGCGCCGTTTTCAATACTAATTCCAGCAAAGAATGCACTCGATATTATTCAAACCATACCGGACGAAGCGATAACGGTACTGGTGGACGAGCACCAGTGTGCTTTTTCATGGCCGCTTGGAATTGTAACTACTCGATTGGTGACAATTGCATACCCTGATTACACACAAATAATTCCCAAAACCTTTGTTTCAGAAGCACAGGTGTTACGAAAGGACTTTGAAGCAGGAGCGAGAAGGACGGCAATATTCTCTGATTCATTTCAAAAAATTAAAGTGCAGTTCATAAAGGAGGAGAAGAATATTGCTTTTTCAGCACGAAACAGTGATATCGGTGAATCTTCAGAATCAATTCCAGCGGCAATAACAGGGGATTCAATAGAACTATCGTTTAACTATCGATATCTTGCCGCACCACTATCACTTATCACATCTGAAACAATTACACTTTCAGCAGCAGGAATTGGACGACCTATGATTATGAAAGGATTAGGAGACACTTCATTCCTATACCTTGTGATGCCAATGAATCAATAAGTGTGCACGTATGGAACGGCACCTTAGTGACTTACTTGCGAGACTTCCAATACCAGGATTAAAAGAATCTACTAACAGACATATAGTAGCCGATCTTCTTACTGAAATACTCCACACACCAATAACTGCATCCCAAATTAAAATTAAGGATGAAATACTCTCACTAGCAATTCCCCCAGTGCTTAAAAGTGCTGTATATCTTCACACAGAAGATCTGCTTAAAAGACTTAGAGAACAGAATATTGTTGTAGTGGCGATTAAATAACCCTATGGAGTAGTGGTGGTGGAAGTAGAAGGGGAGCCAGGTGTCCAGTTAGTGATTGGATATTCCCAATACGGAGACTGGATATCGTTTGCAGAACTTCCTGGAATAAGAGGGGTATCCTTTTGAACCCAGTACAAAATATCATGTGATACACCACCGCTTGAAGCCACTCCGCGAAGTGCAAATGGTGCCGTTTCGGGAATCGCTGGAGGCGGTGTGAAGAATTCCTGTGGGTACTTTGAAATGGCGTACTGCATCACACTATTCCACATAGGTGCCACAATATATCCTGCAATTTCTTTAACCATCGGTGTGTTGTCGTTATTTCCTGCCCATACACCAATGGCGATTGATGGTGTGTACCCAACAGTCCACGCATCTCTTGATTCGTTTGTGGTACCCGTCTTAGCGGCAACGTCGTAGCCAGGGAAGTGGAATGGATTTACTGCGGGGTATTCAGGGAAGCGAGCCTCATTATTTGAAAGCATTGATGAAACTTCTTGTGCGACCGAGGTATCAACCACTTGATGTGGGTGCGGTACGTATGTTTCAAGAACATCTCCTTCACTGTTTGTGATAGAGAGCACACCCACAGGGTCATTCAGTATGCCATTGTTCGCAAATGCGCTATATGCGCTTGTAAGATCAAGTAGTCGCACCTCGGCTGCACCAAGAGCGAGGGAAAGACCATAGTCTGAAGTCTTTCCTAGTGTGGTAAGTCCCATATTCTTTGCAAGCGTTAGTACATTGCTAATTCCAGCAAGATACAGTGCCTTTACTGCAGGCACGTTAATAGACTGTGCAAGTGCAGTGGTAAAAGTCATTTGTCCACGGAACTTCCCATCATAGTTTCCAGGGGAATAGCAGGGAGGAGTGTCATTGAAGCTATCAGAGACTGCACACGCAGTAGAGAACTGTGTTGGGAGGTCAAAAATAGCGGTTTGCGGGGTGTATCCCTTGGCGAGTGCTGCAGCATACACAAACGGCTTAAATGATGATCCAGGCTGACGTAGTGCAAGTGCAGCGTTGTAGTTACCATCAATGGTGACATCAAAATAATCACGTGACCCCACCATGGCAAGAATCTGCCCAGTCTTTGGATCGATCGCTACAAGCGCTGCGTTATTGGCATTAAACTTTTGTACGTTAGCAAGAGCGGCTTCTTTCACAATAGTGTCAGCTTGATGTTGTAAGTCAGCATCAATTGTCGTGGTGACCACCAGTCCTTGATTTGCTACATCAGCTCCGTACTTTTCCTCAAGATACTGTTCAATATAGAAAACAAAGTGAGGGGCGATAATAGAATTATTCTTCTCCTTGCTAAACACCACCTTTTCTTCCTTTGCCTGTTTATATTGCTCGTCTGTTATGTATCCAAGCTCCTTCATGCGAGAAAGTACAATATTTTTTCTTGCATCAAGCGCTGCACGGTTATTTCCATAGGGAGAGTAGTACGTAGGAAGTTGAGGTATCGCTGCCAAATATGCAGACTCAGCAAGATCAAGATCCTTTGCACTCTTTCCATAAAATGCACGACTAGCAGACTCAGCACCATATATGGTTCCACCATACGGAGTTACATTGAAATAGAACTCAAGAATTTGATCCTTGGTGTAGCGATTTTCAAGCCTTATCGCAAGCACCCACTCCTGTACCTTGCGCACAATACTCTTCTTTCCTGTGAGTATCGTGTTTTTAACCACCTGTTGAGTAATGGTTGAACCACCTTGTGCAAATGACATACGCACAATGTCAGTTACCAGTGAGCGCAAAATACCGGTTATACTCACGCCACCGTGACTATAAAACCCAGAGTCTTCAATAGAGAGCGTTGCCTTCTGTAGGTAGGGAGAGATGTCCTCGAGGGGCACTGTTGTGCGACGAATATTGTGATTAAGGTCATACAACAATGTCTTTCCAGAGCGATCGTATATGCGAGTAGAGTTTGAAAACTTAGACGGATCAAACGTATTAAGTGCTGGTATTGGTGTTGAGGCTACCCACAAAACACTGACTCCAAGAAATAGAAAACAAGCACCAAAAAGCACGAATAGCACTTTCGCTATCGGGTGTGGGTTACGCAAAAATGAAGAGAGGGGTTTTTCTTCGCGCCGGTTTCTTCGTCTCATTAAAAAATGGTACCACAAAGGGCCGCACGTGCGGCCCTTTGGAGAAACAATAAGACTGAAAGATTAGAAGAGCGGTTCAGGTTCTGCATCGTCATCACCCGCATCAGGGAGATCGTCACCATCGATATGCATTCCTGGAATAAGTCCCTCTAGACCCTCACCTTCAACAAGGTCATCTGGGAGACCGGCAAAATCATCCCCGTCCTCATCAGAAAGGTCGAGCGGTTCCGCCCCACCAGCAAGCACGTCTTCATCGAAATCACTCATAGTACGATTAGGTTAATTAAGTGTATAAGCTCCACACAACTTGGAAGCCTACCTATTTGAACAAAAAATTAATTCTTTGCAAGTGTCTCCTCTCCCGGTAGGGGATAACTATCGCAGTAACCCTGGCACTACAACACTCCCGGTGATGGCAATGGCAATCGCATCTATCTCATCATCACGCTTTTTCCGTAACAGCTCCCCCTCATTCTTGAAGGTAACAAGGTGAGATACCATTCGTGCCACAGACTCTTTATCTGCCGAGCCATTACCCGCAACAGCAAGTTTTACTTGGTTTGGCGCGTGCTCAAACACAGGAATGTGCAGACTTCCTGCGGCAGCTAAAATAGCGCCTCGTGCCTCTGCCACCATAAGAGCAGTCTTCTTGTTCGTGCTAAAGAAGAGCGTTTCAATAGACAAAGCCTCAGGTTCAAACTTTTGTATTGTGTCGTAAACAGCGTCATATACTACCGCTAATCTAGTCTGGGGCGCTCCCCTCGGGGGCTCTACACAGGTGCTCCACACGACAACGGTTTTACCGGCCTCACTTTCAACTACTGCAAGACCAAGCCTGTCGAACCCTGGGTCTATGCCGAGTATACGCATACGTACTGGTTACTCACTAATAGTTTCGTACCCCTCTGCATTTGAAAATACATCCTGCACATCATCATGCTCATCAAACAACTCTAAAAGCTTCTGCAGTTGTTCTTCGTCAGTACCACTGGCACTCATGAGTGGTTCGTTGGGAGAGAATACTCCGATTGCTGATTTTGAGAATGCCCAAAGTGCACTTCCTGGAGTGCCAAGCTCATACCCGTTTTTTGATATGAGGTGTTTAATCTCTTGTGTTGTTCGGTTCTTATTATCAGTTAGCGCAGATACTATTATGGCAACTCCAGCAGGTCCATAGAATTCATACACCACCTGCTCAAGCTCATTCGCGTCTTTAGAAACACCCTTAGCTACAGCACGATCAATACTATCCTTTGGCATATTAATAGCTTTTGCACGCGCTATTGCTGCACTGAGTCCAGCAGAAGAAAGGTTTCCAAGGGCTTTCTTTGATTCAAGGGTGATTAGCTTAGAGAACTTTGAAAACTCCTTACTTTTAGCAGCATCGCTCGCACCCTTCTGGCGCTTTATTTGTGACCATTTATTGTGTCCTGACATACAGAGAGTATATCAAAACCTATCGGGGATGGCTTACTTCGTCTCGTCGAGGTACGCACTACCTTTTTCAGTGAGTATGCGACCGCGTGGGGAGCGCTCGATAAAGGTGAGTCTAGATAGGTATGGCTCGTACACATTTTCTACCGTTTCAGGATCTTCATGAAGGTGACTTGCGAGTGCACGAATACCAGCAGGACCTCCCTTAAACGCATCCCTGAGAGTCTCAAGGTATCTTCGATCGTCTTTTGTTAGTCCCAGACTATCAATTCCAAAAAGCTTACACGCAGCATCACATATTTCGATTGAAAGCTCTGCGTTCAGAACTTGTGCATAGTCACGCGCTCTCTTTAGGAGAGCATTAGCCATACGAGGTGTTGCTCTACTTCTGGCAGCGAGCGTGTGCACCACCTCAGGAGAAAGGGTGATGCCAAGCACTCCAGCAGAGCGGGTAATTATTGCCCGAAGGTCTTCGTCTGTGTAGAAATCAAGCTGGTATACACCACCTCCAAACCGAGAACGTAGTGGAGAGGAGAGTTGTGCAACACGGGTAGTAGCACCTACGAGCGTAAAGGGTGGAAGAGCAAGCTCAACCGTTCGTGCTGATGGCCCCTTACCAAGCACAATATCAAGGGACCCGTTTTCAAGCGCCGGATACAACAACTCCTCAATCTTTGAAGAGAGCTGGTGAATTTCATCAATAAAGAGAACTGTTCCAGGTTCAAGGTTCGTGAGAATAGCTGCGAGGTCACTTGCGCGCTCGATTGCGACTCCTGACGTTGTCTTCAGTGGGGCATTAAGTGTCTTTGCCACAAGATGAGCAAGTGTCGTCTTACCAACGCCCGGAGGTCCATAGAATAAGATGTGCTCAGGCATGTCGCCACGCATTTTTGCAGCCTCGAGTACTACCTGTACGTTTGCTTTTACATGACCCTGTCCCACATACTCGTCCCACAAAGAAGGACGCAGCGCACTATCAAGCGCCTGGTCACGAACACGAGTGGGGAAGTCCTGCGGGCTTGAAGATACAAGCTGGTCTAGGGGGGTACTTGACATAAAAAGTTGCTATGCTAGTATAGTACCACACGAGCGATGGACTTGTGCAGCACCTTTCTGGAACTTTCCTCGAAAGGTTTTTTCTTTGCTCTTTACATAATCGTACGTAAAACCCTCTAGGCAAGGCTTGACGGCTTTCGGGTGCCTCCCCAAGGATTTTCTGGTTCTACACCGTATAACGGATGTAGAGTGCTGGGAACTTCCTCAGGCGTTTCACCCACTTTCCGCTATGATGGAAGGAGTGCCTGGAGGGTTTTGTGCACGATTAAACAAAAACAGCGACCACACGGTCGCTGTTTTTGTTTTCTAGTCTCTTGGTAGGTCCACCACCTTAAACACTTCTTCAAGGGACGTTATTCCCTCAATTGCTTTAATGACTCCATCTTGCGCCATGGTTAGATATCCCTGTCGGTGAACATGCTTTTCAATATCTGTGGCAGACGGGTTGGTGCGTAAGAATTCTCCCAGTTCTTCATCCATAAATATTGCTTCGTGAAGACCAGTTCTACCCTTGTACCCGGTGTCCCCATCACTACCAGGCTTGGCACTCCATACTGTTTCAAAAGATGCAGGCATAAGTTCTGGATCGGTGAGGGTAGAGAATATCTTTTTCATAATCTCTTGTTCTTCTGCTGTTGTGGCGCGCTGCTCTCGCATCTTCGGATCAAGCGTGCGTACTAGTCGTTGTGCCATTGCAACGGTTACCGCTGAAGCGAATGATTTTGGATCAGCTCCAAGATCAACAAGGCGAGGGAAGGCACCCGCTGCGTTATTGGTATGTAGTGTAGAAAATACAAAGTGTCCGGTGAGTGCTGCCTGTATTGCAACTTCTGCAACCTCCTTATCTCTAATTTCTCCCACCATGATTATGTCTGGGTCCTGTCGCAAGATTGAGCGAAGGCCTGAGGCAAAGGTGTACTCCTCTCCACTTGTTTGTGTCTGCACAATTCCCTCAAGGTGATATTCAATCGGGTCTTCGATCGTAATGATTTTAATATCTGGCGTGTGAATCTCACGCAAGAATGAATACAGCGTTGTTGTCTTTCCACTTCCTGTAGGTCCCGTGGTGAGCAGCATGCCGGTAGGGCGGTGTATTTCCTTTTGTAGTCGTTGTAAGAGTTTCGGGTGAAGCCCCATCTCTAGGAATGAGTGTTGTGTGGCCTGCGGATCAAGAATTCGAAGCACAATAGACTCACCATACCCTCCAGGAATAACAGAGGTACGTATTTCAACCTCTCTACCATCTTGTGCAACGGTGAAGCGTCCATCTTGTGCTCGGTCAGCAATATTAATCTTCAAACCCGAAAGGAGTTTTATACGTGAATTAATCTGTCGATAGGTGTGCTGATCAAGCGAGCCTGCATCGGTAAGTATTCCATCAAGACGGAACCGCAGACGAACCACCTCATCCTCTGGTTCAAGGTGAATATCAGAAGCACCTAAGGTAAATGCTCCAAGTAGTATCGCCTCAAACAAATGGGACACTTGTGAGTTCTTCTTATCAAGAAGAACCTCATTCAAATATGCACGTAGACCAGAAAGGGTAGACACTCGACTACGCTCAGCGAGCGCTTCATCTGAAATGGCAAAGACCCCCTCTTTACTTTGCTTTGCTTGTGAAAGATCCTTGTATTTTAGAAGGGCGTAGAGGAGGCTTGCATGCGAAATGAAGTACTGTTCAATCATGTACCCCTCGCTCTCAAAATGAGAAAGTACTCCAGCAAGTGCAGGGTTTTGGGGGTTGGTTATAGCAAGTGAAAGGTGTTTCCCGTTCTTGTCAAAGGCAATTACCCCTGCCGCTACAGCATCAGCTTCGGGAAGTACTCGTAGAGCATCCATGTTTACCGGAACAATATGCAAATCGGTATACGGAATGCCGTATTTTTCAGAAACAATACGAGCAACATCCTCCTCTTCTTCAGCATGAAGACTGGCCAGCTTTGCATCTTCCAACTCACTATCAAAAGGAACGTTCATGCTTTCTATACTAACGCGTACCTGCACCTGGTGCTACGGAGCACCTGTGGTGGGGAAGTCTTGACAAAACCAAGTATTCCTGTATTATCTAATACAGGATAACAAGGAGACTTGAAATGAAAGCTTTGCTTATTGGTACTGCTCTTGCCATGTTGGCGAGCACAGTTCCGGCCACGGCGCAGTGTTACAACTGCGCTCCCCAACCGGAGGCCGTGCAGGCCACGAAGACCTGCACTTCGGTGGCACTGCTCTTCGTACGGTGCAAGCCGTCGAAGTTCATCGTGGCTCCCGACGGGAGCCTCGTATTCTACGACGGCAAGAACCCGCCGGTCGTGGTGACGAAGGCGCTGCCAGCCAGCCCCAACACCGAAGTGGTCTCGGCTGGCGGTACGTACCGCACCGGCACTGCCGCGGTGCCGCGCTCGCAGCCCTACGGGGCAACGGGCCGCCACTGCGTAAACAATGACTGTTATCCATACTGAACCCGGCCCGGTGTCGCTTGCGCGATACCGGGTCAAACTATTTTGATACAATGACAGTAATGCTAGAGCACAACGAAAAGACCCTTCCTACACTAGAAGTGCTACAGGAAGAGGCACGCAATTTCATATACGGCCGCAGTGTCGTTCCAGAGCACGCTACCCTCATCACCCTTTCAGGAGAGCTTGGAGCAGGGAAGACCTCCTTTGCGCAAGGGGTAGCAAAAGCACTTGGGATTACAGACCCAATCACAAGCCCAACGTTTGTTTTACAAAAGACGTATCCCATAGAAAACTCGAGCATCGGATTCACAACGCTAGTCCATATAGATGCATATCGCTTGGAGGGTGATCACTCACTCACACCTCTTGAATTTCTAGAGCAGTACAAAGATCCACATACGGTGATACTCCTTGAATGGCCTGAGAAAGTACATTCACAGCTTCCGAGTCCTGATGTTGCGATACACCTCTCAGTGCTTCCAGAGAACACACGAGGCATTTCCTATATATATGGCTAAGGCAGAAAAAAAGAAGAGACTCATATTGCTCGATTCTCATGCGATTATTCATCGTGCGTATCACGCGCTCCCAGACTTCCAATCTCCCACAGGAGAGCCTACCGGTGCTCTGTACGGACTTTCTTCAATGCTGCTTCGTATTATCGCTGATCTACGTCCTGACTACATCGTAGCCACATACGACCTTCCGAAACCAACCGTGCGTCATGAAGCGTATGCAAACTACAAAGCTACTCGAGGAGCGCTAGAAGATTCTCTCGTCACGCAACTCACAAGCTCACGCAAGATACTTGAGGCCTTTTCTATTCCCATTTACGAAAAGGAGGGCTTTGAGGCAGATGACATTCTTGGCACTATCACCCATCTTCTAAAAGACACCACTGACATTGAGATAATCATCGCGTCAGGAGACATGGACACCCTCCAGTTGGTGGAGAAGAATCGTGTGAAGGTATACACCCTTAAGAAAGGTCTTAATGACACGATCTTGTATGATGCTGCAGCCGTACTTGAGCGCTATGGGTTTCTACCGGCACTCGTAAGTGATTACAAAGGGCTTCGCGGTGATCCGTCTGACAATATAATCGGCATCCCGGGCATTGGTGAGAAAACAGCAACCGACTTAATTAAAGGATTCGGTACGATTGAGAATATATACAAGACACTTGCTAAGGATGAGAGCCAGTTTATCGAGAAGGGTATTAAGCCTCGCATCATACAGCTCCTTAAAGACCACAAAGAGGACGCGCTTTTTTCAAAGATGCTCGCAACAATTCGCACCGACGCACCAATTCAATTCACGCTCCCTGATGCCGTGTGGAAAGATGGACGAACACTTCCTAAAATACTCACCACGTTTGATGAGTTTGGTTTTAGAACTCTCCGTGCTCGTGCAAACAGCGTATTTCACCAAGAAGGCGAGAAGGGGAGCGAGACTGAGGAGCTTCGTGAGACTGAAATAATTCCACAAGAGAAGATGGATCAGGCACAGGTCATGGTGTGGCTCCTTGCTTCTGATCTGAGTAACGCAACACTCGACGACATTCTTTCCTACACTAAGAAACAAACCTTTGCAGAGGCATATACTGATTTGGAACAAAAGATTGCGCAAACAGGAGATCTTGAGCGTGTGTACGAAGAGATTGAGAAACCACTCATTCCAATTCTGCGAGAAATGGAAAAGCACGGGGTGCTTATTAGTCGAGACATCCTCACCACACTAAAGACAACATATCGTGCGGAACTTGAAGAGATGCAGAAGCGTATATATGTAGCAGCAGGAAAGGAGTTCAACATTAGCTCACCGAAGCAGCTTGGAGATGTGTTGTTTGATGATATGGATCTCAAGGTGCCGGGTGCAAAGGCAGGACAAAAGAAAACCGCAGGAGGACAGCGTTCAACCAAGGAGTCGGAGCTTGAAAAACTTCGAGAGGTGCATCCGATAATCAGCGACATTCTTGAATACCGACAATTACAGAAGCTCCTCTCAACCTATGTGGAGAGCATTCCTGAGACGCTTGATGCGGAGGGGAGGCTGCACGCACAGTTTTTACAAACAGGTACAACTACGGGAAGAATGGCTTCACAAAACCCAAACCTTCAAAACATTCCAATTAGGAGTGAGCGTGGCAAAGCTATTCGTCATGCATTCATAGCGCCACCGGGGTTTGTGTTGGTGGGTCTCGACTACTCACAGATTGAGCTACGTATTGCGGCAATACTCTCTGGAGATGAAAAACTTGGTGAAATATTTAGATCAGGAAGAGACGTGCATACCGAGGTGGCAGCACAGGTTTTTGGAGTAACTGCTGAGAATGTTGATAGGGAAATGAGGCGACGGGCAAAGATAATTAACTTCGGTATTTTGTACGGTATGGGCGTTAACGCCCTAAAGGCACAGCTAGGCACGAGCACCGCTGAAGCCCATCAGTTCTATGAAGAATACTTTAAAACATTTAATGAACTTGCTGAGTATCTTGAAACCGTAAAAGGTGGCGCGCGTAGACAGGGATTTACAGAAACTCTTTTTGGAAGACGCCGCGAGTTTACCGGCATGAAGTCCCCGCTTCCATATGTGCGTGCACAGGCTGAGCGCATGGCTATTAATGCACCAATACAGGGAACGCAGGCGGATATTATTAAGCTCGCAATGGTAAAGATTCAGGAAATGCTCAAGAAAGAAAATGCAGAGCAGGATGCGTTCTGTATTCTCCAAGTGCATGACGAACTTGTGTTTGAGGTGCGGAAAGAGCGCGCGCTCGATCTTGGAAAGAAAATCCAGGCAATTATGGAAGGGGTGGTGCCACAGGATGAACTTCGAGGAATACCACTTTTGGCAGAGGCAAAGTCAGGAGCAGATTGGGGCAGTATGATTCCATTGACGGAAAAGTAGGGCGGGCGTAGCATTCGCCTTGGGGAAGTGAGGAGGAGGAAATGAAACGGATCGACTTACCACACGCAGATGCTGCAAGGACGGCAGCCCAGCACCGGCGCAAACATCTGCCGTTGCTAATCTTCGCAGCAGCACTTGCCTTCTTTCTGTTCCAGGGGAAGGCTCCGCAGGACCCACGTCCTGGGCTCGCAGCAGAGTCCCAGGCCTGGATCAACGCATCCACCAACGCGAAGCAATAATCATGCGAACAACCTAGCGCTCCCAGTATGGGAGCGCGTTCATATATATACGATAGAATAGGGGAGATGTTATATCTTTTTCACGGCTCGGATACAAACGGAGTACGCGCAAAGGCCTTTGCGTGGGTTGCGGCAACACGAGCAAAGGTACCTGATGCTTTTTATACACGCATTGATGCAGACACCCTTTCTGATGAAGTGCTCTCTGAATCTCTTGGTACACAAGGACTATTCTTTTCCAAAACACTCCTTGTGCTTGATGACCCCTTTTCTAAGGCTTCTACAGCTGACATTGTGCTCGAGAGAATCAGTGAACTTGCAGAGTCTCCAAACGTGGTTGCGATTATCGCACCAAAACTTCTTGCTGCTCGAGTAAAAAAGGTTGAGCCGCTCGCCACAAAGGTGTTTGTGGTTGATAAGAAGCCAGAGGCTGCACGGGGATTCAATGCTGGGCTTGTGAACGCACTTGCTCAAAAGAATGGACCCGCACTATGGAAAGAAATCATAAAAGCATATATGCAGGGTGATGCTCCTGAGTTAGTACACGGCCTTTTGCACTGGAAGGCACGTGACCTGATGCAAAAGGGAAGCGCTGTGTGGAGCGCTGCTGAAGCAAGAGGACTTTCTGTTTCGCTTATACAATTAGTTTCCGACTCTCGCGGAAAGAGCATGCCACTGGGACTTGCTCTTGAGAGATTTGCCCTCAGTTTGTAAAAAGAAAACCCCATACCGGGGTTTCCTGTAGGTGCGCCCACCTGGGCTCGAACCAGGGACCCACTCCTTAAAAGGGAGTTGCTCTACCAGCTGAGCTATGGGCGCAAGTCAAAAAGTAACTCTATTTTTATACCCTTAATAGGAATATACGTCCACTGTCTTACCTGCAGCATCGACGAGTGTAATGGTGTCGTTTGGTATCTTCCACAAGAGTGTGCTCTTTCCAAGATAAAGACGCCACACTCTTCCAGCAAAGTCAGCATCTCCATAGTGGCCACCTACGCATCCTGCATACGAAAGTTTGCTCTTTGCAAACGTCACACATGAAGCAGGAGTGTCCTTGGGGGCAGTTGCCTGTGGCACCACACAAGACGAGAGTGTGTAGAGATAGTTTTGGCAAATATCGTATGACCCCTCACCACCTCCGTTATAGGACGTGTTGAATTCATCTCGAGGAGACGGGCACATTGATGTGTGCATACGAGGAGTAAAGGAATGGTTTTCTGTCAGATAGCCAATACATTTATTTTCACGGAATGACTGTCTAATAGGGGATACTGTTGTCATTACGTATACCTCTTGTCCAGAAGAAACAACAACGTTTGAAAGAGCGCCACTACCATCCTCCTGTGCAAGTGGAGCAGCTTGTGGAAGAGCAACACTCATTCCTGTTACCGCACTGGTTAGCCGCCACCCGGTAAGATCCAATGTGTCGGTGAGGGAGCTTGTTACAGAGAGGTGGACATACTCATCCCACGGCCCCTGTGTGCGTGTGATACGACTCTTTTCTTGAATCACAACCTCCCCCTTATATGGAGAAGGATTCTTAAACAGTGCTTCACGAACTGCCTCGCTACTTCCTGGTGTATAGCTTGCGCTAATGCCCCCTAGCGAAACAGAGTGAGCAGCATCAGTCCAGGTGAACCCTTTTCCGTATCCTGTTGAAGTCTGTCCGACGTTTGTGATTGGGGTAAGGTATGGACCGGCAAATGAAATTGGGTGTGAAGGACCTCCGGTATAGATCCAAAGACAGAATATAAAAACAATGATGAGGATAGAGAGCGGGCCTTCGCTATGCATAGGTAAATAATAGCAGGTGTTTACGTGGTGCCGTGGAGCAGCTTGTCGAGCTCTTCACCAACTACGGTTGAGTCGCTCCAGGGAGTCTTCTTCCCGTGTGCCTGCATGATGTACGGGTCAGTGCCTTTTCCGGTGATAAGCACCGCATCTCCTGCACGCGCCCTTGAAAGAGCTTCCTTAATTGCTTCCCGCCTGTCCATTATGATGAGCGGCTCTCGCTTCATACCTGCCGCCATTGCGCTAACAATTGCGTCAGGATCTTCGTCATACGGATCTTCGTCAGACAAAATTACAACGTCACAGTTCTCATCAGCAATTTGGCCCATGAGTGGACGCTTCCAGGTGTCACGTCCACCACCCGTGTTTCCAAGCACGCATATTTTTCTTCCTGGGTATGCTGCATATAGTGCCGTTAGTGAGTCAGGGGTGTGTGCGTAATCAACTATGGCTTGGAATGACTGACCTCGTTCAACACGCTCCGTTCTTCCTGGAATACGCTCAATCTGTGCCAGTGCGTCAGCAATTGTCTGAAGCGGTACTCCCACAAAGTGTGCAGTCTTAATTACCGCCAGTGCGTTCATGATGTTGTAGCTACCCGGGAGCGAAAGTGAAAAGGCAACACCCTCATATGTGAAGGCGACGGTTCCTGAGCCAAGCACCACGTCAGTTACATCATCACTTCCAAACGGAAGCTTTTCCTCAACAGCAAGTGCGAGATACGCTGCGCTATGAACATCGTTTGCGTTTGCAATGATCGCACGGGGTCGCTTGGGGGAAGAGGCAAGTGCTTTTCCAATCTTTAATTTTGCCGCAGCATAGTTTTCAAATGAACCATGAGACTCTATGTGCTCTCGCTGCAGGTTGGTGAAGACGAGTGCGTTTAGGTACAGGAACAGGTGACGGAATTGTACGGTGCTCTCTGAGGTTACTTCAAGTACGGCATACGTTGCTCCCGCTTTCTTTGCGCGAGAAAGGAAGTCTTGAATAAATCCACGACCAGGCATGGTCATCTTAAAAAGATTTGGTTCAGAGTTGTCACCTATGGCAAACCGAATAGTGCCAGCAACCGCTGTCGGATACCCCGCGTATGAGAGAACGCGGAACAACATTTCAGTAACGGTTGATTTTCCCTTTGTGCCCGTTACCCCAATCACCGTCATGCCTTTGGCAGGGAAGCCATATGATAGGGCAAATAGGTATGAAAGAAGGAAGTGATATGGCTTTCTAAATATACGAATAACAGGCTCGGGGATTATCTTCTTTAGAACTTCTACGATCGTTGAAATGATTGTGTACATATTATTTTGAAGAGAGAGCTGCCTTAAGTCGTGCGTCACGACCCTCAATATGAAGAGGGATAGCTGCAAGTGCCTTACGTGCTTCGCGTTCGGTGTACCCAAGTGCCACCAAGGTATCGAACACTTCCGCATCAACCCCATCATGACCACCTTCCCGTACGGATATTTTTTCTGAAAGCTCAACCGCAAGTTTCTCCGCAGCCTTTTTACCGAGCCCTGCTACCCGAGTTAGGTAAGCGATGTCACGTGTAGCGATGGCATTCTCAAGTGCTTCACGTGGTGCCTTTGAGAAAATACCAAGCGCTGTCTTTGGCCCTATTCCAGAAACAGTTAGGAGTTGTTCAAAGAAGGTGCGGTCCAACTCATTGGTGAATCCGTACAAATCAATGCCATTTTGCCCAATGGCAAGGTATGTCTTAAGGCGCACCTCTTCTCCAACAGGGAGGAGGTCAGTTACGCCCATACGCACAAACACCCCCCATCCAGCAACATCCACTACCGAGCCTCCCGGTACGGCTTCCAGAACCTTCCCTCTAATTTCACGAATCATGCTTGTATCCTACCACTCCTTGCCGTGGGTGAGTTGCGTAGCGGTAGCAAATACGCTACTATGCGAAACACATGGCAATCACCAAATCAGCAAAGAAAGCAGAGCGCGTATCCCTCAAAAAGCACGTATTTAACGTACGTCGCAAGCGTGCCCTTACTGACAGCGTTAAAACAGTTAAGAAACTCATTGTTTCTGACGTTTCAAAGGCTGGCGGAGAGTCACTTGCCGCTGCATATAAGGCAATTGATAAGGCAGCAAAGCGCGGCATTATCAAGAAGAATACCGCTTCTCGTAAGAAGTCTCGTCTTGCTCTTGCTATAAAGCGCGCAGCAGCTAAGTAAGCAACTGCTAACAAAAAACCGGTCATGATTTGACCGGTTTTTTGTTACCCAATTGGTGCTCTCGGTAGGAATCGAACCTACATTGCATCCTCCGCAAGGATGCGTCCTATCCATTGAACGACGAGAGCAATGTTTTCGACTGTACCCTCCTTGTGCCGGATTCGCAAGTTTAGAACTTTAGAAGGGCAGTGAGGTGCTCAGTAATCGAGTGTTCATGAGCGCCCTCGGGAAGGTGTTGTTCGATAAAGTAATAGATCTCCTCAGGATCATGTTCTGTTATGGGGATAAGAAGGTGGGGAGAAAGGAAATGGTTAGTTTTAAGAGAGAGGGCAGGGGGAAGGGTTTCGTCCAAGTACTCAAGTACGGCAAAGTCCTGCATGTTTTCAAAGAGATACAGGCTGTCATCAATCGCAATACCTTCTGGATAGATAGTGAAGGTGTGTACGTGAGAATTCTTTGCAGCCTGTAGGGCAACTGCTCCAGCACCTGCAAAAATAACAAGCGCAAGAAGAATATTGCCAAATAGAATAGCGGCAATAATACCGGCAGTTGAAATAATACCAAGCGCCCAATACCAATCGCTTCCACGATCTTCAAATGAATACTCTTCTCCCTGCCATTGGTAGAGTGGGGTCTGTGCCATTAGGCAAATAATACCATCCTCTTGTACACAATTTTGAGTTACAAAGCGGAGGGGGCGAGATTCGAACTCGCGGCCCCGTTTCCGAGGCTCCTGTTTTCAAGACAGGTGCAATCGACCACTCTGCCACCCCTCCGCCTTATACTCAAAACTAATCTGACTCTGCTACCGTACCCTTATTTTGCTCCTGAGACAAGGTGTTTGAAACTTCTCCCGTGGCACCCTTTCGAAACCATATCAAATACACTATTTCCACGAGTCCGAGTGTATTTAGTATAAGTAGAATAACAAACCACCGGTACTGCCCACCTCGTGCTGCATACCAGAGTGAAAACCCTTTAAGTACAAGACTCCACACCGCAAGCGCTAGAATTAGTATCCAGAAATACGGCATGTGTGCCTCAGCAGCAAAGAGTGTTTCAACGTTTGAGTGAGGAAGATACGCGAGTGCTTGCATGCCCTTCAGAATACCACGCTCTGCATGCTCCACTCCCGCAATTGCGGTAGTATGAGGACATGAAATACATCGGTATTGATTTTGGCACCAAGAAGATCGGCATCGCCCTTTCAAGTGACACCGGCACCATGGCATTCCCATACACCGTGGTTCAGAACACCGCACACACAGAAGAAGAGATCCTAACAATTATTGCCAATGAGAAGGTTGGTGCAATTGTAGTTGGCGAATCAACAAACTTTCAAGGGGAAGAAAATAAGGTGGCGCATGAGGCAAAGGCGTTTGCAGAAACGCTTTCAAAAAAGGCAGCGCTCCCGGTGTATTTTGAAACAGAACTCTTTACAACGCAGCAAGCACGGAGATATCCTGATGGCTCTCGCATGAAGGGAAGCCCCAATGTTGATGCAAGTGCCGCTGCACTTATTCTCACGGCATTTCTTGAACGAAACGGACTGTCTTCACCACGAGCGGAAGACGACCACTCACAACCTGAGCCGTTTCAGAAAAAGGAAGGAAGTCGGTATACTGACCACCATGATATCGATTGATGAATTTTCTAAAATACAAGTCCAGATTGGGACCGTGCGAGTCTCTGAACCCGTTGAAGGAAGTACCAAATTACTTCGCCTAGAGGTTGACTTTGGTGAAGAGTCTCCACGCCAGATTCTTTCAGGTATTGCAAAGCTTGTTGAGTCTCCTGAGTCGTTGGTGGGAAGACAGCTTTCTTTTGTAACCAACCTTGAACCACGCACTATTGCAGGTCTTGAAAGTAATGGAATGTTGTTTGCCGTAGGTGATGGAGAATCATTTGCATTTGTTGTTCCTGATAGGGAGGTGCCACCGGGTACCAGTGCACACTAGAAACATCCTGCACTGATTGTGCGCATTGCTTTGCTATACTTATTTCAATGAGTCGATCTTTTTCTTCCTTTGCAAAAATAGAATTTGCACCGCCACAGTACTTGGCGCTCTCCACTGCAGGAATTGATGTTTCAACAAGTGGTGTAAAGGTGGTCTTTCTCAAAGAAACACACAAGGGTCTTGTGCTTGATAGGTATGCAGAAGAACCGCTTCCCCTTGGTGCAATTGAGAATAGTGAAATTGTTAACCAGGAAGCGCTCGCAAAAGCACTGTCTACTCTGGTAAAGAAACTTGGACTTGCTCGAGCAAACATAACTCTTTCAGAGTCTCGTGGATATCTTTTTGAAGCTGACACTGAGGGAAGTGCGGGTACGTGGTGCACACAAGTTGAGCAACATCTTGATGAATACATTCCACTTCCTGCAAGTGATGTGGTTTTTGACGTTGTGCCACTTACGGAAGGAACCGACCGTTCACACGTAATTGGTATTGGGTACCCACGTCGTGTGGTGACAAACGCACTTGCTGCCTTTGAAGACTCTGGCATTACCGTGCGTGCAATTGAGGCAGAAACATTTGCGCTCCCTAGAGCAGTACTACGGCGAGGTGATACTGACACGGTACTAATTGTCGACATTGGGAAAACAAGCACCAAACTTTTGATTGCATCTGCACGGCTTCCACGGTTTGCGACAACGCTTGAGGTGGGAGGGCATGCGATTACACTCGCCGCACAGAAGTACCTTGCCGCAACAGAAGAGGAGGCAACACGGATTAAGGCGGAGTATGGACTTGTTGGGGGAGAGGGGCTTTCTGGTGGAGAAGAATATCAAGCAGTGGTCACAGAAACCATTTCCGGTATACGTGATGAAATTGTTCGCCGTCTTGATTACTGGCAGTCACGACAGTCGCTTATAGAGGGGTATGCACCGGTTAGCAGGATATTGTTGGTTGGAGGGAATGCTTCGCTTCGTGGACTACCTGAGTTTCTCACTGCCTCACTTTCAATTCCGGTAGAGCGCGCCGATGTGTTTGCAAACCTGGCGCCCCGTGAGGACTGGATGCCGCCAATGGACTTTGCCCAGTCGCTCACCTATGGAACTGCTATTGGTCTCGCACTTAGAGAATATGAATCCTAATCTAATCAATCTATTACCAAAGGAAAATGTTCGTCTATTTAGACGTGCCTATTTCTATCGTCTCCTCACCGTTGCCGCACTTGCAGGTACGGCACTCTTTTTCATTAGCGCACTGTTACTTTTCCCCTCGTACTTACTTGCACACAACCAAGTGCAACTTGAACAGGGAACGCTTACCGAGCTAAACAAAACGATCAACTCATCAGAAGGGCAGGGCGCTACTGCTCGAGTAGCAGCGCTTCGTGAAAATATAAATCGCCTGGGACTACTTAAGACAGCACCAAAGGCAAGTGCGCTCTTGCGAGGAATACTCGCTGTTTCGCACCCCGGCATTACACTCAATTCCTTTGTTGTTACTCCTCCCATACAAACAACCCCTGGCAAGGTAACCCTTTCTGGGACTGCTGATACGCGTGAAGTGCTTCGCATGTACACCGTTGAACTTGGAAAGCTTTCCTATGTGAGTACGGTAGATCTCCCCATTAGCGTATACGCTAAGGAAACAGATATTCCATTCACTATCACGCTCACGGGCACCCTCATACCATGATTCGCTCATCACTCATTTCACTCATCGTGTCACTTGTTTTCCTACTCCTAAGCGCTGGGGGGTATTACGCATGGCGCTCATATGTAATTACGCAGTCTTCTCAGATAGCCTCACTTCGTTCTGAGATTAGTAAGAAGAAGGAAGATGCGGTGCGTATACAAAAGGCAAAGAACCGTGATGCGTCTCTCATTCAAGAAGAAGAAAGAACACAAAGTTACTTTATCTATACTGGGAATATCGTCTCATATCTTGAGTCACTTCAGGCAACCGGGAAGAGTCTTGGCACCAAGGTAGAAGTGGTCTCTGTTGATGCAAGTAAGAATACGAAGAACAACACACTAAAGCTTTCACTAAAGGTAACGGGTACCTTTGAATCCGTAGTGCGAACGCTTGGGGTGTTTGAGAACTCCCCGGTTGATGCGGTGCTGTTAGGTCTTACGCTTGATACCCAAGGAGCAGAAGGTAGCCCCTCGCCACAGTGGGTTGCCGCAACGACTCTTACGGTTGGTATAGACACCACGCCACCGACACGAACCGAAGCTGCACCAGCAAATAAAAACTTTACCGTAAGTACTAGCACTCCTCTATGAAATTCTTAAGCACACCACACCTTCCAAAATTTACGTACGGAGAACACCTCCGCCCAACACGTGACTGGCTTGTTATGGTGCTGGTGGGTACGTTACTGCTGCTCCTTAGCGCCACCTATAGCTTCTTTGTCTTTACCCAGACAAAGAAGATAGTAAGTCTAAATGGGGAGAGCACCCCCGCAGTTGTTGCCACTGCCTCTTCTACCGATGTCACCCAGATATTCAAGGACCGTGAGCGTGAGCGCGATAACTATATGCGGGTGTACCGGTTTGTTGACCCGTCGAGATAAGGTCGGTAGTGTTAGGTGTGCGCCACATGCCCCCGTAGTTCAATGGATAGAACACCGGACTTCTAAGCCGATTATGTAGGTTCGATTCCTGCCGGGGGCACAACACAAAAAGTAAAACCACCCCTTACAGGGTGGTTTTACGGGTGGGCGATGGAGGACTCGAACCCCCGACATCTTCAGTGTAAATGAAGCGCTCTACCAACTGAGCTAATCGCCCGTGAGAAGAGCATACCGCACCTTTAGGAATTTTTAAAGTAACCATCTTTTGTGAGATATAGTTCTATGCAATATATGACAGAAGCCCTTGAAATCATTGTTTCCGGAAGAGTGCAGTTTGTTATGTACAGAGACTATGCAACGCGCAAGGCGCGGGCCCTTGGTCTGGTTGGTGATGTGCAGAATCTTCCCAGTGGAACCGTTCGTGTGCGGGTGGAGGGTACGCAACCAGCGCTCTCTCAATATCTTGAGAAGTTACAGAAGGGTTCAATACTTTCTCGCGTGGATAGTGTGGACGTGTTCCCAGGAACGGTTACCGGCAAGTATCGTAACTTTGGAATTGTCTATGGCTAACACCACACCCATACATGCTGTTGGCATAATCATGGACGGCAACAGACGATACGCTCGTGAACTGGGGATACCTGAGTTTGAAGGGCACAACAAAGGACTCGCAAAACTTACAGACGTCGCTACGTGGGCCTTTGAAGCAGGAGTGAAGGAGCTAACGGTGTATGCGTTCTCAACTGAGAACTGGAAGCGGAGTGATACCGAAGTGAAATTCCTCCTTTCGCTATTTGAGCGTGCCATGGGCGAAACATTGGAGAAGCTCCACCAAGAAGCGGTGCGCATTCGCTTTGTGGGAGACTTCTCAAAACTTCCACCACCGTTAGTGGTGCGTATGCAGTCTGTTGAAGAGAGATCCTCAGCACACACTGAGAAAACACTGGTCATTGCTTTTTCATATGGCGGTCGTAGTGAGATAGTCGCAGCAGCAAACGCTCTGCAGGGACGTGGGCATATTACTGAAGAGATGTTTGCACAGGCTCTTTGGACAGCAGGGCTTTCGGACCCTGATGTAATTATTCGAACCGGCGGAGACTATAGGCTTTCAAACTTTCTTCCGTGGCAATCGGTGTATAGCGAACTCTTCTTTACTGACACAAAGTGGCCAGCACTAACAAAAAAAGAGCTGTTACAGATATTTGAAACCTATGCCACGCGAGAGCGTAGGCATGGCGGATAACATCCCAAAATGTGTTGCTTGTGCTAGGGTGGAAGAATACATCGGTATGGACCTCCCAATACTTTACGAAGATGACCTCATTGTCGCGGTAGATAAGCCGTCAGGTGTAATGACGCACCCAGATGGACACACGCTCGATGGCACGGTGAGTGATTGGTTTGGTGAGCGCTATCCTGACTCTAAGGGGGTAGGGGAGACACAGAAACTAAAGGACGGTTCGGAGATTATGCGCCCGGGTATTGTGCATAGGCTTGATCGAGACACTTCAGGGGTAATGATTCTGTGTAAGACCCCAGAGTCGCATGCTTTTTTCAAGAAGGCATTTCAGGAGCATGTAATACGAAAGACATATCTTGCCTTTGTGTACGGTACCCCTAAGGAACCAAAGGGAACCATCACCTTTGCCATTGGTCGCTCAAGAAAGGATTTCCGTCTTCGTAGTGCACAACCAAAAGCAAAGGGGCAAATGCGTGAAGCGATTACCCAGTACTCAACCGTGGGAAGTATCGGCACACACACCCTTTTAAAGGTCATGCCAGAAACAGGGAGAACACACCAAATTCGTGTGCACCTCAAGGCAATTCACCACCCTGTGGTCTGTGATGCGCTCTACGCGCCTAATCACCCCTGTGACCTTGGCTTCACCAGACTTGGCCTACATGCTGCACAGCTTGAGATACACCTGCCTGATAACTCAGCGGTGGTTATTAATTCACCGGTCCCGCCAGAGCTCCAGGCTGCGTATAAACGGTTCGTTCCGTAGGGCCTGTAGCCCCACACGTTGCTCGAAAAAAGCCTCTGTGGTACAGTTTGCCCACTATGCAATCAGTTATTACTCCCGTTAACGTCAATGAACGCGCGAAGCTTGGTATTCGTCCAGGAGACACCGTTCGTGTTGATCAGAAGATTATTGAAAGAGGAAAGACTCGTATCCAGTCTTTTGAAGGTCTCGTTCTTGCTGTAAAGCACGGTACAGAGGCTGGAGCTACATTTACCGTACGTGCCATGATGTCTGGTATCGGTGTTGAAAAGATTTTCCCACTATACGCTCCGTTCATCGAGAAGATTGAAATTACTCGCCGCTCAAAGGTCCGTCGTTCAAAGCTATACTTCATCCGTGAGAAGGTTGCCCGTGAAGTACGTCGCCAGCTTCGCAACATGCGCATGGTCAGTATTTCAACTGATGACTTTAAGGAAGAGCCCGTAGAAGAAGCTGCTCCTGAGGTTGTTGAAGAAGTTGAAACCGTAGAGACCACTCCAACACAGGAGGAAACAGTTGAGGAGACGAAGGAAGAGGAAGTTGTAGAAGGGGAGACGGCCGAAGAAAAGGCATAAGAAAAGAAAGAGCCACATCGTGTGGCTCTTTCTTTTTACCCGCGCATTGCGTATAGTAGGCAAGTCGCTATGCGACAGAAGCCCAGGTGTTGAAATTGGTATACAAGCATCCTTGAGGTGGATGTGCCGAAAGGCGTGGAGGTTCAAGTCCTCTCCTGGGCACCACTCCAAAACGCGCATAGGCGCGTTTTGTCGTATCTGGTAGCATGAAGAAATGCTATACACCGGTAAAGGGGACAAAGGAACGACAAAGACGTTTGGCTGTGACCAGGCACGCATCTCAAAGTCTTCAGAGTTACCAGAAGCCCTTGGTACGCTTGATGAGCTAAACTCATACCTTGGTCTCGTGAAGGTCTTTGCCCGAAACACACTGGACGTGGAGGTGCCACTTGGAAGAACAAAGGTTTCATACGCCACACTGCTTCGTGATGTGCAGGAATCCCTCTTTGTTATCCAGGCGGAAGTAGCAGGTGCTCCTAAGACCTTGGGGAAGGCGTCGGTAACGCGGGTGGAAAAGATTGTGAATACCATAGAGACTCTCATTCCACCGATTACGAAGTTCTCAATTGCAGGCGGTACTGAGCTCTCAGCACGGCTTGATGTTGCACGCACACTCTCTCGTCGTACAGAGCGAAGAGTAGTTGCGGTTAACGAGCTTGGCTTGCGTAAACTCTCACCAAACACCCTTGCATACTTGAATAGACTCTCTTCACTCCTCTTTGCGCTCGCACGATTTGCGAACCATGCGCAAGGAGTTATTGATGAATCTCCGCGGTACTAGGACGTCATTCTTTCAGTCACAGGGAATACGTGGTATAAAAGCGAAACGTGCGATATCGATGGCGATCGTGGTGTAACGGTTAACACTACAGTTTGTGGTACTGTCAATTCGGGTTCGATTCCCGGCGATCGCCCCACATTTGCTATACTCTTAGCATGAAATCATTTCTAGAAGAGTTTAAGAAGTTTGCCCTACGTGGCAGTGTAATGGATCTTGCGATCGGTATCGTGATTGGTACTGCGTTTACTAATATTGTGAACGCACTTGTTCTCGATATCATCACCCCACCAATTGGTCTTTTAACAGGGAAGATTAACTTTGCTGATTTGGCACTTAATCTTGGCGGTACGGTAACAATTCAGTACGGCCTCTTTATTCAAGCCTGTGTTACGTTCTTCATCACGGCATTTGCACTGTTTCTCGTTATTCGTTTTATGAACAGACTCACGAAGAAACAAATGGCGGAAGAAACCCCTGCTGCAAAAACTGCAGAGCTCCGGGTGCTTGAGGAGATTCGAGACTCACTTAGGAAATAAGCATGAAGCAACTCCTTGGGGCAATTACGCTATTTCTAATTGCTACCCTCATGGCCTTTTTGTATAGGAACGTTCTTGAGCGCGATAGCGTGCGTGCAGAACTCCCTGGCATGGCCTGCACACAGGAAGCAAAACTATGTCCTGATGGTAGTGCCGTCGGGCGTACGGGTCCTGCCTGTGCATTTGCCATGTGCCCACTTCCAAATAGGGAAATTGATGCTGCTGCTATTTCTTTTGTACTACCAGCAGTATATGAAGAAAATCCAAAAGCCGTACAGATGGGGGACTCACTCCTTGCAGCATATGAAAAGAAGGATGGTGCGCTTCCACACAATGCAATTGTTGTCCGACGCTTCCCAATCCCAGAAGGGAAGACGGCGGAGAGCGTACTGCTTGCGAACACGATGTATGAGACATCAGGACAAGCGGCAAAATCAATGAAGGAGTTCAAGTCCGTAACGGTAGGGGACAAAGTTTTTCAAAGTATCACCGTAGAGCGATTTGAAGCACAAGTACATACACTCTATTACCTTACGCGCACGAATGATGTTCTTCGGTTTGAAGCGCTCGATCATGACGTAACGAACTGGATGGAGCCATCTCTTGTGGTGGGCTCACTTGAAACACACAAGGCGCTTCTTGAGATGCTTGCCACCCTTAAAACTGATTAGCCAGCGATAGAGACGGCAATATAGAGTACGAGCGCACCAAGAAGTGTGAGAATCGTGGTTAGTGCCTTAGGGTGTGCGTGGTGACTCTCAGGAAGAAGGTCTGCAGCACCGATATAGAGAAAGAATCCAGCAAAGGTTGCAAGGATGAGAGAAAGTGCACTTTCAGGAACGGTAATGAAAAGGGTAGCGATGATACCAAGAATAGGAGCCGCAGCATCAACCAAGAGCCACTTAAAAGCTTCGCGCTTGGTACCGCCATTTTTCATAATCAAATTCACCGTATTAATACCATCTGAAAAATCATGGGTAAGTACTGCGGCGGTAACAACAAGTCCGACGGCACTCGAGGCCTGAAAGGCAATACCGATCGCAAATCCATCAAGAAAACTGTGTACAGAGAGACTACCTGCGCCAAGCACGCCACGCTCCTTTTTCCCGTGCGTGTGAGGAACTGACTCGTCAGCACCATCATGGTGCATGTGCAGATCAATAAACTGATCGAGAATAGTGTACGCAAAGAATCCAAGCGCAGTGAAAAGGATAATGGTATTAACTGAGTGGAAGGGTGCACCAAGGGAAAGCGCCTCAGGGAGGAGGTCAAAGAAGGCAACGGCAAGTACGGCACCTGCTGAAAATCCAAGGACGAGATGGAGCTTGTCGCGAAGCCGTAGTGCAAGTGAGCCGCCGAGTATGGTGGCGAGCGCTGCAACAAAAGAAACAGCAATGAGGAATGTAGGTGACATGCGGGAAGTATAGCAAAGAACACATCTTGTCATAAATCAGTGATAGCGCCGTCTATAGAACTGTTAGGCCCGTACGCGTGCTAGCATTTAAATATATCAACGTAACGCATACCATTCATGGATCGAGAAACTCGTGAGACCATCGTGCACGCAAGCCGTCCCGTTAGGTGGGCCGCTGCAGCAGCGCTTGCAGTACTGGCGCTATTTCTTTTAGTAAAAACATTTGATGGCATTGCCACCTTCGGACACGGAGACACGCCTCCTGTAAATACCATTGTGGTAACGGGAGAAGGGGAGAGCGTGGCAACGCCTGATATTGCCCGCATTTCCTTTACCGTGCAGGAATCAGCAACGACGGTTCTACAAGCACAAAACCAAGCAACTAAGCGCACTAACGATGCACTTGCTGCAGTTTCTGCACTCGGTATCGCTGAAGCGGACGTAAAGACAACGGGATACAACGTGTACCCCCAGTATGAGAATGTTCCGTGTGGACCCGGTATTGCCTGTATACAAAGTGGCTCACAAAAGATCTCTGGCTACCAGGTTTCTCAGAGTGTTACCGTGAAGATTCGTGATACGGCAAAGGCAGGAGATGTTCTACAGAAACTAGGTACGACTGGAGTGCAGAATATTAGTGGACCAGACTTTAGCGTTGACGACGACACGGCTGTTACTACAGAAGCACGCGGAAAGGCAATTCATGACGCGAGAGAGAAGGCAGAAGCTCTCGCACACCAACTTGGGGTTAAGCTCGTACGAGTGGTAGCGTTCTCTGAAAACAGTGCCGCACCATACCCAATGTACGCCTCAGTTTCAAAGAGTGGGGGAATGGATGCCGCAGCGCAAGCACCGACACTTCCAACTGGGCAAAACGAGACGAAGGTCACTGTACAGATCACGTACGAGATTCGATAGCACACGTCTTTATGCAAAACACCGTCAGGAGACTGGCGGTGTTTTGCTATATATGCCGCGTTGACGTAGGAAACAAGCCGTAGTATGATGCAGGGACACAACCCCGAAGGGGTTTTTTAATACCAGACGTAACGATTACTCTAAGACACGAACGCATGAAATCATTCTTCACCTATCTCCGAAATGTGCGTGCTGAAATGCAACACGTGGTATGGCCAAGCCAAAAGCAGGCTGTTAGCCACGTGCTTCTCATTGTGGTCATCTCGGTATTTGCAGCTCTCTTTATTGCAGGACTCGACTACGTATTTACCCACGCAGTTGGTTCTCTTATTACTCAGTAATCCCCTTCACTATGGAACAACGAGCAACCCCAGATTTTGCTGAAGATGCAGCAAACACCGAGCCCCGCTGGTACACAATTCACACCTATGCAGGATATGAAAATGCTGTTGAGAGAAACCTCAAGCAGCGTATTGAAAGTCTTGGTATGGAGAACAAGATCTTCGAAGTGGTAGTACCTACAGAAAAGAAGATTCGTGTGAAGGGTGGAAAGCGTATTGTTGAAGAGGAAAAGATATACCCTGGATACATTCTTGTGCGCATGATTGTGGATGAAGATTCATGGTTTGTTGTTCGCAACACACCGCGCGTAACCGGATTCGTTGGTTCAGGAGTTACTCCCGTTCCAATGGAGGAAGGGGAAGTAGCACAGCTCATGAAGCGCATGGACGCAGAAGCACCTAAGCACCGCATCGATCTTTCTAAGGATGACCTTGTTGCCATCAATGATGGGCCATTTAAGGACCTGGAAGGAAAGATTAGTGAGATAGACGAGGAGCGTGGCAAGGTGAAAGTCATGGTGGCCATGTTTGGTCGCGAAACACCAGTAGAACTCGACTTCCTACAGATCCGAAAGGTGTAGCTTGTAGAAACCATTACTTTACGATACAGTCCCTAATACATTCATATGGCAAAAGCAGTTAAGAAAATCAAACTTCAGATCCCTGGTGGAAAGGCAACACCGGCACCGCCTGTCGGTACCGTGCTTGGTCCAGCCGGCGTTAACATTGGAGACTTCGTTAACAAGTTCAACGAGGCAACCAAGGGTACTCCTGGCGTTATTATCCCCGTAGAGCTCACCGTATACGATGACCGCACCTTTACGTTCATCCTTAAGGTTTCTCCAATGTCTCGCCTTATCCTTAAGGCGGCAGGGGTAGAAAAGGGTTCTCAGAAGACTCCAAAGAAGGCAGGGTCACTCACTCAGGCCCAGGTAAAGGAAATTGCAGAGACTAAGATGCCTGACCTAACTGCAGGCTCACTAGAAGCTGCGATGACTATGGTAGAAGGAACTGCCAAGTCAATGGGAATTGAGGTGATGAAATAAGTTTTCACACATAGCAAAAACCGCACAGGAACCTGTGCGGTTTTTGTTTGCATATGTGACTGAGGCGCGTTAGTCTTCTAGGCGAACGTTCATTTAACGCAAGGGAGATAGACATGCCGGTAATTGCCGTTGATTTTAACGACGTGCTCGCAGAAGCAAAGGAAGCGACACGGCTCGCGCTTCAACACGTCACGGGTCTCGATATTGCCCAGGGAAAGTTCCGCGGCAAGAGCGATCTGTCTAATAGGACAATTTTCCCTCACCCGGAAAAGCCTTCGCTCAATCGGGCTATCACCTCATGGGAGTGGGTGGCCGCCAAGGAGCTCATCTATGGCCCGATGTTCTATGACTTAACGAAGCCACTAGAGCATGCTGTTGACGCAATGCGCCGCTTCGCACAAATCGGGTTCGAAGTGCATGTTGTTTCGACGTGCGGTGGATTAACGTTGCCGATGGCAATACACTGGCTTGGGCTCCACAGGATTCCATATGTAACGGTTCAAACAGGTGTGCGCGACAAGGGTCCTGTTTACCGGAAACTCATGGCCCGTGTGGTAATCGATAACGATCTGAAGCACTTGGTGCGCGCCCCAGATCAAGCAATGTCGATCCTGCTGTCTGTAGAGCCAGTCTTTATGCCACCGGCAAATGTGCGAGTGGTATCAGGTTGGGTGCACGCGTACAAGCAGGTTTTAAGTGTGTTGTGAATTCAGGGGCCGCCACCTTCGGGTTGGTGGCCCCCCATTTTATATATGATGTAAGATGTTCATATGAATGAAAAAGCTCCTCGCCGTACGGAGCAGTCAGAATTTCAAAAGGCGACAATGGAGGGAAATATTGTAATTCCTCGTATACCGCTAGGTATTGTCGTGTTTGGAGCAGAGCACTGTCTATCCTCAGAAAATCCCCTGGAAAAAATCAGGGAGCTCATTGCACCAATTCCGTTAGACGAGAATCTTGCCATTCGTACAAAAAGAGCAAACGCACAGCATACGTACCATGGAGTGCCTGTTACACTGACCAATACGAAAGTGCGAGAAATTCAGGCAAAGGGAAATCTAGCAGCCCTTCGTTTAATTGGAGAATGTCTCGGAGGGCACCTGGGAGAACGGTCAGTGATCTCTTTTGATGCGGATGGCTCTTGGGCAGATGCGGAAATGCAAATGTTTTTAAAAGATACTGAGGAGCGGTTAACACCTCAGAATATTGAATTTCTACGGAAGCTAGTAGGGTTGGTAAAGGATGTTCTCGATGACCCCAGTGTCGTACAGTCCCTTAAGGAAAGAAAAGCGCTTCTATCAAATTGGGAAAATCAGACTCCCGCTGAACAAATTAACAACACCCAGTTGATTAGAAGGGGAATGAATACTGCATTGGCCGAAATCAGAGATCAATTTTTCGCTTTTTCTAACGAGCAGCAAATGACCCGTGAGCAACAAAAAATCTACATCAAACTCTCCGGAAAAGTTATGGATCTCCTATAGGAAGGGAATGGGGGTAGACACCGTATGATGTCTACCCCCATTACGTATTTGCTATACAATGAAAGCGCATGGAAATAACTGCGCACCGGCTACACCCCCTTACGGCACCTAAAGACTCACTCACTGAAGCAATCCGTAAGTCAAAACTTACGATTAGAGAAAATGACATTGTTGTAATATCCTCCAAGGTGGTTTCCATAGACGAGGGAAGTGCAGTGCCGCTTTCCGCTGATAAACAAAAACTTATTCAGTCTGAGGCGGACTGGTATCAAAAAACTCCGCAATTCAAATATAGAAAAATGTTCACCATCGCCAAGGGAGTGCTAGTGGGCTCCTCTGGAATTGATGAAAGTAATGGAAGTGGTCACTATATTTTGTATCCAAAAGATCCAACACAAAGTGCCAAGCGTCTACGACGCTGGCTTATGAAGACCTACAACGTAGAATCACTTGCCGTTATTATCAGTGATTCAATGAGCTTGCCTCTACGGCGTGGGGCGGTGGGGTTTGCACTAGCGTGGGATGGAATAGATCCGCTACGCGACTATCGCGGCACTAAAGATATTTTCGGAAGAACAATTCAAGTAGAAATGGCAAATCTCATTGACTCACTTGCCGCCGCTGCAGTACTTGAAATGGGGGAGGGGAATGAACAAACGCCAATAGCAGTTATTCGGAACGCTAAAAACATAGTGCTGAGAAATCGGTCCAGTAAAAGCGATCAATTGGTTGTTTCTCCCGAAGATGATATCTTTGCGCCCCTACTGTGGAATAAAAAGTGGAAGAGAGGGGGAGGTGTATAACCCTACCCCTTTTGAAAGGTGCAAAAGTAATAGGGTGGAGTGTTCTCTTCAGTAATACCCTCACTGCGACGTACGAGTGTAGTGTAGATATACTCGTACTCAGGGAATTGGACATCTCCTTCGAGGGGTGATTCTACAAGGGTGAGTTCTAAACTGTCGGCCAGACCTCTTTGGACCGCTTCCGTGTAGAGTCTTGCACCACCAATTATGAATACCTTTTCATACCCCACCTCTGTACCCGCACGCATGAGTGCGTCATCCAGACTGCGGGCAACTATCACACCCGCTTCGCTAAAGTGTTGATCGCTGGTAATCACAATGTTCGTACGGTCGGGCAACGGGCGATACTTTGCTGGAATAGAGTCCCACGTCTTTCTGCCCATAATAACCGGATGCCCCGTGGTGAGTTCTTTAAAGTGCTCCATGTCCTTACGGAGCCTCCACAAAAGACCACCATCCTTGCCGATGTAGCGGGTATCCTTGCCGAGAGCGGCAATGACAACGACTCTTGGTGATGCAGAAGGGCTTGTCATTCCCCAAAGTATAGGGCAAATGCGGGGCTAGTGCGAGATTCCTTTTTTGCCGTACACTTAGCACATATGGCAATTACTGCAGGTATTTTTGGAAACGGAACAAATTTAAAGGATCGCTATTTTGGCGACCTAAAGGTTTTAGGAGAACAAGTTAAAATTTGGAAGAAAATGGGATTGAAAATTGTTCTTACTTCAGGGACGTACGACCTTTTCCATGTGGGGCATGCAGAATATCTTAACCAGGCCAAAAAATTGGGAGACCTATTAATCGTAGGAGTGGATAGTGATGAAAAGGTAAAAATGAGGAAGGGACCTAATCGACCTGTCGTACCTGAAATTGAACGTGTTCAGATTCTTTCGCATCTGCGACATGTGGATGCAATAACAATTAAATCAGCGAAAGAGAAACCAAACGCACTCATAAAACTCATCCGACCAGATGTTCTGGTTCTCTCAAAAACCACCAATCACAAGAAGGAAGACATTGAGGAGAAGAAAAAATATTCAGGCAAGGTGGTGCTACTTCTTCCGCAAGCAGAAACATCTACCAGTGCAAAAGTTAGACTCTTGCACGTTAGTGGGGCAGGGTCTTTTGCAAAAGACATTGTACCCAAACTTTCTGAGGTTATTGAAACCAGGATAAATGAGAACGCGCGTCAGTTGGCAGAGTCAATCGCAAAAGACATCCCCACGTTAGTTGAGGACACTCTCCGAGAGCTGGGCAAGGAGAAAAAATAACCATGGCAAAAGTAGTCGCTTACGTGCCAGTTCTACACGATGGGTATTTAAAATTCTTTGAGAGTGTTGCTCCAAATAGTTCACTGTACCTCGTTGGGCCTGAACTAAAGGATCTTTTTCCTGAACTTAAAAAAGAAATAAGGGAGATGCCTGTTGAAAAAGCTAAAAAGGCAATTGAATCACTCTCAATATTTTCGACGATTGAAATTCTTGCTCTTTCGAACCTGCCGCTTTTAAACTGTTCGGAAGAGGATATTTTCCTTCCGGACGAAACTGTTAGTCGGACTCTTGCAGAAAGATACTTTCCACAAGCCCGCACGAGATTCTCACCAATTTTCTTGCGGTGGGATAAGCACAATGCAACAAAGGAAAAACCAGTAGTTCCAGATGAAATGATTTCCAAGGAAGAACTTCACAAACGCGTGCTTATTGACGCGGCAGCTGAAGGAGCTCTCAGTTCAGATATCTGGAGACATGTCGGGGCACTAGTATTTAAGGATGGTCGTGAAATACTCAGGGCGCATAACGAACACGTGCCCACGGAGCACGCCCCTTATATTAACGGAGACCCGCGTAATTATTTCCATAAAGGGGAAGGGATGGAATACTCGTCCGCAATACACGCTGAAGCTGGCATTATTGCGCAGGCAGCTAAAGAGGGGATTGTCCTGAAGGGTGCAGAAATGTTCATAACAGTTTTCCCTTGTCCGCCCTGTGCAAAACTAATCGCTCGCTCTGGTATTAAAACTCTTTATTGCGGAGGGGGGTATGGTGTTATGGACGGTCAAGACATATTAAAAGACGCGGGAGTGAAGATATTTTTTGTAGAGTAAAAATGAAGGGCCGACACAGAGATGTGCCGGCCCAGTATTGTTCGGGTGATTAAGCCCGACGTATTGCCTCGTCTGAAAAGAGCCAGCTCGCGCCGCCGTACTTTGTAAGTTCATCAACATGACAGAGTAAGCGACTATGGTCACTTGCCCGCTCAGCCTCGCTCTTCGTGAAGGGAGGGCGGTACTCCTCTCCGAGTATCGGGAAGATGATATTGAAGTGCAGGTGATTAACGCTCCCCGCGTGGTAATTTGGATCACCAAACCGAAGAAAGAGGCCTCCTCCAGGTCGATCGGGATACCCCGTCCCAAAATCAAAAAGAAGACCAATGTCACGCCAATCTTCGGGCCTGAGCTCATGCGGCGAAAGAACGTGCCGTCTCGGAACAATTAGCAGCATCTCTTTGGTGGAGCTGTGGGGGAAATGATTTTCCACCAGAGCCCAACCCCCACTCTCTGCGAGTTTCTTTCGTCGGGAGCGCACCATTTCAACTTCACAGAAAGGACAAAACTCAACGGGGTCGATAAGCCCACGAAGAGTTGAGCAGAACTGATCGAAACTCCTGCAATTTCTTAGGTATGTTGCAGCTCGCGATAGTTCCGGAACCTCTGTCCCGTCGCGCGGTAGGGTGGAAAGCTCCTTTAGTATGACAGCTCCCAACATCGAAATACTCCTCTCTATTTAACGT
>CALLKD010000098.1 GCA_938008595.1 uncultured bacterium | reverse complement strand
GGGCTAAGTCGTAACAAGGTAGCCGTACCGGAAGGTGCGGCTGGAACACCTCCTTTCTAGAGAAGATTTGACCGTTAGGTTTGATTGAAAGGGAAATATTACTCTCGCTGTTAATTTAAAAAATAAGAATAAGCAAAGAAAACAGAGTCTCGTAGCTCAGCTGGTTAGAGTACTACACTGATAATGTAGGGGTCGGCAGTTCGAGTCTGCCCGGGACTACTTTTTTAAGCTTGTTTAAAGGAAATTTTAGAGGTTGAGTAACCGTTTGAAGTACTGTTAACTGATAACTGTTAACGAAAACACTAAAAAAACGGGGGATTAGCTCAGCTGGCTAGAGCGCCTGCCTTGCACGCAGGAGGTCATCGGTTCGACTCCGATATTCTCCACGATTCCGAAAGGAAAAAAGTTCATTGACATATTGAGATAAAATACATTTAAAAAGTAGAAAGTACAGTAGATGTGTATTTATACACATTTATAAAGAAAGTCCTGTTTTTATGAAAATAGAAATAGGCGGCACATAAGCAAAATAAGGGCGTATGGGGGATGCCTAGGCTCTCAGAGGCGAAGAAGGACGTGATAAGCTGCGAAAAGCTACGGGGATTGGCACACACGAATTGATCCGTAGATATCCGAATGGGGCAACCCACTATGTTGAAGACATAGTACACCGATAGGTGAGCAAACCCGCTGAACTGAAACATCTAAGTAGGCGGAGGAGAAGAAAACAAAAGTGATTCCGTAAGTAGTGGCGAGCGAACGCGGATTAGCCCAAACCAGAGTTGTTACGGCAATTTTGGGGTTGTAGGACCACGAGATTCTATGCGGATTGAACCAGAATAACCTGGAAAGGTTAACCAGAGAGGGTGATAGTCCTGTATGGGTAAGAGAAGATATAGATAGTGGTATCCTGAGTAGCGCGGGGCACGTGAAACCCTGTGTGAATTTGGCGGGACCATCCGCTAAGGCTAAATACTCCTGAGAGACCGATAGTGAACCAGTACCGTGAGGGAAAGGTGAAAAGAACCGTGAATAACGGAGTGAAATAGATCCTGAAACCATACGCTTACAAGCGGTCGGAGCCCTT
>CALLKD010000097.1 GCA_938008595.1 uncultured bacterium | reverse complement strand
AAGGATGCACTCGCACTCCAGCGTCTTGATGAGGCTGCAGAGAAGGCAAAGCATGAGCTTTCAAGTGCTTCAGAAGTTGAGATCAACATTCCATTCATCACCTCAACTGATGCAGGACCACAGCACCTCCTCTTGAAGCTTTCACGCGCTACGCTTGAGTCTCTTGCCGAGGAATATGTTTCTCGTTCAATTGATATCGTAAAGCGTGCACTTGAGGCAGCGTCATTGAATCCATCAGAGATTAACGAGGTAATCATGGTGGGAGGCCAGACACGCATGCCAAAGATTCAGGAGGCAGTAAAGGCACTCTTTGGAAAGGATCTTCACATGGGTGTGAACCCTGACGAAGTGGTTGCCATTGGTGCTGCTATTCAGGCAGGAATCCTACAGGGAGACGTGAAGGATATTCTTCTTGTGGATGTTATCCCGCTTTCACTTTCCATTGAAACAATGGGAGGAGTTGCAACGAAGGTAATTGAGCGCAATACCGCAGTACCAACATCACGCAGCCAGATATTCTCAACGGCTGCTGATAACCAAACGAGTGTAGAAATTCACGTAGTGCAGGGTGAACGTGCAATGGCTTCAGACAACAAGTCTCTTGGTAAGTTCATGCTCGATGGTATTCCACCAGCACCACGTGGTCTCCCACAGGTTGAAGTGTCATTTGACCTTGATACAAACGGTATACTAACCGTAAAGGCAACTGAGAAGACAACTGGCAAGGTGCAGTCTATCCGCATTGAAGGATCTACCGGTCTTTCAAAGGAAGACATTGAGAAGATGAAACAAGATGCTGAAATGCATGCTGACGAGGACCTTAAGCGTAAGGCAATAATTGAAGCAAAGAACCTTGCTGAACAGATGATCTACACCGCTGAAAAGTCAGTAAAGGATGCTGGAGATAAGGCGCCAGCAGATGTGGTGACTGAGGTGAATGAAAAGATTGCAGCACTTAAGGCAGCTAAGGACGGAGATGATCTTGTACTCATTCAAGGCGCAAGTGAAGCACTTGGTGCCTCACTTTCAAAGATTGGTGAAGCGATGATGAAGAATCAAGAAGGTGCACCCGCAGACGATGCAGCTGCACCTACTGACGCTGAGTTTACGGAAAAGCCAGCTGAGGAAGAACCAACAGGAGAATAGGTGCCACACATGACAGTAAGACCCCGCATGCCTGACATGCGGGGTCTTACTGTCAAATACGAATAAGGTATACTATACATGTTGTTTTGTATGAAAAGAAAGTATCCTGTTATTCTTATGTTCTTACTTGCCTTTGTTCTCTCACCCGCGGGGGTGGCGAAGGCTGCTACCGGGGATATTACGGCGGTGCGTATAAGTTCTGCTCCCTATAAAGACTCCTGGGTTGCAGAGATTGATATTGAGGGCATGGCCTCAGCGGGAACTTTTTCTATGGGAATGGGTAATGTGAATGACCCTGCCGGCGCAAGAATCTTGCTCAATGTAACTTCACCCGGATACGACACTAATGGAAACGTAACGAGTGTTACAAGAACGGTCTACGGAACCAAGTTCCTTCGCCAACCATATCCAAATGAAGCTCTTGCAGACATGACCACTGCAGGAAACACACTTACGGTGAAAGTGATCCTAAGCGAATATATCTATACCGCAGACACCAACATTACTGCAAATATTGGGGCTGGGTTTTACACAAATGGTACAAGCAATAGCGCATCGTCGAGTGTTGCTGTTGTAAATATGTCTACCCTCGACT
>CALLKD010000096.1 GCA_938008595.1 uncultured bacterium | reverse complement strand
CAGTTGTATAATAACGCGCACATTATACCACTCGATGCTTTTAGTAATATACTAGTACGTTCGCGCATAGGGCACATGCACTATGTGTGGGCTCTGTCGAAGAGCTAGCTGTTAACTTGGCTGCTGTCTAAGCATCAAGTCGTCAGTAGTAAACTTGACTGCTGTCTAAGCATAAAGTATTCTCAGTTGTGAAAATGCCTGCTGTCGAAGCGGCAAGTAGTATACATTGCTTTCGGGTTTCTAATGCTAAGCTGTCTAAGCAAGGCATGGGCTGTGGGTAGCGTACTTCTATACGACAAAGAAGCTAATCAAGTGGTAGAACTGCAAATTATTTTTACAATACTGGTAAACAAAATAACACCAAACCTATGGTGCTATGACGATTAAAGCGTCGGTCTAGCGACAGAGGTCTGCGAAGGCCCGAGTCAATAGCGCCGAACGTTGATATATGCGTAAAGCAACCTCGGATTGGTATTCTGGTTGATCCTGCCAGTTGTCATATGCTCATTTCAAGGATTAAGCCATGCAAATGTAAGAGTACCTGTGCTTTAGTACAGGGGGGTCTGTGTACGGCTCATTATAAGGTTAATAGTCTACCCAACTAAGGACGTTTTTTTGACGTTCCAACGGGATAACTGTGCTAACCGTACAGCTAATACCACGGGAGAAGATTCCGCGACCATCAAACCAGTAGGGGGGGAGACCTATCCTTACTGGGGTCTCGGAAGCTGTTGGCCGAGACAAAGACCAACGCCGTTCAAGCGGCAGGTGCAATTGTTGACGCAGGCCAACGAAGCAGAAGCGCAATGGTTTACTAGTGCGCGTTGTTGGACGAATTCACCACCTATCAGGTCGTAGGTAGTGTAGTGGACTACCTAGCCATTGACGGGTAACGGGGGATTGGGGTAAACTATAGATATGTAATCTTGCCCCTGGGGGTCATCGCACGACGCCTCAATACATACCTTGATGCTGGGAAGTCCTTAGAGCCCATGCCGCCAACCCAGTTCAGAGGAAACTCTGCTGGTTTAGTCACATCGACGATTGTCGAGTGCGTGTGACGGGTCATAGTGCATGTGGATTGGATAATCAGCAGGCTTACTGCCTAAAGTCTTGCTTGCAAGATCATGGTAGGGTCTCAACGACTGAACGGGTATGGGTGGCTTTTTCACGAGCCGCTTAAGATACAGTCTACTCCCCTGGGAAACCAGGCACCCCGGTTAGTACGGTGGTGCAGCGACGACATCTGGAGGAAATGCCAGGTTGAGCTGTGGTATAAAGGTCGATTCCGGAGAGGGTTAACACGTTTCTAACGAATAGCCCTTGGGCGAAGTGCAATCGCTCAATACATACCTTGATGCTGGGAAGTCCTTAGAGCCTCGGTCGCCAACGGCGTGTTAGGAAACTACACGTCTGAAGTCATGTGTGCAGCATGGCGGGAGATAGTACCGACGGATTGGACAATCAGCAGGCTCACTGCCTAACTCCTCTCAGAGAGAGGACACGGCGGGGTCTCAACGACTGAACGGGTATGGGTCACGCACACAGTGGCTTAAGATACAGTCTACTCCACGGCGAAAGCCGGTCTCTCAGTAGTGTGGGAGAGTCGCATAGATGCCAAGAGGAAATGCTTGAGCGGAGCGACGGTAGAGAGGGCCTGAGAAACGGCAACCATGACTACGGACAGCAGCAGGTGCGCAAATTGCCCAATGCTAACACAATAACTAGCGAGGCAGCGAAGAGAAATAGCATTCCTACCGGTTTTCCGTTAGGGCTTGCAATGGATTGTATCTACAAACACTGCTGAAAACCACTGAAGGGCAAGTCTGGTTAACTAAGGTTATGATCCGAGTTCAAAACTTCGGAGCTGCTACAGCCAGATGTCTGATAGGCATCCATATATTGCCTATCAAGGCAGAAACAGTAGATGAGCTTACTGTGTACAGTCGTAAATTGCGGGAAAGCGTGGGTAAACGTTCAGATACCGCGGTCCTTTG
>CALLKD010000095.1 GCA_938008595.1 uncultured bacterium | reverse complement strand
GAAGACACTCTTTCCCTACACGACGCTCTTCCGATCTAAGAAGGCCGTAATATAGGGTGCGGTTTGAAAATAGATACGCAAATACGGATGTAATCAGAATTGCCCCGTAAAACATCACACCAAACACTGCTAGTGGTATTCCCATAAACCGTGAATAGGTACTAGCCGCAACAATATTGCAGCCATCAAGACCGGTAACATTACAGGCGAGAGGATTATGGGTAAGCGCGCTATACGCCAAATAGAGCGCATCAATCAGACCAATGACGGTCAATATAATAATCCATCGAACGATGGTTTGCTTTGTCATACCCTCATTCTAGCGCGCCCCTCTCGGTGCAGCAAACGGGGATATTGGCTTGCTATACTATTAGAAAGTACTTACAAACTAAACTACACATATATGGAACACACCCAAGACACCTCAACACTAACTGATGAAGAGCGTCACGTACTCCTTGAAGGCGGCACCGAGGCACCGTTTAGTGGTAAATATGTAGATACGCACAGTGACGGAATATATCGTTGCAAGGTGTGTGGAAACGAGCTCTTCTCTTCCACCACCAAGTTTGATTCAGGCAGTGGTTGGCCTTCATTTACCGACCCCATGGTAGCCGAGCATGTTGGCACAAGACTAGACACAAGTCACGGCATGGAGCGTACAGAGGTGTACTGTAAAAAGTGTAATAGCCATCTTGGCCATGTGTTTAACGACGGACCTAAAGAAGCTGGAGGCAAACGCTACTGTATAAATTCTGTGTGCCTAGACTTTGAAGAAAGTACGAAGGAATTGCCAGCATAATACGCAAAAGGCACGCAACAAGCGTGCCTTTTGCAAGTGTGCACTCTGAATGAATTACATCATTCCAGCACCACTCATTGGCATACTTTGGGGCATTTCATGTTCATCGCTCGACATGAATCCTGCACCAAAAATAATTACTCCGAGCAGCAAGTGGAGGTAGTTATCAGCATTGTTCATACGAACAAGACCAAATAGGGTTCCACTATCAGTAATGCTAAGGAAGCCGAACAGTGCGAGCACTAGGTACAGCGCACCAACAATCTTTAGCCATAGATTTGACTTCCCTGGCGCAGTTGCAACAACAAGAAGTAGTACAACACCAATAAGTAGGTGTACCAGGTTGTGCACGAGATCTGTCTCAAAGTACCCCACCGCACCTACGATTGGGTTTGAGAAAAACCCAAGAAACCCCACCAGCACAAATACGACCCCGAAAATACCTGCAAGTTTTTTAGACATAGTATGTGGTTTACGAATAAGGACTGATAGAGGCTGTATGGCCTTATCACCTACTAAGTATAGCGCTTACGCATATACCAAAGGTCCTCGTAGATGGTGCTGTGGATAGTCACCGTTATGCCACATTTCGCCTCCGGGCCCGGAAGAGCACGTACCCCGCAGCACCCACGAGTGCAAGAAGTAGCGAGAACAGTAGATATACATGCAGAATCCTAAACACGTGCAGAATAAAGGGGAGTGAGCGGTGAAAGGTGTATCCCAAAAAGAGTACAAAGGGGAAATATATACCAATACTTGCGAGGGTTGCAAATGCAAACCGTGGCCATGGAATCTTATTGAATCCTGCAAACAACGGGCCGATGAGTCTAAACCCCATGAAAAAACGTAAGAAGAATATGGTGCGTAGTGGATGCTTTGCAGAAAATAATCGGGTCTTTTCAAAGCCACCCGCAAAGACCTTGTTACGGAGCGCTACAGCATACGGTGCTCCACTTCGCGCAAGGGTATACAGCACGCTATCAAAGACGAGCGCCGCAGTCATCGCAACGGGTAACACAATAAAGGGATTCATAACCTCACGCGCAATAAGAAATCCCGCCGTGAGAAGTGTAAATTCTTCTGGAACAGGTGCGTACACACCACTTCCTCCAAGAAGAAGATAGAGCCCTAGATAGGACGCGTTATGGAGTGAGAGCGGATGTATAAAGAAGGAGTGCATACACTATATGGACACCTGCATTGTACCACCGACCTTCTCTCGCTACTTCGTGCTAAGTAAAGTGTGCACTATAGGGTATTATTTTATATATGCCCAATTCCACCATATCGCGCAGCCATATTCTTATTGCTCTAATACTACTAACGGGAGCACTCTGTTTCTACATCATTAGCCCCTTTATTATCCCGGTAGCGCTTGCTGCTATCTTTGCCGTGGTGCTCTACCCAATCTATACGAAGCTTCGGGTTAGTGTTGGCTGTCATGCTACGGTTGCTGCACTTTTGAGTATTCTCACACTTATTGTGTGTGTCACACTCCCCCTCTCTCTTCTTGGCTCTCGTCTTATTGCTGAAGCTGAAAGTGTTGCAATTGCACTCACCACTCCTGAAAACGCTGACTTTATTCCATCACTTGCTGATAGGATTGGCGCAAAGGTAAATACCGTTATTCCAGGCACCCTTACGAGCGTTGCTACTAAGGCGGTGATGCTCTATAACCAAGCACTTGCGTGGACACTGGCGCACAGTGGTTATGCATTTACTCAAACCATATCCTTCATCGTCGCACTCTTCATCTTCCTGATCACGCTCTTTTTCTTCCTACGGGATGCTGATCGCTATAGTACACAATTCATAGAACTCAGCCCCCTATCTCCAGAAGACACTCGTGCCCTCGGTAAGCGGCTTGCACTCACTATTACGTCGGTTGTTCGCGGCAACATCATTATCGCCATCATCCAAGGAACCTTAGCAACTATTGGCTTTACTATCTTTGGAGTGCCTAATGCACTCATCTGGGGCCTCTCTACAAGCATTGCTGCATTTATTCCAGGAGTAGGTACATCACTCGTGCTTGTGCCCTCTATTATCTACCTCTTTATCGTTGGACATACGGGAGCAGGTATTGGACTTGCCATATGGTGTGCACTTGCAGTAGGTACGATAGACAACATGCTTGGCCCGAGACTTGTTGGAAGCAAGGCGCAACTGCATCCTCTTGCCGTACTCCTTTCAATGCTTGGTGGGGTCAGTTTCTTTGGCCCTGCTGGTCTATTCCTAGGACCAGTCTTTATTAGTCTTCTGGTAGGACTCTTGTCACTCTACGCACCGCACGCAAGGTAGGGTTACTTCTGTAGTGTCTTCAGGATAGTCTCGTATGCGCTACGGATATGCTCCTTTGTGCCTTCGTCAGTAAGCGCTCCCTCTTCATTAAACTTCTCACGTGCAACTCCCAAAAAGAACTCAGGCTGTCCAATTACCTTCATATCTAGGTAGGTCATAACGCTCTTCAAGTGGCTCTGCGCTACTGCCGTACCAATGTGACCAATAGACGCACCTACGATGTAGAGTGTCTTTCCCTTCCATGAGTTCTGTCCCCATGGGCGACTGCTCCAATCAATTGCATTTTTGAGCACTCCTGGAATTGAGCGGTTGTACTCAGGAGTAGCGATGACAATAGCATCTGCTGCCTCAATCTGTTTCTTTAGGGTAGTTACTGACTCTGGAAAGGCAGCTTCATCATCCTGGCTGTAGTGTGGAATCTCTGAGAGATCTGCTACCTGCGCAGTTACTCCTTCAGGAGCATTTTCAATAAAGGCATTCACAAGGCTTGTGTTGTATGACCCCTTGCGAAGACTTCCTGAAATAAAAAGGATTGATGCGTTCATGTGATGTGTGTTACGGATACCTATTTGGTATACCAGACGGGATTTTTGTGTAGGTGTGGATAAGAAAAAAGCACCATTTCTGGTGCCTTTTCTTCTAGCTCTACGCTCGCTTACAGCTGTCCGTCGATTTCCTTTGTGATATCGCTGAAGAACTGTGCTGGAGACATTCCTGAAAGAAGTTTCTTCCCAACAACAATGCTTGGAGTTCCATTGATACCAAGTGAAGATCCTTCTGCACGATCCTTATCAATCGCAGCCTGGTATGTTGCCTTATTCTTTTCCATAAGTACTGCTACCTTAGCAGTATCAATGCCTGGAATTGTAGCAGTTAGCTTTTCAATTGAGGCGAGGTCGCCAAAGCCTTGATCGCCCTCGTCATCCTGGGCATCAAACATTGCCTTGTACCAATCATAGAAGTGCTCAGGTGACTGCTCCCATACTGCACGTCCGTAGAGTGCTGCAGTCTTTGAATCTTCTCCAAGGAACTGGAAGTCCTTGAAAAGAATCTTTGTCTTACCACCAGAAACATACTTATCGATAAGCTGTGGTGTTACCGTCTGTTCAAACTGCTTACAGAACGGACACTGGTAATCGTAGTAGATAGCGATGGTAGTTGGTGCGTTCTTTTCTCCAATGTACGGAGTGTTGTCTGCTGACACTGAGGCAATATCAACTACCTTTGCCCCCTTTGCGTCATCTCCCGTAGAAGGAACTGCTCCCTTACCAAAGATAAAAGCTCCTCCAAGAATTACTGCTGCGACAATGACTGCAAGCGGAGTAAGATACTTGTCGACAAATACGTTCTTTTCACCTGATGTAGTTTCCATGATAATCAATTACTTTACTATTCTAGTATGGTAGCACACTCAAATACCCTTTATTTTAGTGCCTTTTTTACCTTAGACACTGTTTTCTTCGCAGTCTTCACCACCTTCTTAGCGGTCTTCTTTGCTGTAGCAACTGACTTCTTTGCAACAGGCTTAGCCTTCTTGTGAGCAGCCTCAATCTCCTTCTGAATCTCCTTCCAGTTAGCCTTAAGTTCTTTTGCTGCCTGTGTAAGATCCTTCTTATCAACATTCTTTACGTTAGTGTATGCCTTTGCTGCTTCATCAACAATCTTAGCAACAGACTTCTGTTCAATACGCGATAGTGTCTTTGCCTGCTTTAGTACTGAACTCTTCATTCCCTTTGCCCATGCACTCGCTGCCTGACGGTGCTTCTTTGCTCTTTTGTCACCATAGAAATAATACCCAGCGCCTGCAGTAGCAAGTGCGAGTGCGCCAGCACCAATCTCAAGTGCTATCGCCGTAGTGCTTTGACCCTTAGTAGTTTTCTTTCCAGTTGCCATACATTCATGTGCACAGAGTGCAAAATTAAAATATAAATTACTTCTTCTTTTTCTTTACAATACGACGTGCTGTCTTCCCAAAGAACTCAGTGATCGCACCAAGCTTTGCGCCTTCCTCTTTTACGCGTGAGCGCACGCCAGCAATATCATGTCGTATCGCCTCTGTTTCCTCCTCCACATTTTCAGCAATGCGGTCAAGAGTTCTAAGAAAGCGCACAAGATACACGATTGCTATGGCGAGCAAAATACCCACAACTGCAAAAGCAATTGTGGCCACAACGAAAAAGATGTCCATTTTCAGAAATTCTTGCATGGTGCGTTCGGACCATATAAGTATACCGTGTTTATAGGCGGTATAGATGGGGAGATGGGAAAACAAAAAGCCCAACACGGGTGTGTTGGGCTTTTTTGCGTAGCAGCTTCCTATATAAAGGTAAGTGCCTTTCCTGTCTTTCCAGCACGGCCAGTACGGCCAATACGGTGGGTGTAATCCTCGTAGGTTGCTGGCAAGTCATAGTTAATAACGTGCGAAACACCTGAGATATCAAGTCCACGGGCTGCAACGTCAGTTGCTACTAGTACCTGCACATGATCCTGCTTGAATAGGCTGAGTGCCTTCTGGCGACGGCCATGCGGCTTGTCACCGTGAATACTTTCAGCCTTAATGTTTGCACGAAGCAGGTCATTAGTAAGACGTTCAACACCATGCTTAGTTCGTCCAAAGACAAGCACCTTATCAAACTCAGGGTCACGAAGAAGATCGATAAGCTGCTCTAGCTTACGGCTTCCATCGGTACGAATAACATCCTGATCGATCGTGTGCGCAGTATCACGTGTCTTCACTGAGATACGAGCGGGTGCGTGTAGGAAGGCGCCAATCAGTGCTTCAATGTCGCGTGAAAGCGTTGCAGAGAAGAATAGCGTGTGACGCTCCTTTGGCATCGTGCTCATAATTTCACGCATGTCGTTGATGAATCCCATGTCGAGCATGCGATCAGCCTCGTCAAGAACAACCGTGTTGAACTTTGTAAGTGAGAGTGCACGACGCTCCATAAGATCCTTAAGGCGTCCTGGTGTACCAATAACAAAGTTAGGGTTGCGGCGAAGACCACGCATCTGGGGTTCAATGCCAGCACCACCCACACAGGTAACCGCATGTACCTGTAGCTTCTTTGCAAAGCTGTAGAACTCTTCTTCAATCTGAATTGCAAGTTCACGGGTAGGCACCATGATAATCACACGCTCCTCACGGTTTTTAAGAACCTTGTCGATAAGAGGAATAAGAAATGCTGCAGTCTTACCAGAACCAGTGTTTGCAAGTCCCACCACATCTTCACCTGCAAGAACATGCTTGATGGTCTTGTCCTGAATTGGGGTTGGGTTTACATATCCCTTAGTTAGAATGTTTTCCTTAAGACGCTCGTCAATTGCAAAGTCTGCAAATGCAGTATCTGGTACGTATGCAGGTACATCCTCTATGGGCTGTGCCTTGTTAATAAGCTTTGAGAGATCCACGTTCATCTCCTGGTAGCCACGCTTACCTCCCCCACCACGTGATGATCCACGAGCGTTTCCTCCAAATGAGCGGCTGCGACCTCCAAATGAAGATCCACCACGACTTGAAAAACCACGATCACCACCGCGATCGTTACTGAACCCTCCTGAAGAGCGTTCACCAGTAGAACTTCCTCCGCGGCCTCCGTATGAAGGGCGTGAAGTGGGCCGAGGCGGACGCTTACCGTCCGTTCGGCGAATATATGTTGTTGCCATGTAAATTGTTGTTAGAACCAAGCACAAGAGTCGCAAAACGCGCGTATATGCTTGAAAAATAAAGTTTCTGGCGTCAAATCCAGACCCAAGCGGTCTCAAGAGTTTCTTGGGTTATACCTTACAAAAAGGAAGACCCGGGGACATGCAACTGCGTGTCCAAACTAGGAGAACGATTGTGAATGGATTATAGCAGACTAATGAAGAATGCGCAATATAAAGGCTATATTCATCCACACAAAAGAAAACACTAGAAGTGTTACTCCTAGTGTTTTCTTTTACTCCCCCGAAGGGGCGAGGCCGAAGCCCGTGTACTTACACAGTGTATCTTTTGGTTCGTTAATACACAAGAGGATCTATGCGTGAACATACGGTATTCATTTTCAGTTTAATTTTATTAAAACTTTATACTTCCCTGATTGTATATTTGCCAAGCTAATGCAATGGGAAAGTTTTATGTAAAAGATTTCGATTCTTGGCACCCACTGAAGAAGACCATTAATGCTCATAATTCCGAAGACGTACCCTATTTCCACGAACGAGAAATATGGTTCTGTTACATTGGGTGCAATATAGGTTCAGAGGAGGACGGGAAGGGTGTTCGTTATTTACGACCGGTACTGATTATTAAAAAATTTAGTAAAAAGCTATTTATAGGAATACCACTAACTACCCAAGTTAAAAAGCTGGAATTCTATTTTCCAATAGGAACTATTGAGTGCAAAGAAAATGTAGCAATGCTCAATCAAATAAAACCATTCAGTTCCAAACGTCTAATAAACAAGATCGGGACTTTGGATCATGCAACTTTCATAGCTACGAAAAAAGCTGCCTCAGAATATATCTTTGGCAGCTAATTCCTTTACTTGCTATAAAAACTAACTTCGTTTGTTACGAGCACGATCACTTTCTGTCAGTCCCATCTTTCGTAGACGTACTGACGCAGGAGTAATTTCTAGATACTCATCATCTGCCATTACTTCAAGACCACGTTCGATAGTGAGTGTGTACGCAGGCACAAGGTTAATAGCCTCATCCATACCAGAAGAGCGAACGTTAGACTGGTTCTTTCCCTTTGTTGGGTTAACCACCATCTCCTCTCCCTTACTGGTGTTACCCACCACCATACCTTCATACACTTCAGTTGCGGGAACGATGTAGAGAACACCACGCTCCTGCATACTCCAGAGTGCATATCCTAGTGCCTTACCGGTTGCCATTGAGATCATTGAACCAACCTGACGCTTCTTAATTTCACCAGCGTATGGCTTAAATCCAAGTACGCGTGTTGAAAGAATTCCTTCTCCCTTAGTATCAACAACAAACTGGTTACGGTATCCAAGAAGTCCACGAGTAGGTCCTTCAAGCGTAAGGCGTACCTGATCGTTATCCTGCACAAGGTTCTGCAGTACAAATGAGCGCATGCCGAGCTTTTCGATAATAGAGCCCTGGAACTCTGACGGTGTATCGATAGTAACCTCTTCAAACGGTTCCATCTTCTTTCCTTCTTCCTCACGGATAATTACCTGCGGCTGACTTACCTGCATTTCATAGCCTGAACGACGCATGTTCTCAAGAAGAATTGCAATGTGCAGTTCTCCACGTCCTGAAACCTTAAAGGCGTCTGCAGACACAAAGTCCACCTTAAGTCCAACGTTAACCTCAAGCTCACGCTCAAGATAGTCTCTAAGCTGGCGACTAGTTACGTACTTTCCTTCACGTCCAGCAAATGGAGAGTTGTTTACAAGGAAGTTAACGGTAATAGTCGGCTCATCAATGGCAATGGCAGGCATTGGCGCTACGTCAGCGTTATCGGTAACGGTTTCTCCAATGTATGCATCAGAAATACCCGCAACGATGACAATGTCTCCAGCAACTGCTTCAGCAACGTCAACACGATCAAGACCCTTGAAGGTGAATACCTTTGTAATCTTTGCAGAGCGGCTTTCTCCATCTGGCTTTTTTACAATCACCGTCTGTCCTGTCTTAAGGGTACCTGCGTAGATACGACCAATTGCAAGACGTCCAAGGAAGTTGTCGTATGCAAGGTTAAATGTCTGGAATGTAAGCGGCTTTGCAGACTCAACATCACTAGAGGTTGGCTGTACGTTCTCCAAAATTACATCAAGGAGTGGGGTGAGGTCCTTACGCTCATCTGTTACCGTACGCATTGCAACGCCTTCACGACCAATCGCGTAGACCGTAGTGAAATTACACTGCTCATCAGATGCACCAAGTTCATAAAATAGTTCGAGTACCTGCTCTTCTGCACGATCTGGGTCTGCAGCTGGCTTATCAATCTTGTTAAGTACCACGATTGGTTTAAGACCAAGCTCAAGAGACTTCTTAAGCACAAAGCGTGTTTGTGGCATTGGTCCTTCCTGTGCGTCTACGATGAGAAGCACGGAGTCAATTGAGCGAAGCACACGCTCCACCTCAGAGCCAAAGTCAGAGTGTCCTGGCGTATCAACAATGTTGATCTTTGTTCCCTTGTACTCAATAGAAGTGTTCTTTGAGTAAATGGTAATACCACGCTCATGCTCAAGCGCGTTAGAGTCCATGGAAACACCTTCAGCAGCAGCTCCGGTCTGCTTCATAATGGCATCCGTAAGTGTAGTCTTGCCGTGGTCCACGTGCGCAATGATGGCGATGTTTCTAATTTCCATGAGTAAGGGTGTAAAAATGTGTAAATAAGCAGTCCGCCTCGAGGCGGACCCGGCCGGCAGATCTCCGAACGTAATGCAAAAAGAATACCGTTATTACGCGATTTAGTCAATATTACTGTAGATGTTTTTTCACATTCGCCTTTTGTCCGGCATAGGTAACAGAACAGTGGATGACATGGTTTTCATCATGTAAGTAATACAGGCACTTCGTAGCCTCTGGGTGAAGCACCGCCGCAATAGAGTCAAGGGTGGGGTTATTAATAGGATGGGGAGGAAGTCCTGCATACTTATACGTATTAAAAGGTGAATCTATGTATTTATCTTCAGCCTGTGGTGGTGCCCACCAATTCCCTTCCGTACCTTTTACATACTGCAAGGTGGCGTCAGCCTGTAGGCGCATACCGGTATGAAGTCGGTTCCACAAAATACCGGCAACGAGTGCCTTGTCATTCTTTGCAGCTTCACGATCAACAATTGACGCAAGGGTGAGTACGTCATGCCAATCGAGTCCCTGCATAAGTGCATCGTTTGCAAACGGTGCAAAGACATCCGTAAACCTCCCACGCATACGCGCTGCTATTTGTGCCGGTGGCTGATCTGAAGGAATGAGGTAGATGTCTGGGTAGTACATACCCTCAACAAAGTCAGGGTCTACATTTGTAGTGGCGTCATGCCATTGCCGCTTCTTTTCCGCATCCCAAAAGAATGTGTCAGCAAGTATCTCTCCAATTTGTTCTTTGCGAATTGAAGGGGGGAATGTAACAAAGGCAATTGGTGGTGGACTTGAAAGTATCTTTGCAATGGTAAGGGTGTCCATGTCTCTTGAAAGGTTGTACCCTCCAGGACGCACGAGTGCCGTCCCTGCTTTTTCAAAGAGTGCTATACGAAATGCAACGGTACTTCGCACAAACCGTTCTTCCGTAAGTCGATCAGACACGAAGCTCACCGTCTCTCCAGGATTAACAATGAACTGCTCTTGTGCACCGTAGCGTTCAACGGGACCAAAGAAATATGAGTACCCAAGCCCGAGCACTATCACCACTACGGCAAAAAGGAGGAAGGAGCGAATCAAAAATTGCTTCCAATTATTTGATCGTGCCAAAACGCGCATGTCTTTGAGTGTATCACTAGCGCTCCTGTTTGGAACTCGTGCGTACTTGTATAACTACAAGAATCGTACACTTTGTACGAGTGTCTCAAGGAGTGTTACCACGGCTGCCTTGTCGTATTCACGTATATGTTGTTCGGGAGAATAGTTTTCAAGCACGGTTGTGTGAATCGTGTACTCAACGGTGTAGCACTGCCCATTACGAACCGTTCTATAGCTTGTGGTGTCATAGCGATTTCCTGCTGCAGCATCACGAGAGGTGATCTTTGCATACGTAACGCCACCAATATCTACTGCTGAGTTTTGTACTACACCACCCGTATGGAGACATCCTGATACTGCGTGCGGGTCTGCACTCGTGCCAATACTAACGGTGGCCCCACTAAAGTTAGTTTGTGGTGCAATTGATCTAGGGAGTGTGGCAACGACAAGTACGAGTCCCTGTACAGTGCTCTGTTGCTGCCAGTCTGTTGAGTAGCCAATAGTGCCGCCTGAAACGATAAACTCCTTCGGGTACGTAAACTGTAGCGTCTTACCACTATCACTAAAGCGGTAGGTATTGGTGCCGGTATCTCTATGTGCTGAATTGGCTACACAATTTGCATACACCTCTTGTTCTTGTTTTAGGAGACTTGCATCTGATCCTTTACCTATAAAGGAATAGGTTTCATTCTCATACCTAAATCCAGATCCAGAGCGCCCAATGGGAAGCGTGAGTACCTGCCCATCAGCAAGGGTGAGATGCACCTCTTCTTCACTAAAGCTCGCAGTGAGTGTCTTTGCATCTGCACAAAGGAAAGTAATGGGTTCATCTGCTTCATTCTGCTTAATTATTTCTGCTGTTTGAAACCGCTCAATGTATGTTTGACGAAGTACATACCCACATCCAAGAACTAAGAGGAGTGCTACGATGATGATTCCAACATAGCTGTTTTTCATATCTATTAGTGTACCGTGCTCCCTGCAAAAATCCGTGTGCAGGAGTGTGCACTACCGACTATCCACATTGACTTTACGCCGTTTTTTTGCTATAACCATTGCATTGTATGCAAAAAATTATATCTTCACTCTCCCGTTTCTTTAAAAAAGTATCTCTATCAATCTCATCACTCTGGAAGAAATTTCTTGCACTTCCACGAAAGCGACAGCTCATCATTGTTGTCGGTGTATTGGTAGTACTTACTGCCGGTGGCTTCCTTCTTGGTGGCAATTCTTCACCGGACGCTGGTGCGGATGCACCTACCGTTACTCTATCCACCCTCGGTGAACTCTCTGGGAGTAGTAGTGGCTCAACCGTAATTGGTTCAGTACGTTCAGTTACTGAAGCGAGCATCCTTGCACAAAGCGGTGGTACGGTGCGCAGTGTACGAACAAAGGTGGGCAACGTTGTTCCTGCTGGCTTTATACTCGCCACCCTTGAAAACGACAGCCAGGCTGCACAGGTGCTCCAGGCACAAGGTGCCTATGATTCTGCTGTTGCTTCTCGAAACATTCTTACCCTTCAGTCAGGCAATGCGCAGAGTGCATATCTTGAAGCACAGTCGTCAGCACGCTCAACATACCGCGCGGCATATACATCACTTGATACCACCATGCATTCGTATGTTGACCTCTTCTTTGGGGTAAATACGGCAACCGGTCCACAACTCCTTATTAATCCTGGAAACACTCAGAACCTTTCGCAGCGTCGTGCACTACTTACGCTAGCGCTCAATGACTGGCGCATGCACCTTGATGCGGCAGCAAGTACTGATCCAGCAACACTTCTTGATGAGGCAACTCGTAACAACCAAGCTGCGTCTGACTTCCTTCGTGAACTTGCTCGTGCTGCAAACGACACCAACACCACCGCTACTGCAACACAACTTGCCGCTCTTGCTTCAGCACGTGCCAGTGTAGACGCACAGCTAGCGGCGCTTTCTGCTGCTCGTGATGCATACAATGCAAAGAAGACTGCCGCAGAGGTTGGCAGTGTGCAGTCAGCATCAAATGGTACTGAAACAGCAAGTGCAGATGCGCTCGTGAAGCAGGCGCTAGGTGCACTCCGTGGTGCTCAGGCAGTGTATGAAAAGACGGTGATCCGAGCACCAATATCAGGAACGGTAAACTTCCTCCCTATTCACGTGGGAGACTATGTTGCGAACTTTGCACACGTAGCAACCGTTGCACAAAATGGTGCACTTGAAATTGTTGCGTCTGTTTCTGAAGACGATCGTCAAAATCTAGCAGTTGGCATGCACCTTACTATTGAAGACAACTATGACGGTGTGGTTACGTCAGTAGCGCCAGCACTTGATCCAATAACAAAGCAGATTGAAGTGCATGTTGCGGTTACTGATACGTCGGTAACGGATCTTGTAAACGGACAGTCAGTTCGTATCACACTTCCAAACGCGCTCGTAGGAGCTCCTACCGCTCAAACAGCAACCTCAACTGTCGCAAGTCAGGCTCCACTACTTATTCCACTCACCACACTCAAACTCACCCCAACGGCACGAATCATTTTCTCTGTTGGAGACGATGGTCGTCTAGTAGCGCACTCAGTGGAAATTGGTGAAGTGCGTGGTGATCGTATTGAAATACTCACCGCACTGCCAAGCGACCTACGTATTGTCACTGACGCGCGAGGACTTTCAGAAGGTCAGAAGGTGCTCATTGCAACAACTATCCTGTAACCGCTTCTGTCATGACAAACTTCTGGAACTTCTTTCTCAAGCGATCTCAGTTCACGGTCTTCTTGATGATCGTGCTTTTCATCGCAGGTGTGTATTCAGTAGTGGCGATACCAAAGGAAGCGTCTCCTGAGATCTCTATTCCACTTGGTATTGTCGTAACCGTACTGCCTGGGGCGTCTTCTGCAGATGTGGAGCGTCTTATCACAAACAAGATTGAGAGTGGTGTGCTTGGTGTTGAGCACGTGTCAAAAGTTACCTCTAATTCAGGGAACGGTGTATCAACCGTGTCGGTAGAGTTTGATGCAAGCGCTAACATTGATAAATCAATTCAACTTCTTAAGGATGCCGTTGATAAGGTGCGACCTGAACTCCCTACCGAAGCGGTGACTCCTGTCGTGTCAGATGTTAATTTTGCAGATCAACCAATTCTTGTTGTTTCTATTTCTGGAAAGCTTGCACCTGCTGAGCTTACTGCACTCGGAGAGCAAGTGAGTGATGAGGTAAAGCGTGTGTCAGGTGTTTCTAGCGTTTCTGTTTCTGGAGTACGTGCACGCCAGGTGCAGGTTATTGTCCGCCAAGACCGCCTTCGTCAATACAACCTATCGCTGAGTGACGTTACCCGTGCAATCTCTGCAGCGGGTGTTGCTGCACCAGCAGGAAATATCACGGTCGACAATGTGCGCTATGCCGTACGTTTTGAATCGGGCGTTCCTTCAACAGACCAAGTAGCAAACGTAGCGCTCCTTGGTCCTGGTGGTAGCACACTACACGTGCGTGATATTGCTACCGTAGTAGATGGTCTTGAAGACCCTGCTACCTATTCTCGTGTATCAGTAGGAGGTGCTCCGGCAAATCCATCACTTACCCTTTCAGTATTTAAGAGTCGTGGAGGAAACATTGTAAAGACAGGAAATGCAGTGCTTGAGAAGCTTAACTCTCTCCAGTCAGGAATACTTGCAGGTACTGAGATTGTTGTTTCCTATAACAGTGCGAAGGAAGTTAATAAGAGTCTAACTGAGCTTACCCGTGCGGGTATTGAAACCGTGGTGCTTGTAATGATCACGCTGTACCTCACGCTTGGCTGGCGAGAGTCTCTTGTTGCGGCAGCTTCTATTCCCCTCTCATTCCTTGTAGCGTTCATTGGACTCTACGCTTCAGGTAATACCTTAAATAACGTTTCGCTCTTCTCACTCATCTTGGCCATCGGTATCTTGGTGGACTCAGGTATTGTGGTGGTTGAAGCCTTCCATACACGTGTTCTAAAGTATGGTGATAAACAAGCAGCTGCTCTCGCAGCAATTCGTGAATATGCATGGCCACTCATTGCCGGTACCTTCACTACGATTGTGGTATTCGTACCGCTCTTCTTCCTTTCAGGCATTGTTGGAAAGTTCCTTGCATCAATTCCATTCACGGTAATCTTCGTTCTTATTGCAAGTATCTTTGTAGCGCTTGGATTTGTACCACTCCTTGCAGTGTTCTATGTAAAGCCTGCTCACTCTGAGATTGAGAATAGACAGGAGAAATATAACAAGGCGGTACACGATTGGTATCAGGCGTTTTTGAGAACATTACTGCACGACACTAAGGGACAGAACCGTTTCATTGGTGGTCTTATCGCACTCTTTGTTATTGCCCTAGCGCTTCCTGCAACGGGTCTTCTTAAGTCTATCTTCTTCCCTACCGCAGATGGAGACTATGTCTATGTTCAGATTGAAAAGCCACAAGGTACTGACCTTACCGCGACTGACTTTACCCTTCGTGAAGTAGAGGAAGTGCTGTATGTAAATAAAGACATTGCCTCATTTGTGAGCGTTGCCGGATCAGGAAGTTCATTTGCAGGAGGAGTAGCCTCTGGTCCTTCTTCGGGAAGTAACATTGCAAATATTACGGTAAACCTTCCAAAGGGACACAAGCAAACAAGTGCTGACTTTGTAGTAGAGCTTCGTAAGGAATTGAAACACATCACTTCAGCAACTATTACCGTAGGAGAGCCTGCTGGCGGACCTCCTTCCTCTTCTCCAATTACCATTACCTACACAGGTGATGATCTTGGTGAGCTCACCAAGACTGCCGATGCTGCAACCCACGCACTCTCTGAAATTCCTGGCGTGGTAAATATTAATTCAACTACTAAGGATAGTAGTGCTGAATTCGTCGTGACGCTTGATAGTGCAAAGGCAGCAGAGCTTGGTGTGTCTCCTCTTACTGTTGCTGACACACTACGTACCGCACTCTTTAGTGCAAAGGCTACATCTATTCGAACGGGTAAGGATGATATTGAGGTTCGTGTAAAACTTGATCTTAATCCAAACTACAAAGACCCTTCAGAAACAACCCGCACTACCATTGATGCCGTACGTTCACTAACGATTGCAGGTACTAAGGGACCGGTTCCCCTTTCTACTATTGCAACCATTACCTACGAGCCTTCACAGACCTCAATTCACCATGAAGGTGGTAGTCGCATCAGTACCGTTACCGCTGAGGTTGGACCATCTGCAAATGCGGTTGAAGCAACTAAGACATTTGAGAAACTCTTTACGAGTGACAAGCTTGGCAAGGGTGTAACGCAGAAGCTGGGTGGTGCCTCTGAGGACATTAGCAAGTCCTTCACCGAACTCTTCCTCGCACTCATTGCGGGCGCTGCACTCATGTTGGCCATTCTTATTCTTGAGTTCAATTCCTTCCGTCAGTCCTTCTATCTTCTTGCTATTATCCCCCTCTCACTTATTGGTGTGTTTGCAGGTCTTACCCTTGTGGGACAACCGCTCTCTTTGACCTCAATGCTTGGTGTTATCGCGCTTGCAGGCGTTATCATAAACCACGCAATTATTCTCATGGACTCAATTGCACGTATTCACCGAGAGTTCCCTGACTACAGTTTGGAAAAGGTGGTTATTGAAGCGGCATCAACTCGCTTGCGACCTATTCTTCTCACGACAGTGGTGACCGTGATTGGTATGATTCCGCTTACCCTCATCTCAGCATTCTGGGGACCACTTGCCTTTGCCATTATGTTTGGACTTGCCTTCTCACTACTTCTAACCCTCGGTCTTATCCCCGTTCTCTACTACCGTTGGCCAGGGTCTCGCATCCGTGCAATGTACACAAGTCACTCTGAGTAATCTTGGTATGCAGAAAGCAAGAACTCTCCCTGTTGTATTTGCCATTATCCTAGTCGACATGCTCGGTGTGGGTATTCTTATACCGGTAATTCCACTGCTTCTTACCGACCCTGCCTACCCATATCATCTAGGACTCTCGATGCGAAGTGGGCTCATCACACTAGGACTCTTGATGGCAACATTCCCGCTTTTGCAGTTCTTTGCCACCCCTATACTGGGACAACTCTCAGATCGTGTGGGACGTAAGCCAGTACTTATTATCTCCATAATTGGCACATCACTCTCGTATGTGGTGTTTGCCATTGGCATCATTACAAAGAACGTACCGCTACTCTTTGCCTCACGCGCACTTGATGGTATTACCGGCGGAAACATTGCAGTAGCACAAGCAGCCATTGCAGATTCCACAACGCCTGAGAATCGTGCAAAGAGCTTCGGCATTATTGGCGCAGCGTTTGGTATTGGCTTTATCGTAGGGCCGTTTCTTGGAGGAAAGCTATCTGATCCACAGCTTGTCTCATGGTTTTCAGCAACCACTCCGTTTTGGTTTGCTGCTATTCTTGCCGCACTCAATGTGCTAGCGGTACTCTTTTATTTCAAAGAGACGCTTGTGCATGTGCGTGATGAGTCTATGCATCCGCTACAGGCGCTGATTAATATTAAGAAGGCGGTACTGAATCCTCGCCTTCGCGCACTCTTCACCTCGTCATTTCTCTTTCAAAGTGGCTTTACCTTCTTCACCACATTTCTCGGTGTGTATCTCATTAGCAAGTTTTCATTCAATCAAGGGGATATTGGGAACTATTTTGCGCTTGTTGGGATATGTATTGTCTTCACCCAAGGCATTGTGACGGGGTTCGTGGCAAAGCGATTTACTCCACGTGCAATTCTAATTACCACGCTACTTGGCGTAAGCACCACTATTTATTTACTCCATGTAGTACAGACCGTTACAGCCTTCTACCTCGTTACCATTCCTAATGCTATGTGTATTGGACTTATCATGGCTAACATTACCGCTCTCATTAGTCGTGAGGCTTCACCACGAGAACAAGGTGAGGTGCTTGGTATTGGCACAAGTGTGCAAGCACTTGCTGGTGCCATTCCTCCAGCCATTGCAGGGTTTGCAGCGGCGAGTATTTCCCCTGCAGCGCCACTCATTGCCGCGTCCTGCATTATCTCTATCTCAGCACTGGTCTTTATCCTCTTTGTGCATCCACACGAGGAGACTGTTTAGTGCGCTACTCCCAAGTACGGTATTCCAAGTTTCTTTCTCCTATACGGTCCTCCAAGCACAATTCTCTTCCGTGCTCGTTTTGCACGCTCAGCACTTCGCACTCCCTCTCGCACGAGTGAGGTGAGACTTGCCCCAAGGAACATGGTGTTGTTTCCATACTTCTTATTCACTGCATCAAGAACGGTGAGTGCGGGCTGTCTGTCTGTGATACGAGCAGATTCTCCAAACAAGTCCTCTGTTATGACGGTGGAGAGATTATGCAGTGAGAACCCTGTTGTTCTATACAGCATCCCTGGTGTATAGACGGCAGTAAAATGCTTCTCGATGAGCGTTAGGAACTCTCGCGGATCATTGGTTCCAACGGGAACATCTGCTGCATATGAGAAGTAGTGAAAGTCTTGATTCTTGAGATAGAAGCGTGCAAGCCGTGCACGCACACCGTGCCGTCGTGCCTTTGTGCACGCAGCCTCTACGTTCTTTGCAAGATGTGAGAGCAGCACCTCCTTGTCATTTGTGGGAGGTATCGTAAATGACTTTAGAATAGATCCAATGGTGTCCTCGCTTGTAACCGTGAGGGTACGAGCGAACTCTCCCTGTAGCTCAAGCCAGATCTGTCGGTACGGCTTACTCAGTGCATGCTCACTAAGCCAATACGCGTTCTTCTGTGCAAACTCAAGTGCGGTATACACGCCAAGCTTTTGAAGCGCTACCGTTATCGACTGTCCCATTCCCCAAAGAGCACCCACGGGAAGGTCTTTAAGGAATGGCTCTATGCCGTTTCGTGGGATATACGCGAGTCCTGATGGCTTATTCTTCTTTGATGCAATCTTAGCGAGTGTCTTATTAGGCGCCAGCCCAACCCCAAACGTAATACCGAGATCTCCTTCTAGCCGATTCTTAATTGCTTCTGCAATCTGCTCATAGCTCATCCCATACACCACATCTAGTCCTGTTATGTCTGCAAAGCACTCATCGATACTGTACTCCTCCACAAGAGGAGTGAACTGCTTTGCAATCGCATACATGCGCTTCGCGTATATAGAGTATGACGTGTAGTCAGAGCCCACCACTACCAACTCTGGGCATATACGCCTCATATCGGTAAGGCTCATTCCACGAGACAGTCCAAGTCGCTTGCCTTCAATACTCACTGAGGTTGCAGCACCACGCTCACCACCGGTTACCACAACCTTTCCACGAAGCGTGTAGTTAAGAGACTGTTCAATAGAGGCGAAAAAGGAATCGCCATCAAAGTGCACAATTGCGCGTGGGTATGCAATAGGATTCGGCATGAGCTCCGTACCGCCTAATACTTACGAAACGTACCGGTTACCTTACCAAGTATCTGCCCTTCCTTGGGATGAAAATCTGGATACTTCACATTGGCAGCTTCCAAGCAGAGTTGCCCGTTCTTTCTTCGCAGATATTTAAGCGTGTACCCGTCCTCGATAAGGGCAACTACAATATCACCAACCTTTACGTTACTGGTGCGTTCAAATATAACCATGTCACCTGAATGTATACCGGCGTCCTCCATTGAATCTCCTTCCACCGTAAGTAAGTAACTTGCCTCAGGTCTATCAAGTAAGTACTCACCAATAGTTACCGTATCAGCAAGTTCTTCTTCAGCAGGTGCTGCAAAGCCTGCACGAATATGACCAAGTCGTGGCACGCTATAGAGCCCTGCAGCAGGAATAAGTTTTCCTTGCTTATCCTTTTCCACCACACCTTCTGCAATAAGCTGTGTTGCAATGTAGAACGCTGAGCTGCGAGAAGAGAGTGAGAAGATCTCCATGATCTCTGTGATTGAGGGCATGCGCCTATGACGGTTGTAAAAGGAGCGTATTTTCTCAACCTTTTCCATCTTCATATACCAGCAGTATATTCGAACAATTGTTCAAATACCAGATATCCAGGGGGATAACTCTATTTCTACAGCGCGCACACCTTGGTGAGTATTGGGTACACCCGATCTGCAATCATCTGATACCCTGCTTCGTTTGGGTGTACCACGTCTGACATGAGTGATGGGTGCCCGATAATACCAGAGAGAACATTTGGCACGAACGATATGTTATGCGAGGTGGAAAGGTTGGTGAACATGTCAGCATACGGGTCTGCAAAAGGATATGCGCCGGGAACGCCCAGCAGTATGACGTGAACATGCTCCTTCTCCAGGCGGGTGATGATGGTATCAAGATTCTTTTCAGTTTGATCTTGTGGGACCTTACGCAGTGCGTCGTTACCACCAAGGAGAACGAGAACAATAGAGGGCTGTAGTTGTAGCACGTCATCAATTCGCAAGAGCCCTGCGCTGGTAGTATTACCACTTTCACCAAGGTTAGTAATACGAACACCGGTTTGTTTAGAGAGCATGGAGACAAATCCACCAGGAGTGGTGGCACCTTCCCCTCGGATAAGACTGTCGCCAAATGCTACGATCACTGGTGCTGGCAGGACGGCACTACACTCCTTTCTAGGTTCGTTCTTTTGCATAAAATAAAATCCAGCTACGCCAACAATGCCGGCCACTACCGCCCCTACTACTATTTTTACTGTGGCACTCATTCCCCTAGTATGCGGCACAATGCCAATTAGTACACTCCGTATTGGCACTTATATGGATATGAAATAGTTATGAAGAATATATAAAGATATCCCCCTCTCCCTAGGGACGTATCTCTTCCTGTTCGGTATATGCCACCCGCTGGGTTGGTATACTGAGTACACCATGAGAGCACTGGTAGTCGATGACGAGCAGGCACTGCGTGAGACGCTTGCAGAAAATCTACGGACACAGAGCTTTGCGGTTGATACCGCTGAGGACGGTACGTCAGGCTCATACCTTGCCCGTACCAATACGTATGACATTGTGATTCTTGATAACATGCTGCCTGAAAAGATGGGTGCAGCAGTGTGCCAAGAGATACGGAAGACCGGACACACCATGCCCATTCTTGTGCTCTCCGTGCTCTCAGAGAACTGGCGTAAGGCAGATCTCTTGAATGCAGGTGCTGATGACTACATGATTAAGCCCTACTCTTTTGATGAACTCATGGCCCGTGTGCGTGCACTACTTCGAAGGCCAACAGCACTTCAAAAGGAGGTGCTTGTCGTAGACGACCTAGAGCTTGATACCAAGCGCCAAATTGCCCGAAGAGACGGGAAAGGAATCTATCTCACGCGAAAAGAGTACGCCTTACTTGAATACCTCATGCGCCACCCTAGTGAGGTACTTTCTCGTGGCATGATCATGGAACACGTGTGGGACATTACGAGTGATCCCTTTTCAAATACGATAGAGTCACACATCTTGAGTCTCCGAAAGAAGATAGACGGTACGGCATCACTAAAACTCATCTACACCGTACCGGGGCGTGGGTACAAGATTGATATAAGTAAGTGCTAGTCAACAGGAATACTCACAAAGGCGTCACTTGTAACAATCACGTGATCGATAAGATCAATACCAAGCACTCTTCCTGCCTGTGCTACCTGCAGCGTAACAAGTCTGTCTGCTTCACTTGCCGTAGCAATGCCAGAGGGATGATTGTGCACCAAGATAACAGCAGCTGCTGAGTGCGTAAGTGCAGGACGAAATACCTCTCGTGGATGAATAAGGTTTGAATCCACGGTACCAATTGAAAGTGTCTCGTCGTGCACAACCTGATAGTGCACATCGAGATAAATGCCGCGCAAACATTCCTTGGTAAGGTTGCGCATATCTACCGTGTACTCAAACACATCTTGTGCAGTTCGTATTACCGGAGCACCGTTCCTGCGCTTTTGGAAGAAGCGCCTGCCAAGCTCACCGGTAGCAACAATTTGTGCTGCCTTTACTTCAGGAATATCCAAATCCTGTGCAAGCTGCTTTGAATTCGTTGCCTGCAGCACATTTCTATCTCCATACTCATCCAAGATGCGAGCACTCATGGCAAGTACTTCTTCCTTCTTAGTACCCGTTCCAAGCACAATGGCGAGCAGTTCTTTAACTGAAAGCGCAGCTGGCCCTACCGAAAGCATCTTTTCACGAGGCTTGTCCTCCTCGGGCATGTCACGCACACGCAGTTCATAGCGCTTAGGAGCGGTCGTTAACAGCAAGTCATGATTAGTCATTACGTAGGTTCTCATAGGATAAAGTATACACTGGCACTGACTCACAGAGTATCTTGTACCTGCTAGATAATCGCTACAATAAAACTAAATAAAAACTGAAATTTACTTCCACTCCGCTCTATTTAGTAGCGTGACTGTTGTTTGAAGAATCGTTGCAAAACTTACCCAGAGTAGGTACGGGATGTTTAGGAGTGCAACCCAAGGGTGATACGGATACACAAGAACCAAGGCTGCAATGAGTGTTGCCAGCACAAGATATATATCAATCGTTGCAAGGAGTAAGTTTCGCAGCCCAAACTGAAGTGGAGAATATAGGGCGTTAAATATCAAATTCAAAACAAAGAACGCAAATATGGTGGTTGCAATTGTACCTTTGAAGTACCCCACCACCACATACCCAAATGTTATCGCTATAATGAAATACAATACTGTCCACACCGGACCAAATATCCATGAGGGTGGCGCCCACACAGGCTTTCGTAGTAGTCGGTACCATTCCTTTGTTTTTGTTTCATTCATATAGAAAGTATAGCGCACACTACGCACACAGTTTGAGCTTTTCCTTGCGACTATATTTCTTTATTTCTGCTTCACGTATTTGTGCCTGTGAACGCCCTTCCCACTCTTCCACATACGCCAGCGTTACGGGTCTGCGTGCCTTGGTGTAGGCAGCACCTTTTGACGACTCGTTATGCTCCACTAGCCTCCTCTCTATGTCTGTAGTTACTCCTGTGTACAAAGTCCCATCTGCACACCGGAGCAGATAGACGTAGTAGGTCATATACTACTTTCCAAGATCGAGTATTTCATCGATACGAATCTGGGATACAAAGTCTGGTACGTGACTCACGAGTACCATTGCTCCTTCATACTGATCGAGTGCCTTTGCAATCACGGGAATATGTCTGAAGTTAATATGGTTTGTCGGCTCATCGAGAATAAGGAGTCCAGGCTGCAAAAGTACGAGCTGTGCAAAGGCCACAAGTCCTTTCTGCCCCTCTGAGAGGGTACCAATCTTCTTTTCAATTGTAGGGCCAGTGATAAGGAAGCTTGCAGCAACACGTCGCATCTCTTGCTCCTCTGCCTTCTTCATAACCCGCATAAGCTCTTGGCGAACCGTGTGTTCAAAGTTAAGCGTTGAGAAGTCTTGTCTGTAGTAGCCAACCGTTACTCCCTTCTTAATCTGTGCACCGGGAGCTTCTCCCTTAGCCAAGGATTCAAGAAGTGTCGACTTCCCAATACCATTTGGTCCTGCAAGGAGGAGATGGTCTCGCTTCTTAAGCGTTACGTTTGCCGTATGTGGCTTAATGGTATGACTCTTTGGATCCATGATGGAGTAGGAAGAAATAGTGAGGATTTCTCCAACAAGTTCATCTTGTGCTGGAATAGTAAATGGACGAATGGTCTTATCCTCACGGCGCACATCCACTTTGTCTTCTTCCATCTCCTCAATTTCGTCACGCATCTTCTTGGCAACTACACGCATCTTTCCTCCCTTCTGTGCAAAGAAGTTAGCTTTGTCCTTATTATCTTGAATCTTCTTTTCAAGCTGCGCGTTCTTACGGTTCTCTGCTTCAATACGACGAGAGATTTCCTCGAGCAAGCTTAGATAGTTTCCAGAATACTGTTCAATCTTTTGTGTGTGTACATCAAGATAGAGAACACCATCAGTAAAGGCATTCAAAAACTCTGCGTCGTGAGAAATTACCAAGCACGTCTTTTGGTACGCCTTAAGGAATTCGGTTAGGTGTTCAATTCCCGCCTTATCTAGATTGTTTGTAGGCTCATCAAGCAGGAGCACATCAGGGTCTTGAATGAGAGCACTTGCAAGCAAGAGACGCGCCTGCTGCCCTCCTGAGAAGTCCTTAACCGTCTTCTCCTTGTCAGCATGCAAATTCACCACGGCAAGCACCTTATCAATTCTTGGATCTATGTCGTACACCTTCTCTGGAAAACGTGATTCAAAGAATGCACGGACAGTGAGTGCCCGCTCTTCTGGGGTGATGACTTGCTTTGCAATGGCAATGGAGACATTCGGAGAGAACACAATCTTTCCATCTTCAGGTACCATTTCACCCGTAATCATCTTAAACAGAGTTGATTTACCAGCTCCATTTTGGCCCATGAGGGTTACCTTCATGCCACGACGTAGCGTAAAACTAACCTCCTTAAGGATTGGGTGATTGTGGCCAAAGCCAAAGGACACGTTCTCAAAACGAACACATGCTTCCTTCGGGGTCTGTGGTGCTTCTGCTTTCATTTCTTTACCCTACCGTATTTTCCTTCGAAACGTAAGTTCTATCTACTGGAACTGAATAAAGACAGGCTGTGGCGTGAGCTTCAAGAGCTCTGCTGGTGTAAGCATGCGGGTGGACGGTGGCTTCAAGTCGTTCTTGTAAAACAGTTTAAATCCTGTGAACTGTACCGGCTGCTGTGCTACAAAACGCTGATACGTATTAAGTTTCTTTGCAGGAGATCCCCATCCATCCATGTCCATAACAATCTGCACTTCTGGAAGTGGCTTTATGAGTTTTGTATTGGTAACCATGTTCTGTGTAAAGCGGTGCACCACCAGTACCTTTGGTGGGAGATCATGAGTAACTACCAAGTTTCTAAGGTGCTCTGCTGCGTAATTAATGTCTGCAGCATCAAAGGTGCCAATTACTGAGCCTGGCTTATCACCACCCTTCATAGAAAACTCAGGATCAAGTGCAAGGTGTACCTGTGGCATGCTTAGGTACTTATCCAACAGCGGTAGCTCTGTTCTAAGCGGACTTAGTCCTACTTGAATATCAAGAATGACAATACCGTTCACTTGCTTTGCAACAGCAACAGCTTTATCTATTTCAGAATCAGGCATACGGAACCGGTACTTGCCATCCTTACCCGGACTTCCTTGTGCAGTGATGGCAATGTAATCGATGGCAGGAATTACGGGTGTTGTTGGGTCAGCAGCTTCCCAGCGTGCCTTCTCTGCTTGTAACTTTGCAATCATTTGTGCATTTGGGTACTCACCAAGCACACCCATTTTAGTTGAGTAGAAGTTTCCATAGTACGCAATGATGCGATTAAATGGGAGCAGTGCTCCTGCTTTTGGATACGCGGTCTTTACCGGCCACAACCGTGTGCTTGAAGACGTAGTGCTGTGTGCGTAATTTGCATTTTGTATAAGCTTCTTGTCATACGCCACGGTATTAAGTGCTGGCTTTGCTGGTGCAAAGAGTTTTGCAATAGGGGTGCTAGATGCCTCCTGATCAGCTTTTGAATAGTGTGTTGCAAATAGTGGAGAGAAGAACACAACATACAGAATTAGCGTCCAGGCACCCACTCCCGCCCACACATACCGCTGTGTGCGCACAGATGCGTCCTTTTTAGTCTTAGAGGCCATACTCACAGTGTACCGTATCTTTGCTAACTCTGAGCATTCAAATAGCTATCAAAATATACCGCGTGGCAGGTATACCCTCCTGGATTATTTTGGAGATAGTCTTGGTGATATGCCTCTGCAGGGTAAAAGACGCTAAGGGGCTCAAGGGTGGTTACCACTGGATCCTTCCATCGTCCTGATGCGTTTACGATTGCAATAAAGCGATCAGCTTCTTTCTTTTCCTCGTCTGTAGCGTAGAAGATGGCAGAGCGATATGACGTTCCTTTGTCATTTCCCTGCTGATTTAGTGTTGTTGGATTGTGCACACAGAAGAACCAATCAAGAAGTGTTGTGAATGATGTTTTTTCATCATCATAGGTAATCCGTAGCGCCTCTGCATGTCCTGGGTGGTCTCTATACGTAGGATTCTCATTTGACCCTCCGGTGTATCCAACTTCGGTATCAGTAACACCCGGGAGCGAACGAAACAGCTCTTCAAGTCCCCAGAAACATCCACCGGCAAGTACTGCTGTCTTAGTCATACCTATATAAAGAATGAAACAATGGCAGCGACTCCTGAAAGCAGCATAAGAGCAAAGGTGAGCCATCCCATACTTTTAAGGAGTGTGCCATTTGCTTTAGAGCCAAGCACCTCTTGGTTACTTGAGAGTGTAATGATGAAGTAGAGAATTACAGGAGCAATAACACCATTGGCAACTGCAGAATAGATAAGTGCCTTAAAGGGATCAAGACCAACAAAGTTAAGTGCGATGCCAATCACTACGGAGATAATAATGATTCCATAAAATGCATAGGCTTGCTTTAGCTTTCTATAGAGCCCGTGCTTCCATCCAAAACTTTCTGAGATTGCGTAGGACGTAGAGCCAGCAAGTACCGGGATGGCAAGCATACCGGTGCCAATAATACCTATGGCAAACAAGAAGAAGGCAGCATCTCCTGCAAACGGGCGGAGTGCTTCTGCTGCTTCTGCTGCAGAATTAATGGTGGTAATACCATGCACAAACAATGTTCCTGCACAGGCAGCAATGATAAAGAACATGACAAGGTTTGAGAAAAACATGCCAGACCACACATCAGAGCGGATGTTCTTCACGGTATGCTCTGGAACCTCATGGAGCCATGTGGCTTCAATATCAGGATTACGAAGATTTTCCTCTTCCACCTCCTGTGCCGTTTGCCAGAAGAAAAGATACGGCGAGATGGTGGTACCCAAGATTGCACAGATGAGAAAGATTTGATCTTTGCTAAACGTAATAGAAGGAATCAAGACTCCGTGCGCTACACGGGCCCAATCTAGATTACTCATAAGTGCAGAGAAAATGTAGGCAAGAAGTACAAAGGCAAGATACTTTAGATATTTTGCGTAGCGTGCGTACGTAGTAAATATTTGAAGCACAAGACTCACCACACCAAATCCAATGACCCACAGTGCAAAGCTTGTGTTTGGAAATATAAGTCGCGCTCCAGCAGCCATGGCGCCAAGATCGGCACCGATATTAAAGGTGTTTGCAATGAAGAGGAGGCTCGTCACTATATACAGCGTCCACATTGGATAGTGCCTGCGAATATTTGCCGCAAGACCATGCCCTGTTACCACCCCAATACGAGCGCACATCTCCTGGATAATGGCCATGAGTGGAAAGGTAAAAAGCGCGATCCACAACAGCTGGAATCCATAGCGTGCGCCTGTCTGTGAATAGGTAGCGATACCAGAAGGATCGTCATCAGCAGCACCCGTAGTGAGTCCTGGTCCCAGCGTGTTCCAGTATTCCTCTGCTACCAAAAACGGTTTCTTACTAAGCACCTCATGTCCCAATTGCGTGACCTCATCAATTCCCTCTTGCAACAGTATTGCAGGCTCTGCAACGACATGTTCAAAGGCAGATTCTTCTATGGGGTCAGTCATACGTATATAAAGTATACCCGACACATGGGTGGCAATAAGACTATTGACAAAATAACTACATGCGTGTATATTTATGACATCAATCGCAGTGCTGAGGAAAAGAAGTCGTCGAGTTTCGAATTTCAGCCTCCTGTCTTGATTCTTATCAGGCACATCGCAATACACTCTTATGCAAAAAGGTACTATCGCAGGTCTTAACGAAAAAGGTTTCGGCTTCATCAAGGTAGAGGGAATGGGTAAAGACCTTTTCTTCCACTCAAACGAGCTCACAAACATTCGTTTTGATGACCTACGTACAGGTGACGTTGTTGAATTTGAAGTTGGGGAAAGTCCTAAGGGACCAAACGCAATTCAGGTTAGCAAGGTTTAATACTTTACAAGGAAAACCACCCGCTCTCGTAGCGGGTGGTTTTCCTTATGTCTGCCATATCCTACGGATTCAAAATGGAGATGACGTGATTTAAATAGAGTGCAAACATAATCCACACTATGTACGGTGCCAGAAGTACGGCAGCCTTCTTTGATACGTGCCAGAGACAGATCATGAGGACGAGTATGGAAAGCAGTACTGCTACTGCTGCAATTGCTGCTGCACTAAGCAGGTGCATGCCAAAGAAGAGCCAGTTCCACACAACTATGAGTGCAGCGTTGGCGAGATATAGTTTTACGATAAAGGCAAATGAAGTGCCGTGCGCTATCTCTTTTGCACTCCAGAACGTAGCGAGTGAGTATGCAGTGAGATAAAAGAGTACACACCAAATTGCCGCAATAATCATTGGTGCGGGGGCAAACACTGGAAGAGTGAGCGTGTTATACCAAGCAAGTTGCGGAGTGGTCATTGCACCAACACCAAGAAACAACAGTGTTGCGATATAGAAGATGAAGGACCTGGCAAGTTGTGGGTTATACATATCTATTAGTATATACGCTTCCTATGCCACCGTTCCTCCTATGAGAGTTCCAATACCAAACGTAACTGCCATGGCGATAATTCCCCCGAGCACTACTCGCACCGTTACCGGTACGATACGTGCACCACTTACCCGTGCAGAAAGTATGCCCGTTAGTACCAGTGCAACAAACACTGCGATAAAGGTAACGGGGAGACGGTACGCATAGGGGGGAAGAATAATGGCACAGAGTGGTATTGCAGCACCAAGGGTAAACGAAAGTGCTGATGCAAATGCTGCCTGCCACGGGCTGGTGAGATTATTTGGATCAATACCAAGCTCAGCATCTACGTGTGCCCTAAAGGCGTCATGCGTAGTGAGCTCCTGCGCCACTAACCGTGCAGTATCAGGCTGCAGTCCTTTCTTCTCATAGATCTCTATGAGCTCATGGAGTTCACTCTCTGAATTGTGCTCCAGTTCATGCTTCTCCTTAGCAAGCAGTGCTTGTTCAGTATCTCTCTGACTACTTACCGAAACATACTCCCCCACTGCCATTGAGAGAGCACCAGCGAGTAATCCTGCAACCCCAGTGATGAGAATGGTGTTACTTGTTTGTGTTGCTCCGGCAACGCCAACAACAAGTGAAGCAAGAGAGATGATGCCGTCATTTGCACCAAGCACGGCTGCACGAAGCGCATTCAATTTAGTAGCAATACTTTCGTGATGCAATTCACCGACATGTGATGGTTGTGTCTTGTACATATTAGGAAAGGTCGAGTCCTTTAATTGGTGCCGCAATGATTGAGGGGATGTCCTTCCACTGGTCAGATACATCGGCATATAACTCCAGCTCATTACCATCGGGATCAAGTATGTAGAGTGAGTGTGTAACCGTATGATCAGAGGATCCAACGATGCGCACTCCCGCATTCTGTAGCTCCCTATACGCTTCCTTCACTGCTTCTGGTGAGTCCCCAATCTTAAAGCCGATATGGTACAGCCCCGGTTTTGGATACGGTGTCTTGGTGGACTCTCCTCCCACTTCAATCAAGAGGAGTTCATGGTGTGTACGACCTCCTGAAAAGGCAGCCATGCCCGGTGCTCGGTGGATCTCACGAAAGCCCAGTGTGTCACGGTAGAAATCTGCCATACGGGTTATGTCCGTAACGTAGAGCACCACATGTCCTAGTTCTTGTATCTTCATAGTGCGTTATTTCTGTGGTGTTGCTGGCGTGTCGTGCCGTAGTATCTCTGCAACAACGGCAGGTACCCAGAACTTTTGCGTAGCAAGAAGTGCAAGGCCAATGCAGATGAGTCCTAGTAGAAAAAGTTGTAGTCGGTTCATGTGGTAAGTATATACCGTTACGTATAGGCATGGGTCTGTGTACAGAATGTACAGCAAATACTAAGTGTGGTATGTTGCTTGGCAGTATTGCGTACATTTGAAACCTATTGAAGGGGAACCACTATGCGTTTTGCGTCACTCATTGCCGTCGCACTCCTTGCTGCGACGGCTGTTACGTCGCCGGCTCAGGCTCGGTCGAACGATGACCAGGATCGGCGAATCATCGTCATCAACAATACGCACCTCAAGGTCGCGCGCTTCTATGCCTCAAATGCAGGCACAGGGTCCTGGCAGGAAGATGTGCTCGGCAAAGAGATAATTCCGGCCTGGGGCCGCCAGCTTTTCAACCTCGATGACGGCACCGGCTATTGCCAGTACGACTTCAAGGCCGTCATGGAAAGCGGCGAGATCGTCTATCGATACGGCGTGAACGTGTGCGATACCGTCAGCTGGACAATCTCCGAATAACGATATGTTCAGCGCCAAAGCCGCGGGCTAACCACCCGCGGCTTTTTCTATACCCTATCGAGACAACTCATCAATCTTTGCTCGTGTTCTAGGTCCCACATTTCCATACCCTGATTCAGTGCGTGAAGCGACGATGATGTAGTGCAGCTGGAACGCACCAACGGCTTCCCTAGTAAGCGCTCCATAGTATCCCGTTACCTGTCCTGATGGATAGAAGGCTGGGTAGCTGCGCAAGAATTGTTGCAGTGCAATTACACTTGGTCCAGTAGAGCCAAGCTGAAGGACGGTCGTAGGGCCAGTATTTATTGGTGTCGGCTGTACGGGTACAGGAGTGGTTGGTACTGGTACTGAAACAGTAGATCCGAGTGACCGCACATACTGTCTAGTTAGAGGACCAAAGTATCCACTTGCAGGAGAAATTCCTGCTGCCTTCTGTAGCTGTGCAAGTGCCTGCTTGGTAAGCGTGCCAAAGTATCCCGTTATGTATTGTGACTGTAGGTATCCCTTAGCTGCGAGTATGGTCTGGAGTGCACGCACATCAAAGTTCTCAGAGCCAACCGTTAGGTTTTGAGTAAATGTAGATGATGGTACGGGTGTTGGCGCAGGTCCTGGAGTAATACCTGGTACGTATACAAAGGCGCCCCCTCCTCCGCCTCCTCCCCCACCTCCACCACCGGTGCTTGGTGACGTTGTGGTGAACGATCCTGCACTTGAGGTACTTATGTTATTTGATGCGTCCATTGAAACCACTTTGAAGTTATAGGTGGTGCCAGTGACAAGTCCAGAGATGGATTCAGCATGCGCGGTTACCATTCCTGCATTTAGGACTGTTGCATTGTCATAGGTTAGATCAGTGCTGTACACCACTTGCGAGGTTGAATCCTCGTCAGTTATCCATGTCACAACAGCACTCACCGTACTTGGCGTGCTAGTAACTGCTGAGATAACAGGAGCCGTCACATCAACAGTAGTTCTGAAGGTGCGGTCCGTACTGGTGACTGAATTAGATGATGCGTCTACTGAGGTAAGTGCGAAATGGTACAGGGTAGCTGGAGTGAGACCAGTGAGCGTAACTGAGTGCGATGTACTAAGTGTTCCTGAGCTTGATGCTGATCCGTATCCAGTGGTGAGACCATAGTTCACCACTGAGGTTGCATTCTCATCAGTGTTCCAGGTAATGGTTGCCGTTGTGTTTGCCGTACTTGAGGCTATAGAAGAGATAACAGGAGGAGTCGTGTCTGGTACAGCAGTGGTGGTGAAGGTGTAGTCAGCAGTCGTGGTCGAGTTCGATGATGCGTCTACTGAGGTAAGCGCAAAGTGATACAGGGTTGATGGCGTGAGGCCAGTGAGCGAGATTGAGTGCGAGGTCACAAGGGACGATGAAGAAGAAGCGGTGCCATAGCCGGTGGTGAGACCGTAATTCACCACAGAGGTTGAGTTCTCGTCAGTACTCCAGGTAAGTATTGCGGTGGTGTTGGTGGTGCTTGAAGCAACAGACGAAACTACCGGTGGTGTGGTATCAGGTGCAGCGGTGGTAGTAAAGGTGTAGTCGGCACTCGTAGTTGCATTTGAGTACGGATCTACTGACGTAAGTGCAAAGTGGTACAGGGTTGCAGTACTTAGTCCTGTGAGCGAGATAGAGTGACTGGTAACCATCGAGGCAGAGCTTGAAGACGTACCGTATCCAGTAGTGAGACCATAGTTCACCACTGACGTAGAGTTCTCATTAGAGGTCCAAGAGATGGTAGCTGCTGTAGCTGAGGTGCTCGATGCTACAGAAGAAAGTGTTGGTGCCGTATTATCCACCGTTACAGAAATAGTAGAGGTTGCTGCGTTATTGGCAGCATCTTTTGCTACGGCACTAATAGTATGTGAGCCATCTGCCACTGATCCGCTATTAAACGTAATAGTATAGGGCGAGGTTGCACCTGCCGAGCCTGTTGCGGTTCCGTCTATATAAAACTGCACATTGGTAACCCCCACGTTGTCACTTGAGTTAGCGCTGAGCGATACGCTTGAACCAGAAATGACTGCACCTGAGCTTGGTGCCGTTACCGATACCGTAGGTGGTGTGGTGTCAGGTGTTGCGGTAGTGGTAAAGATTGCATCAGACGTGGTCGCCACGTTGCCAAAGTCATCCGTGCTTTCAATCTGATAGTGATAGGTGGTGAGTGCGGTAAGTCCGCTTAGTACAAACGTATGTGCGGTACTGGTTGCCACGGTACTTGAAGACGTTCCGTATGAAATAGTTGTTCCGTATCTAACGACATCAGACGCTCCTTCATCAGTCGTCCAGGTGATGGTTGCGGTGGTAGCCGTAGTTGATGTGGCAATACTTGAAATGACAGGAGGAGTTGAGTCCCCTGCTCCTCCATAGGTGCCTGAGCCGTAGGTACTAAAACCGTAGGTGGTTGCAGCGTACGCAGCACTAGGTACGAAAAAAAAGCTCAAGAAAAAACCTGAACTCAGCAGTAGAAGTGTACGTGCTAGATTATGACGCGTGTGTACCACCATAGCTGCCTGAACCATAACTATGGTTTTCTGTAACCTTCTTTGTCCCAGGGATACGAGATATAAAAAATATACCAACCAATGAACCTACAAATAATAAAAACTCTCTGCGCGTGTATTTTCTATGCATGAAATGAATTTGAACGAGTACCTATCCAGTATATTGCTTTTGCAAGAAGGACGCTAAGCTCAAATATTACCAAGGTGGGGATAAGGAATAGACAAACACTGAATATATCGGTGGTTGGAGTGAGTATGGAGAGTGCAATAGTGGTCACTACATAGACAATGCCACGATTCTTCGTAAGAAGCCTTGGATTAAGCAGTTTTGTGAGGGTAAGGAGGGCAATAACACACGGTATCTGGAAAATGCCGATCATGAGCATGAGCTGCATAAAGATAAAGGAAAGGTACCGGTCTGCAGTAAAGAAGTTCTCTACCCCAGGTACCTGTACTGAGAGCAAGAAATTGATACTGAGCGGTATGAGAAGTAGGCACGTATATATACTGGCTGCGATTATAAGCAGCGTTGAAAAGAGGAGAAATGAAGAAACAAACAGTGAGCCTCGTGAACCTAGGGCAGGTGCAATGAATCGAAAGAAGCAAAAGAAGATTACCGGAAGTGCTATGGCAAGTGCGCCATAGAAGTCTATCTTCAATATGAAGAGAATGGGATCAAGTGGAGAAAGGAATACCAATGGCTGCCCCTTTAGAGGAGCAAATAGCATTGTGAGTATCTTCTCATGGTAGATATGGGTAACCGTTCCACCAACCAGAAGTGCAGCAAGGGTGTAGTAGAGATAATTTCTCAGTTCAAGGAGATGTTCCCAAACACTCAATGCTTCGTCTTCAGTATTAGTTGTCATCCTTCTTTACCTCCTCCTTCATCTCTACATGTTTTTCCTTTGTTCCCTGATCAAACCCTTCGCGGAGCTCTTTTACAGAGCGTCCTAGACTGTGTGCGAGCTCAGGAAGTTTGTCCTTGCCGAAAAAGAGAAGAATTACGAACAGTATGAGTAGTAGTTCTGGGAGTCCAAGTCCAAAAATGTCCATAAGTAATAGATAGAGGTTACGGGTAAATGAAACAGTGCTATGCCCCCATTATCCACAAGTGTCAGCTAAAGTGCAATAGAGGACCGATTCTTTTCTTGGTGTATAGTGTAGGTATATGGCTAATCTACCAACACCGGGCTCAGACAGTGGCACATGGGGCACAACACTTAATACGTATTTGCTTGTAGGACATGACGCTTCAGGAAACAACGTAGGAGGGAAAATTATTGAAGCAAACAAGACGACGGGTTACACGCTTACGTCTGCTAATAACAGCCAGCGTATTGTTGCAACATCTGCAATTACCATCACGGTTCCTACCGTTGGAACACTTACAAACGGCTTTGAGTGCGAGATTGTAAACGACAGTGGAGGTACTGTTGTTATCGATGGTCCGGGCGGTACTAACGTAAGCATGGCTGACGGAGAGGTTGCGTGTATTCTTGAAGTAAATAGCAAGCAGCGCGTTGTTAAAGGCTCTAGCACGGTAATCTCATAGGTATGTGGATGCACCCTGGCGTATTTGCTGCAGCAACAGGAATCGTTACGGTTACTGCAACAGGGTATGTAGCCGAGCCGTCTCGAGGGGCAGTGAGCGTTAGTTAATCATATTTTCTTTACCTATTCATGGCACGAGCTACCACCGCAGACTTTTGGTCAGGAAATGGGAGTAGCACCACTACACCGACCTGGAACCTTACCTGTACTAACAACGGTGTAACCACCATTGAAGTACAGGTATATACCGAGCGTGACAGTGCCGTAGCTCCTGCACGCGTTACCAGTGTGACGGTTGGTGGTGATACTGCGGTATTCGGTATGCAAAAGGACCAGCTTGTAGGTGGCAAGTGGTTTAACGTTGAAATGTGGTATGTGCTCTCTGCAGGATGGACCGGTGGAACGGGTACCGGAACTAATACGGTGGCCGTAACACTCGATAATACGGCAACAAAGTGGGTGGGTATTTCTCGTTCTATTAAGAACCCTCGTCAGCGTGCTCCTGAAGCTACGTCATTTCTTCTTACCCCTTCCCCATCAAGTACGGCAATTACTATATCTATAGATACGCTTGAGGCAGACTCTCTCCTTTCTGCAGCAGTGTGTGTACCGGGAGGAACAAGCATTTCACTTACGGCAGGTACTGGAACTACGAGAGACGTGAGTAAGAACAGTGGCGCTGCGACTTCAAGTGACATTAGTGCAGGTGCCTTTAAGATGTCGACGGCAACTGCAAATGCTACGCCAGGAACCTACACCCTTAGCATTACTGCAGCCAGTATTCCTACACAGGTGCTTGGCATTATCGTGTCATGGTCACGCAATAGTCCACAGAACCTAGTACAGCCTGTTCCAAGTGGACAGATGATTGTTGGAAAGGTTATCAGTGATGGTAGTGCGATCATTGCACCTACCTTGGCCTCTACTACCCTTACCCGTCAGTGGTATCGAAGGGATGGTAGCAACCCAAGTGGTGCTGCTATTGCTGGTGCTACGGCCGCAACCTATACCCTTGTGGCAGCTGATGACAGTGTTGCTAATCCTGGCACCTCACTTTTTGTACGATTCGTTGCAACGTCAGGAGGAAACGCCGCATTGCCGTTTGATAGTACGGATGTGATTTGTATTGGTCCTGCAGGAACTCCCGTAATGTCTGTGGGGGGACCTACACACGGACAGTTCTATCCACATGATCTTAATAGTGACTTCATTGCCTCTATCTCTACCAGTGCATCGTATTCAAACTGTACCCCTACCACGGTTGAGTACCGAATTATTGATGAAAGTAATGCAAACGTAGTGCCTTCGTCACCGGGTACCTATACCGCATTCCCTTCTCCAACCATATCAGGAGGTAACATTACGGGTACTTCATATGCAAACGTTCCTGTTGGTGGTCCATACCGCGCTGAGTGGAGACTAAAGGATAGCGGTGGTAGCGTCATACTTACCTACCTGCATCCGTATGAATTCTATGTGGGAGACGTCATTGTGTGGATTGGTTCATCTACTCCTGAGCGTGCCTTCGTAAACTATCCTAGCCCTGTAGTAACAACCGTAGATAAGACTGCACGTGCGTGGTCACAGGTAAGTGGTACTGGACACTGGGTACCGGTTGCCTATCTTGGAGCAGGTGCACGCGGTGCAGCCGATCGTATACGTGCTAATACCACACGCCCTATTGCCTTTATTCCAACGGCTAACGGTGGTACCAAGCTGCGTAACTATAACGCTACTGCAGGTACTGGATGGTGCTTCACCACCGACCTTAACGGTGACTATCCTGCAATGATCACCTCAGTTACTAATGCTGTAGGAAGTGGAAAGATAGTGCATGCAATTTTCTGTAAGTCAGACTCTGTTACCACGAGCACAAACTATGCGCCTGATGCACCATCTTCAGCAGCAGCAGAGCTCTCAGACCTACGCCAGCTTGCTACCAACATCCGTACAGCCGGCTCTACCGGCCTTGGTAACAGCTCAGTACCAATTTTCCTCATGCTTGAAGGCCTGCAGCCGGGTGCTAGTGACTACGCCCGCTATAACTTCGCACGAACGGCAGAGAGTATGCACGGAGATGATTCTGGCAGCTACGTCATCTGTAACCTAAACGAAGTGTTTGGTACGGACGGTTCGCACCCAAGTGGCCTTAACCAGTATTCACACTGGGCAAATGCAGCAAATGCATTCCTTGATCGTGTACTTGGCATATCAAAGAACTGGCGCGCGCCTCGTCTTGTGCCTGGTGGTGAATTCACTGGCTTTAGTGACAATGGAACAAATGCAACCTGTACTGCAAACTTTGAAATCTTTGGTGGCTCAGGCATCGTAAGTGCTACCGGTACCACAACAGGTATTACAGGCTTTGAGTTCTCAAATGATGACTTTGCCACTACGCTTTCAATCTCCGTGTCCATATCAGGATCACGCACCTGTCTTATTACCCTTCCAACAGGTACTGACAAGGCAAGTCTTAAGGGACGCTACATGTATATTAACGACGACGCACAGCAGGCAAACTGTATTTACGATAACTCAGTTACTACCTAGTTCGTACACGCCACATCATAGGTATGAGAAACATGCTGTGTGCTCTGGTCTGGTACGAGTCCAAGACCGGTGTTGAGCCTTATTATAGCTGGTTCGAGTCTCAGTCCCTAACCCGTCTAGGTCGGGTTTAGAATGGCAAAGACCACCCGATAATGAGTGGTCTTTGCACACTTTGCGCACCTAAATCAGAATGCAGGTTCGTCGCTAAGGACCTCCTCCGCTGATTCTTGACTCTTCTTTTGGTCCTGTTTTTCCTCGTTCGGTACGGGGAGCGTGCAGTCGATTCGTTCAATCTTTCTGCCGAGTTTCTCCTCGACATACAGCAACCTTTCCTCGAACTCGCGAACATATTCTTCACTTGTTCGGTGGTGCCACTTTCGACTTGCTCGGTCTAACGTGTATCGTATCGCCCAAGCCTTTCGCTCAAGCACGTCTGCTCTGAGCATTTCTTCAGCAAGGGGGACTTGGATTCTCTCAAACAAGAGCTGAGTCTTGTCTGCAAAGTCAGGATCATTGAGTAATTTGTGATAATAGCTCCTGCGACTAATGCCAGCTGCCTGACACGCAAGTGTTATTGTTCCCAAATTCTCCTCAAGAAGTTTGAGTAGTTTATCCCAGATATCCTCTGGAATTCTCTTTCCTTGAGCCATATTGATTCACTTACCTACTAAGTGATCATCAATAGAGTTCTTGCTCGACCGCCATCTCCGTTGACTTCAAAAACTCCAGGGCCAGGATTGATCACTGGTTCTCCTTAATTTTTGATCTGTGGAGCGTTCGGTCGACGTGCAGCAGCACGGATTATCGTCAGCTTGCGGGCCCGGATCTACGGGTTCTCCGACTTTGGTATAAGTATACACTATCCCGAAATGCCGCGTTTATTTGTGCAGAAGTTATAGAAGAGTTCATAGTTAGCCTGAGCATCTTGAGAAGCTTCTGCCTTGAGGCGCTTTGGCGGGAATGCATCGCCGGTGTCTTCAAAGGATTCTGGGAACGACTGGACTGTGAGATTCATGGCGTAGTCAGCACACTTGCTTCTGGATGTAATAGCGGTAG